>JANXAH010000148.1 GCA_025062415.1 Anaerolineae bacterium | reverse complement strand
TTCGGCCAATGGTCGGCCTGCGCCGACAGAATGTCTCGCTGCGGAGAGCGCGGGGGATGCAAGGGTTTTCCGGATTTTTCTGCGTTCTTCAGCAAGGCGGATTTCTAATCAGCGCCGACTCAAGTCGGCCTGCTTTGGCCTTCGGCCAATGGTCGGCCTGCGCCGACAGAATGTCTCACTGCGGAGAGCGCGGGGGATGCAAGGGTTTTCCGGATTTTTCCCGCGTTCTTTGCATTCTCGGCGGCGAGAAAATGCGTCGGCGGAGGCCGACGCCTGGTGCGAAAGCGCCAAAGCAAGGTTGATTTCTAATCAGCGCCAAGAAAATGCGTCGGCAGAGGCCGCATAGCGATACGGCTGTAACGGTGAGGCGCTGTCGGGCTGTTGCCTGTGCCGGGTGCTCCAGCGACATTTCACAGCCCGGGATGGTCTGTTCAAGGGTATGCAACAGGCTGTCGGCCCGTATCCTGCAGGCCAGCGGCTGCACGGCAGGTAACCGCACAAGTTCCGCTGTCAGACGATGAATCCCGAACTCCGGACTGTTCTCTACCTGGACCTCTTTGCAGGCGCAGCAGGGGATATGCTCCTGGGCGCCCTTGTGGACCTGGGGCTCCCCCTGAACACGCTGCGGGAAGACCTGGCGAAGATGGATCTCTCCGGCTACGATCTGGAGGTAGTGCGGGAGGTCCGCTGCGGTGTTTCCGGGACGCGCCTGCTTGTCCGGGACATCGCCCGCGCCCATCCGGCTCGTCATCTCCCCGACATCCGGCGGCTTCTGGAGACCAGTCGCCTTTCCCCGAACGTTCGGGATCGGAGCCTGGCGGTTCTGGAACGGCTGGCGCGGGCCGAGGCGCGTGTCCACGGCGTGCCGATAGAAGAAGTCCACTTCCACGAAATCGGGGCGGTGGACACGCTGGTGGACGTGGTGGGGTTTGTGGCTGGATTGGAGCGGCTGGGAGTGGCGGAGGTCTTTGCCTCCCCTGTCCCCCTGGGGAGCGGGATGATTCGGACAGAGCACGGGCTCCTGCCTGTCCCGGCTCCGGCGACCATTGCGCTGCTGGCGGAGGTGAACGCTCCCACCCGTCCCCACCCCGCCCAGACGGAGATTCTGACGCCCACGGCAGCGGCGCTGCTGGCGGAGTTGGCGACCTTCGCATACCCACCAATGCGGGTGCGGGCCGTCGGTTACGGCTTCGGGGAGAAGGAGTTCCCCTGGCCCAATGCGGTCCGGGCCTGGCTGGGAGAGCGGGAAGAGATGACCGGTCGCGAGGAGGTCGTGCTCCTGGAGTGCAACCTGGACGACGCAACAGGGGAACTGTTGGGTTATGTGATGGAACGGCTCTTCGCCGCGGGCGCGCTGGACGTGTGGTTTGTCCCGGTCCAGATGAAGAAGAGCCGGCCAGGGGTCGTGCTCTCCGCGCTGGCCCGGCCGGAGCGGGCCGACGCGCTGGTCGGGCTCATCCTGCGGGAGACTCCCACGCTGGGGGTTCGGGTGCGGCCCGTGGAGCGGGTGGTCGCGGGGCGCGCCGAGCGAGCGGTGGAGACGCCGTGGGGGTCCGTCCGGGTCAAGGAGAAGTGGCTGGAGGGGAAGCGGGTTTCTATCTCTCCAGAGTATGAGGACTGCGCCCGTATCGCGCGGGAGCGGGGCATTCCGCTGGAAGAGGTGTATGCGGCGGCCAGGGAGGCCGCTACCGACCGTACCCCAGCCGCCGGACCATCGCTGGATTCTTGCGCCAGTTCTTGCTGACCTTCACCCACAGGTCCAGATAGACCTTTCCGCCGACCATTCGCTCTATCTCCTGCCGCGCGGCCGTTCCGATGCGACGAAGCATCTGCCCCCCGGCGCCGATAAGGATGCCCTTCTGGGATTCCTTCTCCACGTAAATGGTCGCCGCGATGTAGACGCCTCCGCCTTCCCGCTCCTTGTACTCCTCCACGACGACGGCGACGGAGTGGGGCACCTCTTCGTACGTGAAGTGGAGGACCTGCTCGCGGATGAGTTCCGCGGCGATCTCCCGCTCCGTTTGGTCGGTGATCAGGTCGCCTGGATAGTAGCGGGGGCCCTCCGGAAGGTGTCGGACAATCTGATTCAGAAGTTTATCCAGGTTGACGCCTTCCGTAGCGATAGTCATCATCCAGTCGGCCCGCTGGGGGACCAGGTCCCAGTAGGCCTCGGTGTGGGGCTTCACGTTCTCCGGCGGAAGCAGGTCCATTTTGTTCAGGACCAGGATGACCGGTTTTGTCGTCCGCTGACGGATCATCTCTGCGATCATCCGGTCCTCGTCGGTGGGCATCACCGAGACGTCCACGACGAAGAGGATGACGTCGGCGTCGGGGATAGCGGAAGCCGCGGTGGCGACCATCGCCTCGCCCAGTTTGTGGAGCGGTCTGTGGAGGCCCGGCGTGTCCACGAAGATAATCTGGGCGTCCGGACGGGTGAGGATGCCCTGGATACGGGTCCGGGTCGTCTGGGGCTTGGGGGAGACGATGGCGACCTTCTGCCCCAGCAACTGGTTCATCAGAGTGGACTTGCCGACGTTGGGCCGGCCGATGACGGCGACAAAGCCGGACTTGTGGCCGGGCGGCGTTTCCTCCAGGTCTATAGCCACTGGGGTTTCGTCGTTTCGCACCTCCTCTTCCATTTAGGCCTCCGATGGGAAACGGATGATTTTTGCGGCGGCCTGAGAACAGGTCTGAAAATTCAGGTTCTCCGGGAACCTGCGGCGCCGTAGCGTAGGTCGTTGCAGGCTAAAAGCCTGCGCTACATTGCAGGCTAACAGCCTGCGTTACATTGCAGGCTAATAGCCTGCGTACATTGCAGGCTAACAGCCTGCGTTACATTGCAGGCTAAAAGCCTGCGTTACATTGCAGGCTAAAAGCCTGCGCTACATTGCAGGCTAACAGCCTGCGCTACATTGCAGGCTAATAGCCTGCGCTACAGGCTAACAGCCTGCGCTACATTGCAGGCTAACAGCCTGCGCTACATTGCAGGCTAACAGCCTGCGTTACATTGCAGGCTAACAGCCTGCGTTACATTGCAGGCTAACAGCCTGCGTTACATTGCAGGCTAACAGCCTGCGCTACATTGCAGGCTAACAGCCTGCATTGCAGGCTAAAAGCCTGCGTTACATTGCAGGCTAAAAGCCTGCGTTACATTGCAGGCTAAAAGCCTGCGTTACATTGCAGGCTAAAAGCCTGCGCTACAGGACTTTCAGCATGTTTCAGATACGCTCTTAAGGAGCAGGGCGATGGGAGTTCCTTCAATTCTTCTAATCCCCCTTGGGACCGTTGCCCCGCAGACGCTGGAGTGGCTGCGGGACGAACTGGCGGTTCTTCTCTCCTGTTCGGTGGAGGTCGGCCCGGAGGTTCCACTTCCAAAGGCGGGCTACGACCCCCGGCGCAGTCAGTACATGGGGGAGGCGATGCTGGATGCTCTGCGCTGGGTCGGAGGCCCGGCGGAGCGAGTGCTGGGTCTGGCCGACGTGGATTGTTATGCTCCTGGCCTCAACTTTATCTTCGGGCAGGCCGTCCTGAACGGTCGGGAGGCCTTTGTCGCGCTCCCGCGCCTGCGCCCCTCGTTCTATGGGCTCCCGGAGGACGAGGGCCTCTTCCGACAACGGTTGCTCAAGGAGGCCGTCCACGAACTGGGGCATACCTTCGGCCTGGGGCATTGCCCCGACCCGCGCTGCGTGATGCACTTTTCCAACACGTTGCACGATACCGACGTAAAGGACGCGACTTTCTGCAGCCGCTGTCGCCAGCGGCTGCTCCAAAAGGAGTGACTCACGGGCCCGCTACGGTGTCGCAGCCTTCACCTCGGTCCAGATGCGCTCGTAGAGCAGGGTGGCTTCCCCCACGTCCCGAATCCACTCCAGACGGGCCATCACCTCCGGCGGCGGATAGACGGCGGGGTCTGAAAGGAGTTCTGGTTCTATGTGGGCCCGGGCGGCCGCATTGGGGCTGGCGTATCGGGTATAGTTGGAGATACGGGCCCCGATGTCCGGACGGAGAAGATAGTTGATGAACAGATGCGCGGCTTCTTTGTTGGGCGCACGGGCCGGGATGCAGAGGTTGTCCATCCAGATGGATGTTCCCTCCCGAGGGATCACGTATCGGATACGTTCGTCCTCTTCGGCGACCATGAAAACATCCCCGCTGTAGCCCTGGGCCATCACGATCTCCCCTGCGGGCAGGAGGGCCCGGTACTGTTCGCTGTCGTAGGCATAGACCCAGGGTTTCTGACGAATCAGCAGGTCCCGGGCCGCCAGGAGTTCCGCCTCGTTGGTCGTATTCATGGAATACCCCAGATATTTCAGGGCTGCGCCGATGACCTCCCGGGCGTCGTTCAACATGGTGAATTTGCCTGCGTAGCGGGAGGCCAGGTCCGGGTCAAATAGATAGGCCCAACTATCCGGGGCGGTCGGGAGGGTAGCCGAGTTGTAGCCGATCCCCGTCGTCCCCCACTGGTAGGGGACACAGTAGCGCATTCCGGGGTCATAGGGCGGGCTGGAAAACTGGGGGTCAATATTGACCAGGTTCGGGATTTTGGAGCGATCCAATTCCGCCAGCAGGCCCTGCTGGAGCATAATGCTCACCATATAGTCGGAGGGGACGATAATGTCGTAGCCCGTGGCCCCAGCCTGGAGTTTTGCCAGGAGTTCCTCATTGCTGGCGAAAGTGTCCTCCACAACCCGGATGCCGAACTCGGCCTCAAAGTCCCGATAAATTTGGGGGTCTATGTAGGCCGACCAGTTGTAGACGTGGAGTTCCTGCGCGGGCGCGGGCCCTTTGCCGGAGCATGCGACAAGAAGAGCCACCAGGAAGAACAGGAGCCCCATCCGATTCTGCATCGTTGTCACCTCCTGCCAGCAAGATGTGGGTTTTGCGACGGCCTTCAGGGCCGCCGCAAAACCCGCACGGTTCCCTATCTGGACGGAGTCAAGGGAAGCCGAACAGTGAATCGGCTGCCCCGACCCAGGACACTTTCGGCCCAGACCCGCCCTCCGTGTTTTTCCACAATTTCCCGAACAACGGAAAGCCCCAATCCCAGCCCACCCCTCCGTCGGGTCATCGGGCTTTCCACCTGGTAGAACCGCTCAAAAATGTGCTCCAGAGCCTCCTGGGGAATCCCCACCCCGGTGTCCATTACTGTGATCTCTGCGTTGCCATACCGTTCCTCCACTTTCACCCGCACCTTGCCACCGGAAGGAGTGAACTTGATCGCATTGGAGAGCAGGTTGTCCAGAACCAACCGAATCTTCTCCCGGTCCGCCCGAATCCGGATGGGCTCCTCAGGAATTACGGCATCCAGCGTGAGGCCGCTGGCCTCCGCGAGCGCCGCGTGAATCTGGCAGGCCTGGGCGACCTCATCGCAGAGGTTGAATTCCTCATAGCGAAAGGGCAGTTCCCCGGTCTCCAGGTACCGGAGGTTGACCATTGTCTCTATGATATGCTGAAGACGGACAGCCGCGCGCAGAACCCCCTCCAGTTCCCGGCTCCCGCGCTGCTGCTCCTGCAGCAGACTGGCATAGCCCAGAATCAGGCTGAGGGGCGTCCGGAGTTCGTGGGAGGCGATGGTAATAAAATCCGATTTCAGCCGGTCCAGTTCCTGGAGTTTCCGGTGAGCCTTCTGCAATTCCTCCAGCAATCGGGCGTTTTCTATCGCAACGGCCGCCTGGGCAGCCAGAATGGTCAGGATTTCTCTGTCCTCGTCGGTAAAAGACCCGCAGCGTTTGTTCACCGCCTCCAGGACGCCAATACACCGTTCCTGCACCTGGAGCGGTACCGCCAGCAGAGACCGGGTCTCAAACCCGATGGCCTGGCCCACTTCCCGGAAATGACGTGGGTCGGCCTGGACGTTATGAACTACCATCGGCTGCCGTTCCCGCAGGACCGTTCCCGCAATGGAGTGGGTCACCGGAACGGGGATTTCGCTCAACAAGGAAGCGACTTCGGTTGTCGCGGCGGCGCAGAAGCGCAGGTCGCCGGTCCGTTCGTCCAGCAAAAGAATGGATGCACTTTCACTTTCTGTGAGTTCTGCAGCGGTTTGGGCGATTTTCGTGAGCAATGAGGATTGTTGAGGGTTGGAGACCAGTTCCACGTTGACAGCCAGGATGCGCTCCAACTGTCGCACGCGCTTTTCCAGGTCTTTCATGGCCCTCCTGTTTCGGGAAACGGGGGCGTGATATGGACCCAGACGGGCGTGCCTACGTCGGCCCACTCAAAGAGCCAGCGGGCATCCCGCGGGGGCAGGTTCACGCACCCGTAACTGCGGGTAAACCCGAAGGCGTCGTGCCAGTAAGCGGCGTGGAGCGCATAGGCACCGTGAAAGTACATTACCCAGGGCACGTCCTCCAGGTAGTACCAGATGGGACTTCCATCCCGGACATCGGGATTGCTCATTTTGGAAAGGGCGAACTTGCCCCAGATTCGGTAGAAGCCGGGCGGCGTCGGCGTGGCGCCCACCCGGCCGCTGGAAATCAGGGTCGCATAGACCATCCGCTCGCCCTCGTAGGCCGCCAGGGTCTGCTCAAAGAGGTCCACCTCTATCCACCGCTCCCCTGGCCTGACCCCCGCGGGCGGCGGGTCCACGGTCACCACAGAAACATTCTTCTGTTCCACCCACTGGTCAGGCCCGATAAGATACCACATTTCCTGGGGCGGGCGAAACTCCTTCGCATAAATGGTGACCAATTGGTACCGCCGATAGAGGGGCACGTTGGGGTCTGGTGGCCCCTGCGGGACGCGCGAGGGGCGCACCGGACGGTTGATCCAGGCAAAGGGATAGGCCGGCTGGTCGGTCAGGTAGACCCCCTGGAACGACGAGGGGCGGCCAAAGACCAGCGCGTCGGCAGGGACAAACTCGTCCTTGTTAATCTGAACCCACCGTTCTCCCTCGTACTCCACCATCCCCACCACGCTCACCCACTGCCGGCCGGAGAGCATCACCCGAACCGGAGGGAGCCCCAGTTTGGCCTCCATCGGATGGCGGTAGACGGCGAGGGGGAGCCGCTGGACATAGGCATAGGTGAAGGGGACGATGTCCTCTTCCGGGTCCGGCTTCAGTTCCACCACCGGCAGTTGGGGCAGAGGGTCGGGCAGGCGGATGTGGGCGACCCGGTAGGCCGTTGTGCCGGGGCCGTACTCCGGACAGGTCTCCCGCCAGCGCCAGAGCCGGCGCGGCACGCAGACCGCGTCGCCGCGGGAAGCGGGAGGCGCGGCCGGAGACGCGCCGAAGGCTCCTTTGGCTTCTGTTCCGCAGAGACTCCAGACCAGAAGCAGGAAGAGCAGGGTTCGCAGAAGGGTCTTCCAGTCCATCGTCTCGTTTTGGGGGCTTTCACCACCACGCCAGCAGGGCCGCCAGCAGCGCTGCCCGCTGCGGCAGGCTCGGAATCCAGACGTATTCCTCCGGGCTATGGGCGTTGTCGCCGACCGCCCCCAGCCCGTCCAGGGTCGGGACGCCCAGCGCGGCCGTAAAGTTAGCGTCGGACGCGCCGCCGGTTCCGTCGGCCGTCAGGGTGAGCCCCAGCATCGCCCCAATCTCCTGCGCCCGCCGGAAGGGTTCCAGCGTGACCGGCGATTCTTCCATAGGCGGTCGGCTCATCCCGCCCTCTATCTCCATCCGCGCGCCGGGAAGGACGGGCCGCAGGCCCCGGATCGCCGCGTCTATCCGGGCCATCTCCGCAGCCGTGCGGGCCCGCACGTCCACCCGAATCTGCGCCCGGTCGGGAACGATGTTGGTGCGGGTCCCACCCTGAATCCAGCCGACGTTGACGGTTGTCCCAACCAGATAATCCGTCATCTTCTGGAGACGTAAGACCTGGTGGGCCAGTTCCTCAATCGCGTTGATTCCCCGCTCGTGGTCGGCCCCGGCGTGGGCCGCCCGCCCGTACGCTGTGACCACGTACCGCCCCGTCCCTTTCCGCCAGACTTTCAGCGCGCCATCGGGCCGGGCTGGCTCCAGGCACAGGACGACACGGGCCCGAAGGGCCTCCCGCTCTATCAGGGCGCGGGAAGTGTCGCTCCCCAGTTCCTCGTCGGAGTTGAAGAGGGCCCGGACGGGATAACGGGGCGAAAGGCCCAGTTTCCGCATACCCTGCAGGGCCGCCAGGATGATGGCTGCACTGGCTTTGTCGTCGTAGACGCCAGGGCCGAAGGCTCTCTCTCCTTCCACCCTCCAGGGGCGCTCCGCCAGCGTCCCCACAGGCCAGACGGTATCCAGATGGCAGAGGAGAAGAAAGCCCTCTCCATCCTCTCCCCACGTCGCCAGCAGGTGGTCGCCTCGCTGGGACTGGGGGGCCCACTCCACCCGTGCGCCCGATTCCCGCGCGACCTCTGCGACAAGGCGAGCGAGACGGTCGGTCGCCGCCTTATCGGTACTGGGCGACTCCAGTTCCACGAATTGACGCAACAGGTCCAGAATCTGGGACGTGCGCGCTTCAAACCAGGGCAGCAGATCGGAAGGCGACGGGGTCATCAGAGTAACTCCCGACGTCCCTCCAGGGCGTTGGTGAGGGTCACCTGGTCGGCGTACTCCAGGTCACCGCCAACAGGGAGTCCCCGGCCCAGCCGAGTGACCCGGACGCCCAGAGGGCGGAGTTTGGAGAGCAGATAAGCAGCGGTGTAGTCTCCTTCGCTGGTAGGGTTTGTCGCCAGGATGACTTCCTGAACTCCCCCGGCCTCCACTCGTCGGAGCAGTTCGGCGATGCGGAGATTCTCGGCAAAGACGCCCTCCATCGGCGCCAACGCGCCGTGAAGAACGTGGTAGAGGCCCCGATAGTGTTCCGTCCGCTCAATCGCCAGCACGTCCAGCGGCTCCTCTACAACGCAGATAATGGATCGGTCGCGCGTAGGGTCGCTACAGATGGGGCAGGGGTCTTCTTCGGTGATGTTGTAACAGACGGAGCACAGGCGAGTGCGGGCCTTCAGGTCTTCCAGGGCCTTCGCCAGCCGGAGGGGAAGGTCACTATTCCCCCGAAGCAGAAAAAAGGTCAACCGGGAGGCCGTTTTGGGCCCAATTCCGGGAAGTTCAGAAAGCGTCTCTATCAACCGGGTGACAGAGGGAGGCAGGGCTGCCATCGGCTCACACGCCTCTCCCTACAGGCCCAGGTCCAGGCCCAAACCGCCGGTGACGGCGCTCATCCGCTCCGCGGCGGCCTTTTCTACCTGCTCCAGCCCCGAATTCACAGCGGCGACAATAAGGTCCTGGAGCATCTCCACATCGTTGGGGTCCACAACGTCGGGTTGAATCTGGATGGACTTGAGCCGCCGGTCGCCTGAAACGACGACGGTGACGGCGCCGCCGCCCGCCGTCGCAGTGACGGTCATCGCGGCGATCTCCTCCTGGGCCTTCATCAGGTCTTCCTGAAGGCTCTGGAGCCGCCGGAGCATATCGCCGGGCGGGCCGAAACCGCCAGGTATCATCCGTCGTTTTGCCATTCGCACCTCCCGAAATCAGGGCATTTCGTAAGACTGTTTGAGCAAAGGAGGTTCGGAGTGTACAGGTCGGAGCCAGCCGGTTCAGTTTGTCTTCACCCGCGCGCCGAGTTTCTCCACCGCCGCCTGGACCAGAGGGTCGTCCGGGGAGGAAGGCATCTGGGTGGGGCGGGCGGGGGTAGCACGGGGGGCCTTGGGCTGGGTCGGCGCGGGCTCTTCAGCGCTCAGAACACAGCGCACCTTTACCCGACGGCCCAGCAGTTTGCTCAGAACATCCTCCGCTGCGCGCCGGTTGGTGTCCTCCTCTACCTTTGACTTGTGGAAGGGATAGGCAAAGCCGATGAGAACAGTTCTCCCTTCCACGCCGACGGGCCTTCCGGAACGGAGCAGGGCCTGGAGAGAGAGGTTGACAGAGCGAAGGGCCTGCAGGAAGTCGTTCCACCGGGCCCGGACCTCCTCCAGCGAGAGGGCGTCTTCTTCGGGGCGCTCCTCCGGAGTCACGGGCGATTGGACCGAAGTCGGAGGGGCCGATGCAGGGGATTCCAGGGGACGGCCGGATGGGGGAGTCTCCAGCGAGGGCGACGACGGGCGGACAGAGGGTTGAGCCGTGGGCGAAGAAAAGGGTTGGCCAACGGACAGTCGGCCCGCCGACTTCGGAGCGGTGGACTGAGGGACATCTGTAGGGGCCTGTGAGGTGGGCTGGGGAACAACTGTGCCAGTTTGAGGCACGGGAACAGATCGGGCGCCGGGCGCTCCCATTCCCTCCTTTGCCAGCACCGCCTCCACGAAGGCCAGTTCCAGGGGCAACTGAGGCTGCCAGGTCGTCCGGGTCTCCGTTGCGGCCTGGTTGAAAAGCCGGATGGCGCGGGTCAGATGAGGAGTGGCCAGTTGGGCTGCCTGCTCCTGGAATCTGCTACGGAACGCTTCTGGAATGTACACAGACGCCGTTGCTCCCAGTTGAGCCAGGAGTAAGGCACGCAAGTGCTCCGCCATCTGACGGGCCAATTGTCGGGGATCGGTTCCTCGGTCCACCGCCTCCTGGATAACGCGTAGCCCTTGGCCAATATCGCCGGAGGCCAGCGCGTCGGTCAGGGCGAAGGTAACTTCTTCGTCGCCTGTCCCCAGGACGGCCCGAACCGTCTCTACCGTGATTGTGCGCTCGTCTCGGCCCTGTATGGCCTCCCCATATGCGGCCAGTTGGTCCAACAAACTTTCGGCATCCCGCATACTTCCGGCGGCGTGACGGGCGATCAGCATCAGCGCGGCCTCCTCGGCCTGGATGTTCTCCCGCTCTGCGATCGTGCGCAGTCGGGAAGCGATTTCGGTCAGGGGAATCCGCCGGAAGTCCAGCCGCTGGCAACGGGAAAGGACAGTCGCCGGGATGCGGTGGGGCTCCGTGGTCGCCAGGACAAAGATAACGTGAGCGGGAGGTTCCTCCAGCGTTTTCAGCAGTGCGTTGAACGCAGCAGTAGAAAGCATGTGGACTTCGTCAATGATGTAGACCTTGTAGCGGGCCTCTGTTGGACGGTAGCCTACGCGCTCCCGGAGTTCCCGAACGTCCTCCACGCTGGTGTTGGAGGCGGCATCTATCTCAATCAGGTCCATCAGCCGCCCCTCCTGGATAGCCCGACAGATAGCGCATTGATTACAGGGACGGGCCGCAGGGTCCGGGGCCAGACAGTTCACAGCCTTTGCCAGAAGGCGAGCGGTGGTGGTTTTCCCGGTCCCGCGGGGGCCAGCGAAGAGGTAGGCGTGGTGGATACGGCCGGAGAGCAGGGCATTGCGCAGCGTCCGGACTACGTGGTCCTGCCCGACCACCTCGTCAAACGTCTGAGGACGCCACTTGCGGTACAGAGCCTGGGCCATGGATCTCCTATGGAGCCCCGTTCAGGAACAACTGAATCAACATGGCCACAACACTGATAACGATAGGGAAGAGAAGACCCATCGTCCAGCGAAAATGGGAACGCATCTCAGCCCGCAGGGACTTCAGCCCTTCCGCCAGTTCGGCGTGGCGGTGGTCCATCTCTGCCCGCTGCTCTTCAAAACGGCGGTCCATCTCCGCCCGCAGGGACTTCAGCCCTTCCGCCAGTTCGGCGTGGCGGCGGTCCATCTCTGCCCGCTGCTCTTCAAAACGGCGGTCCATCTCCGCCCGCAGGGACTTCAGCCCTTCCGCCAGTTCGGTGTGGCGGCGGTCCATCTCCGCCCGCTGCTCTTCAAAACGGCGGTCCATCTCCGCCCGCAGGGACTTCAGCCCTTCCGCCAGTTCGGTGTGGCGGCGGTCCATCTCCGCCCGCTGCTCTCCGAAGCGGCGGTCCATTTCCACCCGCTGCTCTTCAAAACGGCGGTCCATCTCCGCCCGCAGTTCTTCGGAGAGGCGATCCACCTTGGCGTCCAGGGTCCGGTGGAATTCCATCAGGACATTTAGGCGAAATTCAATGTCCTGGGAAGTGCGGGCGATATCGCGTCGGACCTGTTCCACCGCCTCTTCTATCCTTCGGAGTTCGGCGGAGATCCGTCGGTCCCGCTCGTCCAGAAAGCGCTCAAAATAGGGCGGAAACTGGATCCGGATCCGCTCCCGGATTTCCTCTTCTGTTTCCTGACCAACGATGTAGGGCGCTCTGGCTTCTCCGAGTTTAACTTCTTCTGACGGCTGTCGCTCGGTCATAGGGTCTCCCCGCATTACTCCTCGCGTGTCAGACGGACCAGCACCGCCTCTCCTTTGGTGAACATCTGGTAGGGCCGGTCCCGGTACAGGACGGTCAACTCATCGGGGCCGAGGGTCAGTGGAGTGGCCCGATATGTGTCGGCTTCATAAATCATTGTGGTGCCCTCCAGGGCCAGGAGCAGAGCATCGTGGGGGTAGGGCTCCAGCAGGGGCCATTCTCCTTCCCCCCGCATAACCTGCAGGACCGATCCCTCCAGCCTGGCGACGGTTTGAGGGAGGAAGGGCACTCGCAGATTCTGAGCCACAGCGTTCAGGCTAACGCGATGGGGCGGGCTCTCCGTCGTCCCATACAGGATCCGGCGCCCGTTCTTCCGCTCCGGCATCACTCCACATCGGATTAAAATCACAGTGGAGGGAAAGGGAGAACTGGATCGGTGGGCCAGGCCCTTGTGCACGATGCTCAGTTCACCCGGTCGCAACTGGACCTCCCCCCGTTCCGTTTCCAGCAAAATGGTTCCCCGATGGACCCAGAAAAGTTCATCCTGGTCCAGGTGACGGTGCCAAGCCAGCGTCCCATGGCAAAGATAGAGGCCCACCAGCATGTCGCCGACGAGCGCCATATCTATCATCGCGAAGGGACGGTCCAGCCGCTGGGCGACATCTTGCAGACGAATCTTCTCCAGCCGCATCAGGAAGCACGCTTCGGACTTTCTTCCGATGTGACTCCCAAGATACCAGCCAGTCCGCGCAAGAACTCTACCGGTACCGGGAAGATAATAGTGGAGTTCTTCTCTGTGGCGATCTCGGTGAGCGTCTGAAGGTAGCGAAGTTGGATGGCTGCGGGTACGCGGGCGATAGTTTCGGCCGCTTGAGCGAGCGTCTGGGCGGCTTGGTACTCACCTTCTGCGTGAATAATCTTTGCCCGTTTCTCCCGCTCTGCCTCGGCCTGCCGGGCCATAGCCCGTTGCATCGTTGCGGGGAGTTCCACATCCTTGATCTCCACGATGCTCACCTTGACGCCCCAGGGCTCAGTTTGCTCGTCAATGATTTGCTGGAGTTTGGTGTTGATCCGTTCCCGATGGGCCAGCAGTTCATCCAGTTCGGATTGACCAATGACGTTTCTGAGGGTCGTCTGAGCGATTTGCCAGGTCGCGCGCTTGTAGTCCTCTACCTGGACAATGGCCTTGGTGGGCTCAATGACGCGGAAATAGGCCACCGCGTTGACCTTGACCGTCACATTATCTCGGGTAATGCACTCCTGGGACGGGACGTCCAGAGTCACGACGCGCAGGTCCACCTTGACCATCCGGTCAATAAACGGGATGATGAAAAAGAGCCCCGGACCTTTAGCGCCGATCAGGCGACCCAGCCGGAAAATGACCCCCCGTTCGTACTCCTGGACAATGCGAATGGACGCGCTGGCGAGAACGATGAGCAGGAGAACGATAAAGCCAACGATGCATCCCAGCGTAGTAAGTGCAGTGCCAATACAGACCTCCTAGCCACAAGATTAAAAACGACCGTGCCCGATGTAGGGGGCGCTTTGATTATACCCCGAAGAGGTAAGGGACGCAACTATTGCGGGAACGCACCCCTTTTGCACCCCACTGGGTTTATGGTACAATCTTCCTCACTTCTGGCATCATCTTCCCTGACTATCAGCGAGAAGTTACGGGCCAGGGTTAGAGAAGAGGATAAAGGGGACGATGGGGAAAGACCACCACATCAATGCTGCCCTGTAGGAGGCAGGGGATGAAAAGCCGTTCGTTGTCGGTGGAATTATCCGCTCCCACCACAGTAACAGCCATCAGGTTTGTCATCCTGCTTGGCGTGGTCAGCCTGCTGGCGGATGCAACGTATGAAGGTGCCCGCAGCGTTGCGGGGCCCTACCTCGCATTGCTGGGCGCAAGCGGGACGGTTGTGGGCGTCGTTGCAGGCTTCGGGGAACTGGTCGGATACGGGCTGCGCCTCCTATCGGGATACCTCAGCGATCGCACGCGCCGCTATTGGACATGGACGCTGGTTGGATATGCCATCAACCTGCTGGCCGTGCCCCTTCTGGCCCTGGCAGGCAGATGGGAGATCGCCGCCGCTTTGCTGATAATGGAACGGGTGGGAAAAGCCCTTCGCACCCCCTCGCGGGATGCTATGCTTTCCTACGCGACCAAACAAATCGGACGTGGTTGGGGGTTTGGCCTTCACGAAGCGATGGATCAGGTGGGGGCGATCGCCGGTCCTTTGCTGGTTGCGGCGATGCTCGCGACTCGGAACAACTACCCCGCCGCGTTTGCCATTCTCGCGATTCCAGCACTCCTGGCGCTCTCCACTCTGATGGCTGCGCGCTGGCTCTATCCACGTCCCCAGGACCTGGAACCGACCACGCCTGAAATCAGGACCGCGGGGTTCTCGCGGGCATACTGGATTTACTTCGCCGCGGTGGCTCTGATCGCAGCGGGCTATGTGGACTTTCCCCTAATCGCCTATCACTTCAAAAAAGTATCGTCCGTTCCCGGCTCGTGGATTCCGGTCTTATATGCGGTCGCTATGGGCGTGGACGCGCTGGCGGCGCTGCTGTTTGGCCGCGGGTTTGATCGCGTTGGCATTCCCATTTTGGTTGTCGCTGCACTGATTTCGGCCCTGGCCGCACCCCTCGTGTTCCTGGGCGGTTTCGGCTGGGCCATCGTGGGCATGACCATATGGGGAATTGGTATGGGCGCCCAGGAGTCCGTCCTGCGTGCCGCTGTTGCAACGATGGTCTCTCAGGACCGGCGGGGAGCGGCCTACGGAATTTTCAACACGGGCTTTGGGGTTTTCTGGTTCCTGGGGAGCGCGCTGATGGGGGTCTTGTACGACTTCTCTCTGCCTGCGCTGATCGCCTTCTCGGTCGCGTTACAATTGGCCTCGGTTCCCCTGTTCTTTGCGGTGGGCAGACAATTGCGCTCCGAGCCAACTTCGGCGATGTGAAAGGCTGGCGGCCGTTTTCGCTCCCTATGCGATGAACGAAGTCTCTCGCACTCACCTCTCACCGGAACAATTGGACGTTCTGCTAAGCTGGATGGCGGAACGGCTGAGCACGGTGCCGGGGATTTCTCTGCAGTGCTCTACGGCTCCGCCGCCGATGGCCTTCCCTGCCGGGACCTGGATGTAGCGCTGATTGTGGGGTTCCCCTCTGGAGAAGATTCTTCAGCCCTTCTTCAGCCCCCAAAGAGGCTTCGCAGCCGAGCCCGGGGATGCACTCCCGGGCTCAACAGAGCCCGGCGGCCTAACGCTGGGCTTTTCAGGTACACGAAAGGAGCCGTGCTATGAAACCGATAACCGTTCTTGCTGTGGGTCTGGCAGTGCTGCTTTTGGCCTGCGCCTGCTGCGCGTGGCTCCCCACGATAGACTGGGAGTCCTTAATGGACCCGCTCCTCAGCGCCATAGAACCGACGGCGGAACCCCCCGTCACCCCTCAATTGACTCGTGAGCCCATTCCGCCGGAGGCCGCCGAAACGGAGCGGTTGCTGGAGACAACCCTCATCCCTGTCCGCGACCTCCACGAACTGGCCATCCGATTGCGCGGTATCCCGCCCGACACCCCCCGGACCGTCAACCCGGAGGGTCCACCAGACTATCCCGTCGGCACCTGCCGTACCTTCCACGCCTCCAACGTGGATACCCACGAGCAGTTTGACCTGACGGCCTGCCTTCGCTACAAGAACGACGTCGTCTATATGTGGGTGGAGGAGGGCGTGGAGGTGGACGAGAAAGATTTGAAAGCGGCGGCCGACCTCTTCGCCACCAAGACCTATCCCACCAACCGCAACTTCTTCGGTTCCGAGTGGAAGCCTGGTGTGGATAACGACCCCCGCCTCCACATTCTTCACGCACGCAACCTGGGGAACACGGTCGCTGGCTACTATTCCTCCGCCGACGAGTTCGTCCCCGCCGTTCGGGAGGACTCCAATGCTATGGAAATCTTCTACATCAACATAGAGAACGTCTCTGTCAACGACGACTTTTACAACGGCGTCCTGGCCCACGAGTTCCAACACATGATTCACTGGTACAACGACCGGAACGAAGATACCTGGCTCAACGAAGGCTCCTCGGAACTTGCGTCCTACCTGAATGGCTACGACGTCGGCGGCGCTGATTACGTCTTTGCCCGCAAGCCCGACACCCAACTGAACTCCTGGCCCGAGGGGCCGGGAACGGCCGGAGCCAACTACGGTGCATCGTACCTTTTTATGGCCTACTTTCTGGACCGCTTTGGCGCGGAGGCGACCCGCGCGCTGGTGGCCCACGACGAGAACGGCTTTGCCGCGGTGGACGCCGTTTTGGCCGACCTGGGCACCGGGATGACCCACATAGACCTCTTCGCCGACTGGGTGGTGGCCAACCTGCTGGACGACCCGGACCTGGCCGATGGTCGGTACGGCTACCGGGAGATAGACCCGCCGTCCTTCAAGATAGAGACCCGCCTCTCCGCCTCCGACTATCCGACGACCCGCCAGGCCACCGTCCACCAGTATGCCGCCGACTACATAGAACTGAAAGGAGACCGCCCTGTTCGCTTTTCCTTTGTCGGCTCCACCCAGGTGGGGCTAATGGACACCCGCGCCTACAGCGGCAAATACCTCTGGTGGTCCAACCGGGGCGACGACTCCAATATGACCCTCACGCGCGAGTTTGACCTGACTGGCGTCCAGAAGGCGACCCTGGAATACTGGTGCTGGTACGATATAGAAGAGGACTGGGACTACGCCTACGTGGAGGTCTCCACCGATGGCGGGAGGACGTGGGAGATTCTGATCACCCCTTCCGGGACGCCGGAAAACCCCAACGGCAACTCCTTTGGCTGGGCCTACACGGGCCGCAGCGGCGGAGGAGACAAAGCGGAATGGATTCGGGAGCAGGTGGACCTGACGCCCTATGTTGGGAAGAATGTGCTGATCCGCTTTGAGTACATCACCGACGACGCGGTCAACCGCCCCGGCTTCGCGCTGGACGACGTGGCGATCCCCGAAATCGGCTATTTCAGCGACTTTGAGGCCGATGGCGGGGGATGGGAAGCGGCAGGCTTCGTTCGCCACGCCAACGTTCTCCCCCAGCGGTGGCTCCTGCAGTTGATCCTCTTCGGACGCCAGACCACTGTCCAGCGGCTGACGCTGAACCCCGACCAGACCGGGGAATGGGAAATCCCGCTGGGTGGAGACGTGGAGCGAGCCGTCGTAGTCGTTTCCGCATATGCGCCGGTGACCACCGAAGTGGCATCGTATCAGTATTCTGTTCGGTAACGGCCTTCCGACCAGGAGGGAAGCGGACAGAAGTTGTTTTGAGTGCAGTGGCTCAGGAACTTCACGCTTCTGAGGAAGACCTGCTTCGGGAAGCCCTGCGGGCTGTCAAGTGGCTGAAGTAGAATTCGCCGATATCGTGGCGGAAGCCGTTAGCCCCGATGTGGACGAATTGCGTATTTTTCTAATTGACGGCAGTTTCGTGGACGTATGGTTTTCGCTAAAACTGGAACATTTAAATACCGCTACGACGAACTGACCTGGCCGGAGATACGGGAGGCCGTTGCCCGGCAGCCGGTGGTTCTGCTCCCCTTCGGGACGGTGGAGGACCACGGGCCCCATCTCCCCCTCAACACCGACAACATCATCGTGGAGTCTATCTGCCTGGAGGCGGCCCGACGGGCGCCGGGGGAGATGCTGGTGATGCCGCTGGTGGCCTACGGGTTAGACGAGCACCACATGGACTTCCCCGGTACCGTCTCCGTGGATATGCAGACCCTTATCGCCTACGTCGCCGACGTGGCGAAGAGTCCAGCCCGCCATGGCTTCACTCACATCCTCATCGTCAACGGCCATGGCTCCAATGCCTCCATCGCTGACCTGGCTGCGCGGCGGGTGGTGCTGGAGACGGGGGTTATCTGCGGAGCGGTGAGTCCTAACGCGGCTATAGATCCTACCCTGGCGGAGCCGACCCTCTCCCGGATGCGCCGCTCCGGCCCCGGCGGCATCGCCCACGCCTGCGAGTACGAGACGGCGATGATGCTCTACCTTCGGCCCGACCTGGTCCAGATGGACAGAGCAGTGCGGGAAGTCGGGCAGATTAAACTGACTTACTTCAACTGGGACCATCCTGAACCGAGCGCCCTGGTCTGGCAGGACTGGTGGTCCCGGATGAGTGAGAGCGGTGTCTGTGGCGATCCGACCGTGGCAACGGCGGAATTCGGCCGTGCCCTCTTTGAGACAACGGTGGAGAACTTGATCCGCTTTGTGCGGGAATTCCGCGCCATCCCGCTTCGCCCCCGGCGGGACCTGCATTTCTGACGATCTGTGCTTTGTCCCCGAGGTGAGCCATGATGACCATTATCCCCAAAATTGCAGTTATTGGCGGGGGAAGCACCTACACCCCCGAATTCGTGGATGGCTTCATCGTCCACCGGGACGAGGTCCGGGTGGAGGAGATCGCCCTCCACGACATCAACCCGGAGCGGCTGGAAATTGTCGGCGGGCTGGTGGAGCGGATGGTCCGCCACGCCGGCCTTCCCACCCGTGTCGTGCGGACGACGGACCGCACGGTGGCGCTCTCCGGCGCGGCCTTCGTCGTCTCCCAGATTCGGGTGGGCGGGATGGCCGCGCGCATCCGAGACGAGAAAATCCCCCTGGCCCACGGCGTTGTCGGGCAGGAAACGACCGGGCCAGGCGGCACGCTGAAGGCCTGGCGCACCATCCCCGTTGTTCTGGACATCGCGCGGGACGTGGAGCGGCTGGCGCCGGACGCCTGGTTCATCAACTTCACTAACCCCTCCGGGATTATCACCGAGACCCTTCTCAAACACACGTCTCTGAGGGCTGTTGGGCTCTGCAACAACCCCATCAACTTCACTCGGCTTGTCGCTAACCTTTTCGGTGTTCCCGACGAGGCTGTCTTTTTGGAGTGGATGGGGCTGAACCACGTCAACTGGGTTCGACGGGTTTACGTCCAGGGTCGGGACGTTTCCGCCGACTTGATGGCGAAAATCCGACAAGGAATCCCCTTCTACCCCTTTGACGCCGACTTGGTGGAGGCCCTGGGTGTTTTCCCCACCTGGTACCTTCAGTACTACTACTATCCCGACCGGAAGGTGGCGGAGATGCGCGCGGCCACCAGGACGCGGGGCGAGGTCGTGGCAGAGGTGGAACAGGACCTGCTCCGCAAGTATGCTGACCCCTCTCTGGTGGTCAAACCGCCGGAGTTGAGCCAGCGGGGCGGCGCGCTCTACTCTGAGGCCGCGGTCCGGCTCATTCTCTCCCTGGTGCTGGACCGACGGGACGTGCAGGTTGTGGACGTTCGCAACGGCGGGGCTATCCCCGACCTTCCCGCCGACGGCGTGGTGGAGGTCCCCTGCGTTGTCGGGGCTCACGGCATCATCCCCCTGCGAATGGGGCCACTTCCAGAGACCATCCGTTCCCTTTGCCAGGTGGTGAAGGCATGGGAGACATGGACTGTGGAGGCCGGAGTGACCGGCTCCCGCCGCGCGGCGCTGATGGCGATGGTCACCAATCCCCTGGTTCGCTCCGCAGACCTGGCCCGGATGCTCCTGGAGGAGATGCTGGAAGCAAATCGGGAGTACCTGCCCCAGTTTTTCTAAAGGCGCAGAGTCGCGGGGTTGCAGGGCACAAGGTGCAGGATTGCAGGGGCGCAAGGGTGCACGGGACACGCAGCATGTAACACGCAAGAGGTCGGAAATGTCGGTTGTAGAAATTCTCGGCTTTGCTTTTAGTTTTCTTTGGCCCCTCTGGCCGCTGATATTTCTCTGCGTAATTGTAGATATCTTCTGTTACAAAATCGTCAACATCCCCGCGGGACGCCAACCATGATTTCCCCCTACTCCCTACTCCCTACTTCTTACTCCCTACTCCCTACTTCTTACTCCCTACTCCCTACTTCCTACTCCCTACTCCACTGCGACCTCCACACCCACACCTCCTACTCCCGTGACTGTCTGGTCTCTCCGGAGCGGTTCCTGGAGGTGTGCCGTCGCCGGGGGCTGGATCGGGTCGCCGTAACCGACCACAACACCATCGCGGGCGCGCTGCGACTGAAGGAGATGGACCCGGAGCGCATCATCGTGGGGCAGGAAATTCGCACCACGCGTGGCGAACTCATCGCCTACTTCCTGACTGAGCCCATCCCGCCCGACCTGCCGCCGCAGGAGGCCATCGCGGCCGTGCGCGCCCAGGGAGGCGTCGTGGGCATCTCCCATCCTCTGGACCGGGCCCGACGGGAGGCGATGGGCCGTGCCGACGTGGAGGCCCTTCTGGCAGAGGTGGACTTTCTGGAGGGATTCAACGCCCGTTGCCTGTCCCCGGCCGATAACGTGGCCGTCCTGGCTCTGGCACGGGCCCACAACCTCCCCGTCACCGCCGGGAGCGATGCCCACTCTCTCTGGGAACTGGGCCGGGCAGGGGTCCGAATGCCCCCCTTTGATTCCCCTGCCTCCTTTCTGGAGAGTTTGCGCTCCGCTCAAATCTGGGGCAAAATATCCCCGGTGTGGGTTCACGCCGTCTCTACCCTGGCGAAAATTCTCCGCCGGTTGGGTCGCTGATTCCAACGACGCTTGTCCTGCAGACGGAGGCACCTGTGGACTCTCTGCTCGCTATTCTGATCATTCCTGCTCTGGCTTTTATCCCGATGCTCCTCTACGCCCTCTTTCTCTGGTGGTTGGACCGGTACGAGAAGGAGCCCATCCGGTTTATCCTGGCGGCCTTCTTCTGGGGAGCCGTGCCTGCCGTCATCTTCTCCCTCATCGCTCAGGTGTTCCTGGATATCCCGCTCTCCTCCGGGGCGGAACTGGAGACCGAACTGCTGGGGGCTGGGTTCATCGCACCGATCACCGAGGAACCCTTCAAGGCCCTGATGCTCCTGTTCCTCGTCCTCCGCTACCGACACGAGATAGATACGCCCCTGGATGGTATTCTCTACGGGGGTCTGGTCGGCTTCGGTTTCGCCTCTACGGAGAACCTCTTCTACTTCCTGAGCGCCTATGAGATGGGTGGACTGAGGGATGTCTTTCTCCTGGCCCTTTTACGGGCCGTTGTTTTCGGTCTGAACCATGCGCTCTTCACCGGATGCGCGGGTCTGGGCTTCGCCCTGGCCCTTACGGCGGCCCACGGGTGGCTCCGGTGGAGCGCACCGGTGTTGGGGCTGGGCCTCGGCATCGTCCTCCACGCCATCCACAATGCCGGGGCCGTCCTCGCCAGCGTAGCCTGCTGGCCCATTCTGGTCAGCCTCCTCTCCGATTGGAGTGGTGCACTGGGTCTGGTAGGGCTGGCGATTTACCTCTCCTTCCGGGAACGGGCCTGGCTGGTCCGCTACCTGACCGACGAGGTGGAGGCCGGCACCATCAGCCGGCCAGAGTATGAGACCATCACCTCCTACCGACAGCGGGTCGCGGAACGAAGCCGGGCCCTTCTCCAGGGGAACTTTGCCCGCTGGTGGCGGCTGGGCAAGTACTACCGCCTGGTTTCCGAACTGGCCTTCGCCCGTCGCCGCCTTCAGGCCGTTGGCGCAGACGCAGAGACGAACCGGCGCATCCAGCGGCTGCGAAGGGAAATCCTGGCTCTGCAGAAAGAACTCTCAAAGGGGGAATAGCCGTGCTGACCGATCGGATTCCCAGAGTTTCCATCGCCCATCTCCCGACGCCTCTGGAACCGCTCCCCCGGCTGGCCACCCTCCTGAACGGGCCCCAAATCTGGGTCAAGCGGGACGACCAGACCGGGCTGGCGACCGGGGGGAACAAGGCCCGGAAACTGGAGTTCCTCGTCGCCCAGGCCCTGGCTCAGGGGGCCGATACCCTCATCACCTGTGGCGCGGCCCAGTCCAACCACGCCCGTCAGACTGCGGCCGCCGCTGCCCGTTTTGGCCTCTCCTGCGTTCTGGTCCTTCGGGGCGCGCCACCTCAACAAATTCAGGGCAACCTTCTCCTGGACCACGTTCTGGGCGCGGAGATCGTCTGGGCAGGCGATGCGCCGCTGGCGGATCGGATGGAAGAGATCGCGGAGTCCCTTCGGGCTCAGGGACGCCGCCCCTACATCGTCCCTTATGGCGGAAGCAACGCGCTGGGCGTCTGTGGCTACGTCGCCGCGATGGAGGAACTGCTGGCTCAGAGCGCGCGGGAGGGCCTGATGTTTGACCACATTGTCCTGGCCTCCTCCAGTGGCGGCACCCAGGCCGGGTTGTCCATTGCA
The DNA here is from genome assembly GCA_025062415.1 of Anaerolineae bacterium. Classification (GTDB taxonomy): domain Bacteria; phylum Chloroflexota; class Anaerolineae; order B4-G1; family DUEL01; genus SpSt-77. The sequence continues at coordinate 3,607 of JANXAH010000148.1, read as the reverse complement.
GCGCGAGCCCGCGGATACCGGGGGTGCATTCTGGGCATCAGCGTTGACTTGCAGGCCGATCCCCTCCGCCGCCGAATCGCCGACCTGGCCGCGGAGACGGCGGACCTCCTGGGGCTTCGCCTCTCCTTCACGCCGGAGGATTTCGCCGTAGAAGACGGGTACATTGGAGGGGGATACGGCGTTGTCGGCGACCTGGAACGGGAGGCCATTCGTCTTCTGGCCCAGACGGAGGGGCTGTTACTGGACCCCGTCTACACGGGTCGGGCTTTCGGGGGACTGATAGACCTGATTCGCCGCGGCGCCTTTTCGCCGCAGGAGCGGGTGCTTTTCTGGCACACAGGGGGAGTTGCAGGCCTTTTTGCCCGCTCCGACATCTTTGAATTCCACACATTGGAAAACAGCGATCGGGAAGGATGAGCGAAGGTCTGGTAGCGTTATTTGTGGACTACGAAAACCTGCACCGCAGCGTCCAGGACCAATGGGACGAGCCCGTCCAGTGGCAGAAAGTCCTGGGAGCCGCTGAGCGCTGGGGACGGGTCGTCATCCGGCGCGCTTATGCAGATTGGGCTACCTGTGGTCAGCAGAAAGAACTCCTGTCCCTGGGATTTGAACTCATCCACGTCGCTGGACACGGCAAGAATGCCGCCGACCTCCGACTGACCATTGACGTGGTGGACCTGGTTGCGGCGAGGGCTCATCCGGCCACCCACATCGTGCTGGCCTCCGGCGACAGCGACTTCACCGACCTGGTCCACTATTTGCACACGCGGGGGAAATTCGTCGTTGGCGTGGGGGTGCGGGCGACCAGCGCTGCATCCCTTATCGTCGCTTGCGACGAATTTGTTTATTACGACGACCTGGTGGAAAAAGTAGCCCGCCGCTCCGAAGAGAGAGAAGTGGAACGTTACCTGAAGGCGCTGGCCCCCAAAGTCCGGATGACGGCCAGCCCCTATCGCCCGTGGATTATCCTGCAGTTCTATCAACTCATCCAGCAGAACCCGGGGCTTTCGCTGAAGGCATTGAGCGAGAAACTCCGGGCCTACTACCAGGAACACTATCCGGAGGTTCCCCCCTCTGTCGTCAACGAAGTAGTCCACCAGTTGTTCCACACCTACAGTTTTGAGTTTGGACCCCCGGAGCGAGGCCAGGCTCTATGGGACCGGGTCGTCTCTCTGAAGGAGGACATCCGTTCGGGGGCCGATCTTCTGGAGCATTGCGACCGTGGGCTCCTGCAAATTCTCTCCAGAAACCTGCGCGGCCCCATTCAGCCCGCCGCAGCGGCTGAACTGCTTTACGGGCGGAGCGATAACCCGCGCCTGTTGGAGTACGTGCGTCGCTTAATAGAGTCGTTGGGGACAACCTGAACCGCGTTGTGCGAAAAACGTTGGAAAATCTGAAACCTTCCGGGGCCGCGCCGATAGGGAGGTCCAAATGGGGAATTCAACTTCGTCCGGAGAGGCCTGTGACGTGGCTGTCGTTGGGGCTGGAATCGTCGGGGCTGCTGTGGCCGCGCGCCTGGCTCAGCGAGGGTTAAAAGTCGCCGTTCTGGAGGCCCAGCAGGTCGCTGGCGGTGCAACAGGGCGCAGCGCAGGCATTGTGACAACCGGACTTCCCGGATACTACACCCGGGCAGTTCAGACCTTTGGCCGCGAGGCAGCACGCACGCTCTGGGCCCTTACCGTGGAAGGTCGGGAACTTCTGGCAGAGGCGGCGCGCTCCCTCGGCGTCGTGTGGGAGCGCACAGGCTCCCTGCTTCTTGCCCTCACTCCGGAGGAGGCAGAATCCCTCCGTATGTCGGCGGAAATGCTGCGGGAGGATGGCTTTGCCCCCCATTGGGAAAAGCGCGATCCTCTGGGAAAAGGGTTCCTGGGGGCCCTTCGCTGGGCCGATGACGGTGTGGTGGACGCCGCTGCCCTGACCTGCGCCCTTTTGGCCTCAACCCCTGTCACCGTTCACTCCGGCACAGAGGCCCTTGGATTGGAAACGAACGCAGACGGCATCCGCATCTGGGCCTATCGGCGGACCCTCCGCTGCAGCGCAGTTGTCCTGGCGACAAACGGATACGCTCCTTTGCTGGGCAAATCCCTCTCCCGGTGGACAACTCCGGGGTACGCCTGGAAAGGGGTTACGGAGTCCGCTTCCGGGTCGCTTCCTACGCCCTGCCTGGTGGACTATGGTTATGTCTCCCTGCGACCTCTTTCCGATGGACGGCTGATGGTGAGCGCGTGGCGTCCTCCGGGTGCGTTCTCCCATGACCCGGACGAGGCTCTGCGCCGGAGGCTGGCGCGCATCCTTCGCCGTTATTTCCCCGAGGCGGCCCGCCGATTCCCTGAGCGGCGCTCCGGAATCGTCGGCTGCACGCCAGATGGAATCCCTGTCGTAGGGTCTCTTTCCCAACTGCCGGGAGTCTACTTTGCCCTGGGGTTAGGGGGCTGTGGTCTGAATCTGGCCTTCGTCGTGGCAGAGCGGTTAGTGAACCTGCTGCTGGATGGTACGTCCCCGGGCATTCTCGGAGAGAACCGACAGGGTAAATGACTGCGAACAGGACGCAAACGGGCCAGACGCCCCTGGAGGCGCCCGGCCCGTTTGCAGGAACTGTTATGGCACCACATAGGTATCTCTGATTTGCCCCTTTTCGTCCCTCAAGGTCAGAAGTTCCCCGGATTGCCAGGCAGGCACGGTGCGACCCCAATAAAGGCGTGTGGGGGTGGATTCCCCTGGCCCAGAGTGCAGGGTGACCTCTGTCCCCGGAAAAAGGATCAGCCGGGGGAAGACAAACTGGTTGCCTGTTGCATCAGAGAGGCTCCACCCCTCCAGCGAAACCGTCCCTCCGCGGTTGCGCAGACGCACCACTTCGCGCGCCAGATCTCCGGCGCCCAGAACAGCGGCGATTTCTACTGCGGGCGTACCAGAGGGCGTCAGAGTGGGCAGAGCGGGGCGAGGAGGCGCGGTGGCCAGAGGAATCGGAGGGCCAGGCGTTGCCGTAGACCCCGGAGAGGAAACCCCAGTTACCGTTCTTCCGGGAATGATAAGGACTTCGCCTGGGCGGATCAGGTTCGGGTTCTGAATCTGATTGACCTCTATCAGTTCCGCCAGCGACACCCCGTATGTCGTGGCGATGCTGAAAAGGGTCTCTCCGGGCTGAACGACGTGCCGGAGGGGAACCAATTCCGGAGTAGGAGAGGCCTCGGGCAACGGCGAAGGAAGTAGCGTCGGTGTTGGGGTGGGAGATAGAGTTGGTATAGCGGCAGGAACTGGGGCAGGCGTTCCCTTACGGCTCAGAGCCAGCAGGAGGATTCCCCCGGCGGCCGAAAGCACGATCAGCAGCACAAACAACCACGTGCCCGAGCGAGACCGAGAGCGGAATTTCATCATCCCTTCAATGCGCCGGCGAGGACCCCTTGGATGAAGTATCGCCCGAGGTTAATGGGGAGACAGTAAGTTGCCTACCAGTGTAGGCGTTTACATTATACACCACCTGCACTTGTTGTCAAGGCGTAATCCGCTTTTTAGACTTTATCTTGTCGTGTTGTCCTGAGGCTGGGGCGTAAGGGACAACGGGCGCGGGACATCCGATTTAGGGAGCACCCGAGGGAAGATCTGGCGT
>JANXAH010000026.1 GCA_025062415.1 Anaerolineae bacterium | reverse complement strand
CCAGCGGAAGTGGGTCCCGGCACACTGGGGGATGTTGTAGATGACGATGGGGACACCCAGTTTGTCCAGCGCGCGGAAGTGGTCGTAGACCTCGTTGAAATTGGGCTTCAGGTAGTAGGGGGCGACGACCAGGACGCCGGTGACGCCCGCGTCCCGCGCCCAGCGGGTCAGTTCCAGTGTCTCCCGCGTGGAGGGGCAGCCGGTGCCCGCCAGGACTGGCACCCGGCCGTTCACCTCGTCCAGGCAGACCTCAATGGCCCGCTTGCGCTCCTCAATCGTCATGTAGGAAAACTCGCCCGTGGTGCCGCAGGGAACGACGCCGTTCACGTGGGGAAGGACGTGGCGGATGAGCCGCCGGTAGGCCTCCTCGTCCAGCCGGTCGTCCCGGGTGAAGGGGGTTACCAGGGCGGGATAGATGCCTCGGAACCAGTCGGTTTTGTAGCCCATGGGGTCCTCCCGTACAGCCTCATACAGATTCACTGGCCTCTTCAATGCTGTAGACGTGAATGTTGTGTTGTTTTAAAACCTGCTTGTTCTGCAGGAAGACGGTGTCCTCCGAAACCAGCACTTTGTCGGGCGTTGCCGCTGCGGTTGCGAGGAAACGGCGATCGTGAGCATCCAATTGGTGAGAGTCTGCCAGAGTTTCCAACCACGATGGATTCTTATGGCGGAATACGCCGATCTTGTTCGGCAAGTCCCTTATCGCCATCAACGCCTGAGCACCAAACGATTTCGGCGGGATTTTCTTGAAGTACTCCTCCAGAATCAATCCCTCTTCGTCAACGGCCAACCCGTACTCATCGCACCACTCTATAATACGATTCAGGAACTCCACAGCAGCCAGCATCAGGACTGGGAGAACATCCTGCTTCTCAGGGAGAGAAAAGACATTGGTGTCTATGACAAGCCACCGCTTGCTCATCGGGGCCTCCCTTATCTGCGGGATAAGGCCGCTCTCATTAGTTCGTAGGTTTCTTTGTAGTCTTCATCCCAGAAACCTTCGGGCCACTTTTCCACTAATTGGCCAGCATCGCCCAGTTCAATTTTTTGGAGGGAAGATTTTCCTTCTTCAGGGGTGCGCAGGGTGAAGTACAGCGCCAACTGACTCCGGTCTAAGCCTCCTTCTGCGATGCGACGGCGAAGCCGAAGCACGATGTGCTCGCTGTGCGTCTCCACCAGCACGGATTTGCCCCCTCGGACTGCAGAGATGAGCACGTCGCCAAGCCAGATGGCGAGACGAGGATTCAGATGGAGTTCTGGCTGTTCAATCAGAATCAGGCTCCCCTCTGGCGCGCCATAAATTTCGGCCAGCACGGGGATCAGTTGGGAGTACCCGAAACCGGTGTCCACCAGGTTGACCCGTCGCCCGGCCTTCTCCAGCAGGTATACCGCCCACCTCCCGCTGCCCCTGGCGGTCTCCCGCACCTCCAGGCCCTCTGCCAGGTCGTGTTCCCGAAACCACTCAGTGATAAACCTCATTACGTCCGGGTGATGGAGGAGAAAGGGAACCAGATAACGCGCGTCCGGCCCTACACTTTCTGGCTTTTCTTCCGAAATAGATGTCTCACGGAAGGGCATCCGCAGTGGCCCCACATACCGCAGCCGTTTAAAGAAATCCGTGAGGGTAGCGTTCACTTCGCGAAGAGCCCGCCGTTTTTCGTCCTCCAGAGCCTGGTCGGAGCCAGCAGGTTCAAAAGAGAAGTACCACGGCTCTACTCCCACGGCCTCGTCCGGCAACTGATGCCATTTCCCGGCGAACAGGAAGCGAAACTCCTTTCGGGCAACCGAAAGCCCTACCTTCTTCGCTGAAGTAACGCGAAATCCAATGCCCAGCCCATTTTCCCATTCTAACTGGAAGTATAGGCTCTTGTGTCCCTGCCAGGCCAGTTCCTTTAAACGTCCCACATCTATCAGGGGACCGCCAAACGAGAGGGGCACCCGGTAGTCCCCACCCCGAAGGCTCTGCTTTAGCAAAACCAGGGCGTGAAGAATGGAACTCTTTCCTGTACTGTTGGCCCCGATGAGCACAGTTAGCGGAGCAAATTCAATGTCCACCTTTTCAAAAGCACGAAAGTTTTCCAGACGCATGCGCTTCAGCATAGCGACCTCCCGAAAAACAGATGGTCAACACGCTCCGTATGCCCTCGCAATCGCATCACGGGCGGCCTGATACACGTTTCTGTAGAGGGTATGCCGGTCCAGTGCCTTGGGGTGAACGGTCGCCAGGACGATCATCACTTCCTCGTCGGCGGCGGAGGCGGGGATGATGCCGGCCTCCAGCGCGTCCACGATGGCCCGCGCCAGCGCGGCCTGGGTCGGGCCGTAAATCATGTTGGCCTGACGGAGGTTCTTCTGGGGGAGCGTCGGCAGAAGCAGCGTCGCGGGCCGGACGGTGAGGCCGGGCTCCAGGATGGTCGTCAGCGCCTCCCGGCCGTGGAGGGGGTAGGTGAGTTGAAGGGCGTAGGCATCGCCCAGGGGGGTCTCCTTGCGGCCCGCGACCAGGTCCAACTGCACCCGGTTCACCCCTTCGCCTGCCGTGCCCGTCCCCACCCGCAGGCCGTAAGTGCGGATGTCCTCCGGCGTCAGTTCCAGGTCGCGGAAGCGGCCCTCCAGCGGACCGCCAGGGTACTCAAAGGGCTCGTCGGCGATGGGAATCTTGCCCAGTTTTTCCAGTTCCAGTTGGATTTCGGCGCGGGTCTCGTGGATGAGCGCGCCGCCCGTGCTCTTGAGGGGCCGCCGGGGTGACCCAACGGGGATGCCCATCATGTTGAGGGCCGCCTTGACCGCTACCCCGCCGCCGTGGCGGCAGAAGATGCGGGAGAGTTTCTGCACTTGCCGCTGGAGCGCTCGCGCCTCCTCCAGCCGTCCCTCCCGAACCCGGTCGTAAATCTGTCGCCAGATTTCGGGGTAGACCTGGGCACTGGCCAGAATCATCCCGCTCACCCCGGCAGCCAGGGCCGCGATGACCACCTCATCGTGGCCCACCAGGACGTCTATGCGGTCTCCGGCGTACTCCAGAATCTCCAGCGTGTAGGTCAGGTCGCCGGAGGAGTCCTTCAGGCCAACGACGTTGGGTAGGTCCGCCAGGTCCTCCACCACGTTGCGGGGCAGGACCGCGTCCACCACCTGGGGGATGTTGTAGAGGATAAGGGGGATATCCACCGTGGTGGCAATGTCGTAGAAGTGCTGGTAGACCTCTTTGTCGGACGGGTGGAGGAAGTAGGGGGTGACGACGAGGATGGCGTCGGCGCCGGCCTCTTTTGCATCCCGGGCCAGGGCCAGAGCCTGGGCGGTGCCGGAGGCGCTGCATCCGGCGATGACCCGCTTCTCTCCCACCTCCTCCCGCGCGATCTCTATCAGCCGCCGCTGCTCCGCGCGGGTCAGGTAGGGGAATTCGCCGGTCGTGCCGCTGGTGACGACGCCGTCCACGTAGGGGAGAACATGCCGGATAAGGCGGCGGTAGGCTTCTTCGTCTATCTCTTCAGTTTTGGGGTCAAAGGGGGTGACCAGGGCGGGAAAAATGCCGTGGAGCCAATCCAGTCGGGTACCCATGTTACCTCCAGGAGAAGGGGATGCGGACGAACGCGGAAAAATGCGGGTTAGAGCGGACGCGTGCCCGGCTTGGACGCGCCGCTCTTTTAGAGGTGGGTTCTATGGCGCGGCCACGGGCCGCCGCCATAAAAACCTGTTATCTATATCCGAAGCCCAGGCGCTGGCGGGCCTCTCCCTCCATCATAGAGGGATGCCAGCGCTCCATCCCCTGCACGACCTTCACGGGCTTCTCGGTGACGGCCTGGGCCGCCGCGCGGGCCTGTTCCAGGATGAGCCCCGCCAGGGGGCAGAAGGGGGCCGTGAGAATCATCGTAATCTGGATCTCGCCATCCACTTCCTCAATCTTGCGGACTAACCCCAGGTCCACCACGCTGATGCCGATCTCCGGGTCGTAGACCTCCTTCAGGGCCTCCCGGATGCGGGCGATTTCCTGCTCGGTCAGGGTTGTTTCGGTCATCGGACACACTCCTTGCCTTTAGAAAGGGTCTGGCGGATGCCAGCGGCAGGAATGCCGCAGGGTATCCACTTGTGATTATACCACCGAACGTGGGAGGGGAGAAGCGGGAAAACTGAGGCGGTACAGTCTGTGTTCTCGCCCCTTCCCCGAAAAAGGCCGCACTTCGGTAGAGGGCCGGGGAAAGGGTGAGGGGGTCTGCTGGTCTTGCCCCACCCCCGGCGGCTACGCCGCCGCCCTCCCCTCAACTTCGGCCTTTCGGCCCGTGGCGTCTCCGGCCGCCGCCAAATCCCCTACCGGCAGACCAGGGGCAGAAAGACGCTGGCCCTGTGGGGAGAAAGGCCAACGCGGGCGCGGATTTCCAGCGGGCCCGGGCCGAGCGGAACCTCCAGGGGAATCCGACGGGGAAGCCACCCCGATGGCGGGGAAGGCCAGCCCAGGGGGACGGCGTCCAGCCAGTACGGTCCCGGCGGCACCGTCGCCGTCAGTTCTGCGGAGGTCCCCACGACCGGCGGGGCCACCCCGGCGCCCACCGCGTCCAGCAGCCGCAGTGTCGCGGTCACTGGGAGTTCGTCGGGCCCCTGTGTGCCATCTCCGTCGGCGTCGCCGAAGACGGATTCCACCACGACGCGTAGGTCCCGGAGGGTGGTGGCGCAGGCTGCCTCCGACCAATCCCCCCGGTTTCCCGCGCTGTCCCAGGCCCGTGCCCGGAAACACCAGAGGCCCGGCCGGGACGCGGTGTAGAGCGCAGAGGTGGCCGTCGTGAAATTCAGCCAGGTCGCCCAGATTCCGGTCGTCCCCTCCCGGGCCTGGACGTCGTAGCGCCAGATGGCCGTCGCGTCGTCCGTCCCTGACCACGAGACCGCCAGGGTGAGCGCCCCCGTCGCCGTCACCTGGGCCGTCGCCGTGGGCGGGACGATGTCCGCCTCTATGACCAGATAGGTCCGGCCGCCGATGATGTAGTCGGAAGGGGAGATCCCGTTGTTGGCCGTCGCGCCGGGGAGAAGCAGGGAGTAGGTTCCGCCTGTCGCCGTGATGGTCCGGGTTACGCCAGCCTGGTCCACCAGGGTGGCGGTGGGGAGGATGGCCGGGTAGGCGAAGGTCATCGGCGTGGGGACGGTGTTCCAGAGGACGCTGATTTTCCCCCAGGGGGTGCCCCAGAACGTCACCCGGCGGACGCCGCTGGCGTAGTTGACGCTGGTCACCAGCGTCGGGGAGACCAGGTAGGTCGTCGCCACCTGGAGGGCAGCGTAGGCCGGACGGAGGCTCCGGTCGTTCCGGGCCAGGCCGAAGAGTTCGTGCATCCCGTAGTCAATCCCCTTGTCTGCACAGTCGCCGTCCCGGTTCTTGTCGCAGTAATCGTCGTGGGCCCGGAAGAAGAAGTAGCGCACAAGCCCCACGGCCCGCGCGTTGGCGTAGGATTGGAGGACAAAGGACGCAGCCTCCTCCTGGGTGGCCGACCAGATGTAGGGAAGGGTGGGGGAGATGACCGACGCGTCGTCCCAGACCGGGACCCCCGTCTCCGTAAGCCAGATGGGTCGGTCGGGGACAAACTCCCGCATACCGTTCCGAATCGTCTGGGTAACGTCGTAGATGCTGGAGGAGCGACTGTAGAGGTGGACAGCCATTGCGTCAAAATAGTAGTTATGGGCCGGGGCGTCGGGATCATCCTTCAATTGATTCAGGACCCAGCGGTAGAAGTTGGGCTTTTCATAGTACGCCAGTCCGCCGAAGAGGACGGTGCAGTCCGGGCAGGCCGCCTTAGTCGCCCGGTAGGCGACTTTGAGGAGTTGGGCGTAGTCGGTGGAGGTCCCGCTCCAGAACGAGGAGAGGTCGGGCTCGTTCCAAACTTCCCAGTGCTTCACGGAGTCCCGGTAGCGGTAGGTGATGGTATAAACGAAACGACCCCAGTAGTTGATGGGGTCGTTGTCGGCGATGGTCCAGTCGTTCCACTCCTCGTAGAGGCCGCGGGGTGGGGTGGTCATGCAGAGGGGAGGGCCCGTCGGGGCGATGGTCGGACGTGGAGATGGCGCGTACCACTGGGCGGGCCGCGCCTCCCGTTTCGCCGCCAGGGCGACCGTGGTGGTGATGCATTCCCCTGTCGCGGCCCAGTCGGGGGTCCAGAGGAGAATGCCCAGGATGTTCATCCCGGCGGTGCGGAGGTCACCGACCAGGGCATCCTGGGCAGCGAAGTCCCACTGCCCTTCCCTGGGCTCCAGGCGGGGCCAGGAGAAGTCAAAGCGGTCCCAGCGGGAGCCAGCCTGGATCATCAGGGGAAGGAAAGGTCGGCCAGGGACCTGGCCGTAGGGGTCGGGGTAGAAGGAGTAGCAGGTGCCGACGAAGCCATCGGGCCTCACTCCTCCCTCCGGCCCCCTCCCCTCTCCTGACCGAAGTTCAGAAGAGGGGAGAGGGTGGCCTGAAAGGCCGGGGGAGGGGTGAGGAGGAGCCCCGATCGCCAGGATGACCACCAGCACAGCCATCAGGGATTGCACGCTGGGTTTGTTCATCGCGCTCCCGACACTACTGTTCTTCTGGCATCTATAAAACGAAAATCTGCGCCCTCTGGTTCCTCTGCCTCCTACTTTCCAGCCCGTTGCCACCGGATGACCCGGGCCCCTCGCTCGGTGACGCGCAGGTGGAAGACCCGAGCCCGGAGGCCGGCGCGCTCAAACTCCCGCCGCATCGCCTCGCCGATGGTCAGGTCCCAGTCGGCGGAGAAGGCGATGAGGCTGGGACCGGCGCCGGAGAGGGCGACGGCGGCAGCACCGGCCCGACGGGCGGCTTCCATCGCGGCCAGCGCGCCGGGGATGAGGGGCAGCCGATAGGGCTGGTGGATCCGGTCGTCCATCGCCTTGCCCAGCATCTCCAGGTCTCCCGTCCGCAATGCCTCCACAACCAGAACGGACCGGCTGATGTTATAGATGGCGTCCTGGCGGTCCACGGTTCGGGGAAGGATAGAGCGGGCGTACTCCGTCGGGAAATCTATATCGGGCAGGACGACAGTAGCCCGGACTGGCGCGCGGTTGGCCCGGGCGGGGAGTTTGATGGAGACGACGCGGCCATCGTGCAGGATGGAGACAACCAGCCCGCCCAGCATCGCCGGGGCGACGTTGTCGGGGTGTCCCTCCGTCTCTATCGCCATTCGCAGGATTTCCTCTCTGGAGAGGGGCTCCCCCAGGAGCGCGTTGGCTCCCAGCAGCCCGCTCAACAGGGCGGCGGAACTGGAGCCCAGCCCGGAGCCCAGGGGAATCCGGTTGACGCAGTGGACCCGAAAGCCCGGGCAGGGGACGCCCAGGCGGTCGTAGAGGGAGAGCGCGGCGGCGACGATGGCGTTGGTCGCGTCGGTCGGAAGGACGCCTGCCCCTTCTCCGGCGATAGTCACGTGAATCCGGCCATCCTCGCTGGGAGTCCAGAGGGTCTCGTTCCACAGGTCCAGGGCCATTCCCAGAGCGTCAAACCCCGGACCCAGGTTTGCCGTGGTCGCCGGGACGCGGACGCGCACTTTCATGGCTTCAGAATCACCTCCTCCAGAACATCCAGGCGGGGGGGCAGGACGAGGGGCTGGACGAAGGACCGGGAGACGATGTCCGGATCTTTGAGGCCGTGGCCGGTGCAGACGGCGACGATGCGCTGGCCGCGAGGCCGAAGTCGTCCCGCAGCGATCTCCGCCGCCAGGCCTGCCAATCCGGCCGCGGAGGCCGGCTCCACCCAGATACCCTCCGTCTGCGCCAGCAGCCGCTGCATGCGCAGGATTTCTTCATCGGTTACGGCGATGATGCGCCCCCCCGACTCCGCAGCGGCCTGGAGCGCCTCCTCTCCCCGGGCCGGTCGGCCGATGCGGATGGCCGTTGCCACCGTCTCCGGCCGGTCCACCGGGTGGCCCAGGACCAGGGGCGCCGCGCCTGCGGCCTGGACCCCCAGCAAGCGCGGAAGGCCCGTTCCCTGGCGCTCGTGGTATTGCCGGAACCCCGCCCAGTAGGCAGTGATGTTCCCCGCGTTGCCCACGGGAAGGCAGAGCCAATCGGGGGCTGTCCCCAGGTCGTCGCAGATTTCAAAAGCGGCGGTCTTTTGTCCCTCAATTCGGTAGGGGTTCAGGGAATTGACCAGCGCGATGGGGTATTTTCGGGTGACCTCCACCACCAGGTGCAGGGCGTCGTCAAAAGAGCCTTCTATCTGGACGACGGTCGCGCCGTAGGCGAGGGCACCCGCCAGTTTCCCCAGAGCGACTTTCCCCTCCGGGATCAGGACGATGCACTTCATCCCGGCCCGGGCAGCGTAGGCGGCGGCCGACGCGGCCGTGTTGCCCGTGGAGGCGCAGATGACGGTTCGGGCTCCCCGTCCCGCGGCCTCGCTGATGGCCGCCGTCATCCCCCGGTCTTTGAAGGAGCCCGTCGGGTTCAGGCCCTCGTACTTGATCCACAGGCTCATTCCCTCGGCCAGTTCCCGGGCCAGCCGGGGCGCGGGGATGAGCGGTGTTCCCCCTTCCAGGAGTGTGACGGGCTGGGTGTGTGGGGGCAGGTTGAGCAGGTGGCCGTATCTGGCAAGGACTCCCCCCGGTAGCATATGGGCCTCCGGAAAAGTTTCTGATTCACCGCAGAGGGCGCAGAGATACAGAGCCTTTGTATCCTTTGTGGTTCCAAAACCAACAACAAAAAACTACAAAATTCTCCTTCGTGTCCTTTGTGGTTCAAATGCTACAGAAAGGCCAGGGCGAGTTCGGAGAAGGGTGGGGCGGAGAAGGAGAAAGGGAAGACCCCGGTCAGGACGACCGGGGGGTCGTAGTCGTGGGGGGAAGAGGATTCGGGATGCCGAAGAGGCGGAGGGCGTTTTCCAGCGCGGCGTGGGCGACGGTTTCCGCCGGGACACTTCGCGCCTGGGCAATAGATTCCACCACGTAGCGCACGTAGGCGGGCTCGTTCCGCTTCCCGCGGTGGGGCTCCGGCGTCAGATAGGGGCAGTCGGTTTCCGTCAGCAGGCGGTCCAGAGGGACCCGTGCGGCCACCTCCCGCAGGCGGTGGGCGTTGGCGAAGGTCACCGGACCGGAGATGCCGATGGAAAGCCCCAGGGCAAGGGCCTCCTCCAGCCGCCCCGGACCGCCGGAGTAGGAATGAAGCACGCCTTCGCCCTTCCAGCCCCGCAGGATCGCCAATAGGTCCTCCATTGCGTCCCGGCAGTGCAGAACGACGGGAAGGCCCAATTCCTCGGCCAGGGCCAGTTGTTGTTCAAAGGCCTCCCGCTGGTTGGGGCGGGGGGAGAGGTCCCGGTAGTAGTCCAGGCCGATCTCACCAATGGCCACGACTTTGGGCCGACGGGCCAGCGCGCGCAGTTCCTCCAGCGCGTCGGGGGTCAGGGTCTGGGCGTCGTGGGGATGGATCCCGACGGCGGCGTAGATGAAATCATAGCGCTGGGCCAGTTCCACCGAGGCCCGGCTGGACTCCAGGTCCGCGCCGACGTTGAGGATGAGGCAGACGCCGGCCTCGCGGGCCCGGGCGACGACCTCCTCCCGGTCCCCGTCGTAGGGCGGGAAGTCCAGATGGGCGTGAGAGTCTACCAAGTTCATACCGGGTGGCAAAACTGCAAACAGGGACGGACTATTTCCTGCGACCTGCTCTGTGCGGCCTTGCGACTTGTTCGGGGCGGCTTCCGGTCTGCCAGCGCTTTATTTCACCGACACATCTATCAGCCAGGGGAACCACCCCTGCGCGTCATAGCGCAGCCCCTGGACCCGGTTGTTCACCCCATTCAGGTTGACGTAGTCCCGAATGGGGATGACCAGCGCGCTCTCCATCACCCGCTGCTGGACCTGGCTGTAGAGTTTGGCCCGCTGGGTCCGGTCTGAGACGCGCGCCGCTTCCTTCAGCCACCCGTCCATCTCGGGGTCGTTGACTTTGGACCAGTTGAAGTTGGAACCGGAGAAGAAGAAGCGGCGCAGGATGTCCGGGTCGCTGCTGAAGAGGGCGAAGGGCATCACGTGGTGCCCGTTCTCCTGAGCGATCTTGAGTGCCTCGGAGTAACTGACCATCTGGAGATTGGCCCGCACGCCCAGCCGGGACCACTGGTCGGCCAGCAGTTCGCCAATTTGGGGCACGTAGCCCCAACCCATCAGGTAGACATCCAGGGCCAGCGGCTGGCCGCCCTTCTCCCGGACGCCATCCCCGTCGGTGTCCTTCCACCCAGCCTCCTCCAGCAGCATTTTGGCGCGCTCCGGCTCGTAGGAGTAGAAGGAGCAGACCGATGGGTCATACCCGAAGGTCACCGCGGAGAGAGGACCACAGGCCACCGGGGAGGTGTCTCGGAAGATGGTGGAGACAATGGCTCGGCGGTCCGTGCCGTAGAGGAGGGCCTGGCGGACCTTCAGGTCGTCCAGTGGCGGACGGGCCGAGTTCAGGAAGAACATCAGAGAGGCCCCCGGAATCGCCACCGCCTCAATCCGGAAGTCCTTGCTCTCCTTCAGGCGCACGGCGTCCTGGGGCGGGATTTCGCCCATCACGTCCGCCTCCCCCGACTCCAGCGCCGGGGAACGGGTCGCGGGGTCGGTGAAGAAGCGGAACTCAATCTCCTCCAGCCGCGCCGTCTTGTTCCGGTAGACGGGCGGCCCCCAGGCGTAGTCGGGGTTCCGTCGGAGGAGCAGACGGGCTCCCGGCTCGTACTCCACAAAGACGAAGGGTCCGGTGCCCACCTGGTGCAACTGATATTCCTTGCCCCACTTCTGGACCGCCGTCGGGGAAGCCATCGCCAGATAGACCTGGCTGAGGGAGTCCATCAGCGGCGCGAAGGGCTCCTTCAGCACAATGCGGACGGTGTACTCGTCCACCACCTCCGTCCGGTCGTAGGGCCCCAGCATAAAGCGGGCCTTCTGGGAGGCGATGTCGGGGTTGGTGATGCGCTCAAAGTTGAAGCGCACCGCCTCCGCGTTGAAGGGTGTTCCGTCGTGGAACTTGACGCCCTTCTTCAGATAGAAGGTGTAGACGAGGCCATCCGCCGAGACCTCCCACTTTTCAGCCAGGCCGGGCACGTAGTCCCCCGTCATTGGGTCCTTGTAGATGAGCGTGTCGTAGACGGAGGTCAGGGGGATGCCCAGTTCCGACGAGGCGTGGATGTGGGGGTCAATGCCCGATGGCGCCAGAGTGAGGCCGTAGACGATGCGGCCGCTGGGCCGCGGCGTGCAGCCTGCTGTCAGTGCTGCCGCCAGAACCAGAGCGATAGCGAGAATCAGGGCGCGACGCATTGTGGATTCCCTCCCGTTCTGGGTTAGGATGAGGATGACCGGAAGCCGCCCCTTGTGGCGGGATTATACCACAGGAAGTAGAATTTGCCAGTGGGGGGTGCTGTGGCAGTGGCCTCCGACCATTGCAAATCTTTTTCCCTCAAATTTGCCAGGGCTCCCTGCCCGCGCTATAATTCTGATGATTTGCCGGGAATATCGGGAATTTGCGTGGTCATCTATTGCTTCTTTTGGTGGGTGATGGGCTTTGGCTGATCCGCCCCACACGGGCCGTAGACGTCCCAGGGAGGGCCTTCACCCCTCCTCACCTCCCAGCCCTCTTCCTCCCATCGGAGGGAAAGAGCGCGGGCAGGGGAGAGTTTTGAGGCCCCGATCCTCCTTGCCAGCATATCCGACGACGTTGGGCGCAATTTTCGCCTCAGGAGGAAAGCGTGCGCGCACTGATTACCGGGGCCGGGGGATTCGTGGGGAGCCATCTCTGCGAGTATCTCCTGGCGCACACGGATTGGGAACTTCTGGGAACTGTCTATCCGGAGCCGGTGAAGGACCCCCGGCCGCAGTCGTGCCTTTCCCTGGTTCATCTGGACCTGCGGGACGCTCAGCAGGTTGGCGAACTGGTCGGGGATTTCCGACCCGATGTGGTCTTCCACCTGGCGGCCCAGTCCTACGTCCCCACCTCCTTTGCCGACCCCTGGGAGACGCTGGAGAACAACCTGCGGGCCCAGTTGAACGTGCTGGAGGGGGTGCGGCGGGCCGGGCTGCGGTCGCGGGTGATCGTGATCGGCTCCAACGAGGAGTATGGCTGGCCTCGTCCGGAGGACCTGCCGCTCACCGAGGAGAGCCCCCTGCGCCCGGTGAATCCCTACGCCGTCAGCAAGGTTGGGCAGGATTTCCTGGGGCTTCAGTATCACCTGGCCTATGGGATGGACGTGGTTCGGCTGCGGCCTTTCAACCACACAGGGCCAGGGCAATCTCCCCGCTTCGTCGTCCCGGCCTTCGCCCGTCAGATCGCCCGGATTGAGGCAGGGCTTCAGGAGCCGATCGTGCGGGTGGGGAACCTGGACGTGGCGCGGGACTTCACCGACGTCCGGGACATCGTTCGGGCCTACTGCCTGGCGGCGATGGAGGCGGAGTCCGGGGAAGTCTACAACCTGGCCTCCGGCGTGCCCCGTTCCATCCGCTGGATTCTGGAGACCCTGCTCTCCTTCACCGACGCGGAGGTCCGGGTGGAGGTGGACCCCGCCCTCTATCGTCCTGCTGATGCGCCGATCATCTACGGAAGCGCAGAGAAGTTTCGCCGCCGCACCGGCTGGGAGCCGCAGATTCCCTTTGAGCAGACGTTGAGGGATACTTTGCAGTACTGGCGCCGCGAGACGCAGAGCGGAGGGTGACGATGATTGCTCTTGTAGAAGCGAGAGGGTACAAATGTCTGCGGTACATCCGCCAGCCCTTGGAGCGTTTCCACATCCTGGTGGGCCCCAATGCCAGTGGGAAGACGACGTTTTTGGACGTGATTGCGTTTCTGGGAGATGTCCTGCGGGAAGGCCCTCAGAAGGCCGTGGAAAAGCGCTGCCGTTCTTTGAAG
>JANXAH010000022.1 GCA_025062415.1 Anaerolineae bacterium | reverse complement strand
TGGTGTCTTTTTTTGTTGTTTTTTTTTTTATTTCGGTGGGTGTTGTGTTTTTTTTTTTTTTTTTTTGGTTTTGTTTGTTTTTTTTTTTTCTTGTTGTGGCTCGGGGGGTGGTGGTTTTTCTGTGGGGCTCGGTCGCCGGCGCGCCGGTGCCTTTGCGGGGGGGGGCGGGGGGGGGGGGGGGCCCCCCCCCCCCCCCCCCCCCCCCCCGGCCCCGCATCCCCAACTCTGGAGGATATCCGGCGGGCTATGCAGCGTCCGCGGCCGGGGCTTGCCGCTCAGGTCACGATGGCCCCCTCCTCACGCCCGTTCCACCCGCCGGAGAGTTCCCCTCCTCCCCGACAGGCAGGAGTCCTCCTGCTCCTGTATCCCCTCCGGGGTGAACTACACTTGGTCCTCACTGTCCGCCCCTCCAACCTGAACTACCATGCCGGACAGGTTTCCCTGCCCGGTGGCGGATGGGAGGAGGGAGATCGCTCTCTGAAGGAGACCGCACTGCGGGAAGCGCAGGAGGAACTGGGAATCCCGCTTCAGAATGCGGAAGTCCTGGGACCATTGACCCCCCTCTACGTTCCGCCCAGCCACAACCTGGTCCACCCCTTTGTCGCCTATCTCCCCTACCATCCCGTGTTCCAACCAGACCCCGCGGAGGTGGCGGAACTACTGGAAGTCCCCCTGTCCACGCTGATGGACCCCAGAATTCGCCAGATAGAGCGGTGGGAGCGGGATGGGATGGAAGTGGTCGTTCCCTACTATGCGGTGGGGCCATACAAGGTCTGGGGAGCAACCGCCATCATCCTGGCGGAGTTTCTGTTTCTGCTGAAAGAATAAAGCAAAAAGGCCCCCGTTCCCACCGAAAGAGTGGACGGCGGGGTTAATGAGGGGTTGAATTCTTCCATCGTCGGAGAAACTGGAGGGATAATGAGCCGATGGGAATATCGTGTGACCGTGCACGGCGCGGAGGAGATTCTGCGCTGGCTGCAAGAGCCGGTGACCCAGGTACCGCCAAGGGTCTACTGCGATACCGAGGGCATCTGCTATTTTGATGCGGGAGACCCTTTCCTGCGCGCCATAGAGGCCGTCCTGAACGGGCCGGGCGAGCAGGGCTGGGAACTGGTCCAGGTGACCTTCCGGTCCCAACAGATGATTTGCTTTTGGAAGAGGGCAAGGGGGAGCAGTGAGCATCCGTGATGCTATCCGGAGCCGTCGCAGCACGCGCCGGTACGCGGACCGGTTGGTGCCCGAGGATGTTCTGGAGTCTCTTCTGGCCCTTGCGCATAGGGCTCCCCACCTGACCGAATGGCCCCCGCGGGTGACGGTTGTCAGCGGGCGGGAGCAGGTGGCACGGCTCCTGGCCCGCTACGCGGGGGTCTACGGCCTGGTGGAGGGAGCGCCATACCTTCTGGTCGGTCTGATTCCGGGGGATTCGGAACTGGCCCGGCTGGACCTGGGATTTGTCTTAGAGCAGGTGGTGCTGGAGGCGACGCGCCTGGGCCTGGCGACCTGCTGGATGACGGGCTCCTACTATCCGGACCGGGTGACTCAGGAGATTGCGCTGGAGCCCGGCGAGGTCGTTGCGGCAACGGTTGCGTTGGGGTATCCCCGTGAGGATGCGATGGCCCGGCTCCACGACGCTGCGATCCGCCGTTTAGTCTCTGCTCACCGGCGGCGGCCTCTGGAGGACCTGGCCTTTCGGGGGCGCTGGGGGGTGCGGTGGACATCGGAGGGGACGGACCCCAGGGTCCTGGAGGTGCTGGAGATGGCCCGTCTGGCACCGTCGGCGAAGAACTCGCAGCCCTGGCGGTTTGTTCTGGAGCACGGGGTAGGGGAAGAATTTCCGGCCCTCCATCTTTTCCTGACTCACGCAATGCCCATGGATGGAGGGATCGTGATGGCCCATATTGCGCTGGCTGCGGCAGAGGTGGGTTGGGCAGGACGCTGGCAGGTACGATGGCGGGATTTGGATCTTGCGGCAGCCGTAGGTGCGCCGCCCTCCGTAGTTCCAGTGGGCTCCTTTGTTCCGAAGAGTGATTAAAATAAAATCTCGTTGCGGCGGCAGAGCCGCCGCAACGAGATTTTGTCCTGTCGGATGAGTGGGCCCGGATGCTGGCGTCCGGGCTTTTTTATCGGATAGCCATTTCTGTTTGCCGGTCAAAGATGTGCATCCGGTCCATATCCAGAACGACCCGCATCGGCATGCCAACCCGGGCTTTCGTGCGGGGGTCAAAGCGGCCCAGGAACTCGTAGTGCTCCGTATCCAGATAGGCGATGACTTCGTTGCCCATCAACTCCGTCACCGCCACACGGGCCTCCAGGTAGGCACCGTTGGGAAGCGGCGGGGCAAACTCGGGGTCGTGGACGTCCTCGGGCCGGATGCCGAAGATGATGTCCTTCCCCAGGTGCGGGCGATAGGTCGCCTGGCGATTCTCCGGGATGACCAGCAGGAAGTCTCCCGTGTCTATACAGACCTTCCCGTCCTGCTCCACCAGTTTGGCGTTGAAGAAGTTCATTGCCGGGCTGCCGATGAACCCTGCAACGAAGACGTTGGCCGGGTAGTTGTAGAGGTTCTGGGGGGTATCCACCTGCTGCAGGACACCGGCATTGAGAACGGCGATCCGGGTCCCCATGGTCATCGCCTCCACCTGGTCGTGGGTCACGTAGATGAACGTCGTTCCCAACCGCTGGTGGAGTTTGGAGAGTTCTGCCCGGGCCTGAACCCGGAGTTTGGCATCCAGGTTGGAGAGGGGCTCGTCCATCAGGAAGACTGCCGGGTCCCGGACGATGGCCCGTCCCACGGCAACCCGCTGCCGCTGACCACCGGAGAGTTGCTTGGGCTTGCGGTTCAACAGGTCCTCAATCCCCAGGATGCGCGCGGCTTCCCGGACGCGCCGGTCAATTTCCTTCTTGGGGACTTTGCGCAGTTTGAGACCGAAGGCCATATTCTCGTAGACGGTCATGTGGGGATAGAGGGCGTAGGACTGGAAGACCATCGCGATATCCCGGTCTTTCGGGGGAACGTCGTTGACGAGCCGGTCGCCGATGTAGATGTTGCCGGACGTGGGTTCCTCCAGCCCTGCCAGCAGCCGCAGGGCCGTGGTCTTCCCACAGCCGGAGGGGCCGACGAAGACCAGAAACTCCCCGTGTTCAATGTGAATGGTGAGGTCGTTGACGGCGATGACGTCTCCGAACTTTTTAGTCACATGGTCGTAAGTTACACTTGCCATAGTTCCTCCCGTTTTGCTTCATTCTTCGGGGCAATCTCTCTATGCTAAAAGGATGCGAATCCCCGACTCCGCCAGGTCCCAGAGGGGGGCAGAATCCGCCTCCCGCGCGGTGACGAGGACGTCGGCCTCAGTGGCAGGGGCGATATAGGCTGCGGCCACCCGTCCGACCCGTTCGGGCTCTATCAGTATCACGACCTGCCCACCACGCCCCAGCAGAGCCCGGCAGAGTTCTGCGTGGGCGAGGCTGTCGTCGGTGAGCCCCTCTGCCGCGTTGATCCCGCTGAGTTCCACGAGGATCCAGTCGGCGCGCAGTTCCCGCAGCGCTATCTGGACCAGGTGCCCCTCCAGCCCCCCTTCGGTACGGTTCAACTGTCCCCCGGTCAGGATAAGGGTATGGGGAGTATGTTCGGCGATCTCTGCCGCAATGGTCAGGCTGTTGGTGATGACGGTCAGGTGGTGCCGGTCCCGAAGGGCGCGGGCAGCCTCCAGGGTCAGTTCTCCGGGGCCCAGAAAGACCGTCTCTTCATCGCGGATGAAGCTGACAGCGGCCTGACCGATTCGGCAGGCGATGGGGTTCAGGTCTGGAGCAGGAGAGCCGTGGGGGGAGACTACGAGGGCTCCACCACGCACCCGCTGGGCAAGGCCCTCCTTTTCCAGCCATTCCAGGTCCCGCCGGATGGTCGGTTCGCTGACACCGTAGCGAACGGCCAGGTCTGCGACCTGCACCGCGCCTTCCCGGGCCAGCAGGCGGGCAATTTCCGCTCGTCTCTGGGGAGTGGGGATAGCCATCCTGCACGTAATTTTACACACAACTGTGTTTTTGTCAAGCGTTTCTGCACGCAGCATTTTCGTTTGTTTTCGTTGAACCTTCGGAAAGAGTTCGCGCTCTTTTGACAATCTGTAGCGGCTCACTATAATGGAGCAGCGGGAGTGAGGAGGCGAATGGTCCGACTAAGGTTTCTTTATCGGGTGTGTGGTCCCCTGCGCTATGTGTCTCACCTGGAGCAGATGAAAGTATGGGAGCGGGCGATGCGGCGCGCGGGCCTTCCGCTGGCGTATACCGGGGGCTTCACGCCCCGTCCTCGCCTTCAGGTCGCTGCGCCACTGCCGGTGGGGTTCGCGTCGGAGGGAGAGTTGATGGACGCCTGGATGGAACAGCCAGTCGCCCCGGAGGAGGTGCTGAAAGCGTTGACCCGAACGCTGCCGGAGGGCCTGGAAATTCTGGAGGTCCGGGAGGCAGATCTGGGGGAGCCGTCGCTGCCGGTGCAGGTGGAGGCGGCGGAATATGAGGTGCGGGTGGAGACCGCGGTGCCGGAGGGGGAGTTGCGGAAGCGGTTGGAGGAGTTGCTTTCCAGTACGGCGCTGCCGCGAGAACGGCGCGGGCGCTCCTACGACCTGCGCCCGCTGATCCGGGCACTGAATTTGGAAGACGCTTCGGATGGATGGGCGACGCTGCGGATGACGCTTTCTCTGGGGGAAAGGGCAACGGGGCGGCCAGAGGAGGTGGTGGACGCTCTGGGGCTGGGAGGAGCGTTCTTCCAAGTGACCCGCCGGAGGTTGCTTTTGAAGGGGTAAGGGGGACGTGCCAGGCACTCCCAAAGGTGCCTGGCACGTCAGAGCCTATGGGATCTGCCCAGCTTCCAGTTGCCGCAGCAGTTGGCGGTAGGCGTCAGCGTTGGGGGGATTCAGACGCAGGATGAGGCGGACTGTTGCGATGGCATCCTGTAGCCGCCCAGCCTGAAGTTGCAGGTCTCCCAATATGTCCAGTTCCCGCAGGGCGTTGTCTATTTTCTTCGCATTCAGATAGAGTTGGGCTAACCGGGCTCGCAGGGGAATGGATTCAGGACGTTCGCGCACCCGGTCTTCCAGGATCGCGATGGCTTTCTCCAGTTTGCCCTTCTGGACATATTGCTGGAGCAGGGCGTCCAATTCCGCAAAGGCGCGGTCTGGGCGCCCCAGCCGCTCGTAGAGGTCCATCAGGGTCAACCGGGCCTTCTCGTCGTCTGGCGCTAAGTCCCGGATGCGCTCGTAGACGTTCAGCGCGCGCCGCCATTCTATTCGCTGGATGTCTATATCCCCAATGCGGTGAAGGATTTTGACCTCCCAGCGCCGTTCTGGGTTGCCCCGCGGGGCCAGTTGCAGGGCCTCAGTGTATTTCTCCCGGGCCTGGTCCAGTTGGGCCATCCGGTAGTAGGCGTCTCCCAGGGCGAGGTAGTGTTCCAGGGCCCGGTCAATCTCCCCGTGGCTGACCAGCAGGTCTATCAGTTTGGCGCGGGCGGGGATGTTCATCGGAGCCAGTTTGAGGGCTCGTTCATACATCGCTACGGCCTGGAAGAAGTTGCCCCGAACCCGGTAGGTATCCGCAAGGGTCAGGAATTTGGCGATGGCCTGGTCCGTCCGCCCCATCGTCACCAGGATCTCGCCCAACTGGCGGTGGATGGGCAGGAAGGTGGGGGCGCGGCCGATAGCCCGGAAAAGTTCCTCCATCGCCGCCCGATGGTATCCCCGACGCTGATACTCCTGGGCCAGGCCGATGGATTGGAGGATGCGCTCGGAGCCGGGAGCGCTGATGATCTCCGCCAGACTCAGAACGGGCCCTTCCCGGGCCAGCATATCCAGGCGCTCCCGGGCTTCTATGACCTTGTCCTCCCATCCCTTCTCGCTCAGGAACGAGATCAGGGAGTTGATGAATTCTATGGCCTGCTCCCGCTCGCCGCGCGCCGCGTAGGTCTGGGCCAATTCGTCGTACAACCGGATGAGGTCGCCTGCTTGTTCCTTTCGGACCGTGCCCAGGTCCACGATTTTGAGCACTTCCAGAAAGTGGGTCAGGGCCTCGTCTATCCGGCCCAGAGCCCGGTAGCACTCTCCCAGGGCGAAGAGGCTCCCCAGGCGGTACTGGGGGTCCGTCACCGATTGCTGAAACTGGGCGATGGCTTCCTCAAAGCGGGTCTGCTGCTGGTAGAGGAGGCCAAGGTTGAAGTGAATGGCGGGCTGGATCACCCCACCTTTCAGGACTTCTTCGTAGCACTCAATAGCCTCCTCCACGTCCCCCCGGGCCTGGGCGTCTATGGCCCGGCTGATGAGCGCGTCTATCTCCCGCTTGGAGAGGGGTTTCAGGATCAGAGGGCCAGTTTGGGGCGGGGTTTCCTCAAAGACGACTTCCGCCAGTTGGCTTAAGGCTATCCGGCGGGCAGTCTCCACCGGGCTTCCACGCTCTTCCGGTTTCTCCGAGACCTCTTCTTCCAGCGGGGACAGGGGGCCTGTGCCGGGAGGAGGCGCCACGCCGTAACGCAGGGCGTCCATCAGAGCCAGGACCTCCGCGTTGCGGGGGTCCAGTCGGAGGGCGTACTGGCAGAGTTCCAGCGCTTTCTCCCGCTCCCCTCGGGCCTGATAGATGCGGGCCAGGGCCAGGTATTCCGCCAGGGCCTCTCCCGTTCTTCGCTGGCTCAGGTAGGCCTGCAGGAGTTTGGCGTGGGCCTGGATGTTTTCTGGGTCTACCCGAACCGCGTCCTTCCAGCGCTCCAGCGCAAGGGTCTGGGCCTGGTGCTGCAGGTGGAGGTCGGCGGCCCGCAGATAGGCTTGCGCCGCCTCCTGATTCTGCCCCGCCCGTTCCAGCGCCCGGGCCAGTTGCTCCTGAAAGACGGGATTATCTGGAACGGCCTCCGCCACGCGCCGAAGGGCTGAGATGGCCTCCTCGTGCCGGTTCATTTCAGAAAGGACAACTCCCAGCCCGCTGAGCGCGTCCGGGTCGTCGGGGAACTCCGCCAGCGCGCGTTCGTAGGCCGCCAGGGCCTCCTCCCAGCGCCGTTCCCACGCCCTGGCTGCAGCGGTTCGCAGTGCCTCTTCGTAGATTGCCCGGTTCCCAGCCATCTTCTAAGGAAAGGCGGTTCACTGGGGACCTATGTGCCCCAGTGGACCGTTGACTCAGATCAATCCCACGCGGGCATTGAACTCCTCAATCAGCGCGTCTATCTCCGCTGCCTGCTTCTGGATGCGTGTCCAGTACTCCCGGTCGTACCACTGGGCCTGGAGTTCCTCGGCGGTCTTGCCCTGCTGCTCCACCCAGGTGAAGTACTTAAGGTTGTGGATTCGGCGCCGCTCCCAGTAGCCCAGTTCGGCCATGTGGTCCGTCGTGCACCCCAGAAGATACCGGTGGTAGTCGGCGGCAGCGTCCAGTTCTGTGTACTCCCCCCGCTCCTGGCGCAGTTCCTCCAAGCGGCTCCCGTAGAGTTCCATAGAGTCCGTCAGAACGGTGAGGACAACGTCGTTTTCACCCAGTTCGTACCACTTGGCGAACTTGATGGAGGCCAACAGGTTGGCGATGCCGGAGATCCCCAGCAGGTCCAGCCGGGAGACCACGCTTTCCGGAACGCCCTTCCGGACCAGGTAGGCCCGCCCTGCCGGTTCGTTGAAGAGGCGGACCAGGGAGATGCACGCCTCGTCGTCCACCGCGATGACCAGGTCGGTGTTCTTCACGTTGTGGATCCAGGGGACGTGTTTGTCTCCGATGCCCTCAATCCGGTGGCTCCCAAAGCCAGTCAGGAGCAGGGTGGGGCATTGAAGGGCCTCGCTGGCCGCAATCTTGCTGGTCGGAAAGACCTGCTTGAGGTAGTCGCCGCAGGCGATGGTGCCCGCCGAACCGGTGTTGAGGACGACGCCCTGATAGGTGTCCTTTGGCCCCAGTTCTCGCTTCAGGACTTCCTCCATCGCGTGGCCGGTGACCTCGTAGTGCCAGAGGTAGTTGCCGAATTCCTCAAACTGGTTGAAGATGAAGACGTCGGACCGGGTTCGGCGCAGTTCCCAGCATTTATCAAAAATCTCTTTGACGTTGCTTTCGGACCCCGGCGTAGCGATGACCTCCCCGGCCAGTCGGGAGAGCCACTCAAATCGTTCCCGGCTCATTCCCTCCGGCAGGATGGCGATGGACTCACAGCCCAGGAGGGCGGAGTTGTAGGCGCCGCCCCGGCAGAAGTTGCCCGTGGAGGGCCAGACGGCCTTGTGGTACGTGGGGTCAAACTGGCCGGTGACCAGGCGAGGGACCAGGCAGCCGAAGGTGGCGCCGACCTTGTGTGCACCGGTGGGGAACCACTTGCCCACCAGCGCGATGATGCGGGCGGGGACGCCCGTCAACGAGGGAGGAAACTCTATGGTGTTGACCGGGCCGAACCCGCCCCCGAAGGGCACCGGTTCGTTTTTCCAGGTGATGCGGAAGAGATTGAGAGGGTTGACGTCCCACAGCCCCACCTCTTTGAGGCGGGCCCGGACCGATTCCGGGATGAGGTCGGGGTTTTTCATCTGGGCGAAGGTCGGTATGACGATGCCGCGCTCGCGGGCTCGCTGAACGGCGCGCTCCCGCTGGGTCTCGTGGATGGTGAGGTCTATCATCCGGGTTTCCTCCTTGAATTGCAGCGTCTTCTGGTCTGGATTATAGTCGCAATGGCGGGGTTGTCAATTCCGGTTTTACGGCAGGGCGGGGACCACCGCGGCGACTGTCTCCAGGTCTGGCCCCCAGACGACGGTCACGACGCGCCCGGCGCGGGCCAGATAAGCTGCTCCCGAAGGCCCCGCCCAGAAGTCCCCCTTCAGCCCCAGGGGGGGCTCCGTCGCCAGGAGAGGCGGCGTTCGGAAGTGGGGAATCAGGAGACGGTAGGCCCGCTCAAACTCCACGGCCTCCTCCCGGCTCTCCCAGGCCAGCCGCCAGACGACGACCTCCCGTCCAATTCCGTCGGCCCATAGCGCCAGGGTGTCTCCGGACCAGCCATCGGCGGCGCGCCAGGCCAGGGCGTCGCTATCCAGGTAGGCTGCCAGATGGAGGCCGATGAGAAACTCCCCCACTGTCTCCCGGCGCTCCAGCCGCCAGGCCTTTCCCAATCGGGCCGTCAGGTCCGGGGAGACCAGGTCCTGGACGGGCCTGCGGTTCCGGTACCGTTCCGGATGCAGAATCTCCTGGGTAGTGCAGGGAGGGACAGCATAGGCCCGGTTGACGGCCTCCCAGCCCCCCTCTGCGTAGAGCGCGGCGACAAAGCGGGCTCCCTCGGTGTAGGGGAAATGGCGGATCGCCTCAAAAGAGGAAAGGTTCGCCAGCGCGGCGTAGGCGGGTTCTTCGGCGCGGGCAGCGATGCGCGCCAAGCGGGCCAGGCCTTCGGGGTCCTTCTCCAGGCCGGCGTAGCGGGCCGCCGTCAGGATGGCGTCTCCCTCCACCAGCGCGCGCAGGGCCAGCGCCGCGTCGGGGGTGGAACGACAGGCCGCAGCCAGCGAGGCGGGGACCTCCCAGCCGCCGCGGCCGGTCCCAAAGGCGTTGTCCTGGAGCGCGTGGGCCAGCGTGTGGGCCAGAGCCAGTTCGTCTTCGGGAGTGGCGGGGCCTCTCCCCGCGACCAGCAGAATCTGGCGGCCCTCCGGAAGGTAGAGGCTAAAGGTCCCTGCCGCCTGGCCTGTCACATCGGGAAGGGGGAGTGGGTCCAGACGGGGCACCAGTCCCAGCAGGCTGTAGAGGTGCAGGTTCTCCTGAGGGCGGTCCTGGCTATACTGCTGGAGCAGGTAGAGCGCGATTTCCCGCTCCGTTGGAAAGGACACGGGGAACTGTTCCACCGGCGGCAGTTCCCGAAGGCTGGCGACGATGCGCCCGATTTCCCGGACGGCCCGCGCGTTCTGAATCTGGGAAAGAGGTACGGGGCGGGTTGGCGTGGGAGGCCCCGGGGGCGAGGGGACCACCGTCGTCTCCGGAAGGGAAGATGGGGTCAGAGGGGTGGCCTCTTCCAGCGCTGTTGGGGTGGAGAGGGGGGAGGTAGACGTATACCGCAGGGTGGCCCAGATGCTGTAGCCCAGCAGGCCAAAGACGACGACCACGGCGGTCGTTAGCAGGGCCAGGATGAGCCGCTGGCGGGGGGTGAATCCCCTCACCGCAGGACCTCCTCCTGGGCGGCGATGATTTTGGCGATCCCTTTCCGGGCCAGGGCCAGCATCTCCTCCAGCAGCGCAGGAGAGAAGGGGGTACGTTCCGCCGTTCCCTGAACTTCAACGTAGCGGCCCTCTCCGGTCATCACCACGTTGAGGTCCACCTCGGCCTGGCTATCCTCTTCGTAGCAGAGGTCCAGCCGGACCTCACCGCCGACGACGCCGACGCTCACTGCGGCGACCGGATACCGGATCAGGTCCGGAGGGACGCGCTCTGCGGCGGCGAGGCGCTGGAGGGCCCGCACGAGCGCAACGTAACTGCCGGTCACGGCGGCTGTGCGGGTGCCCCCGTCGGCCTGGAGGACATCGCAGTCCACGATGAGGGTGTATTCTCCCAGTCGGGAGAGGTCCAGTGCGGCCCGAAGGGAACGGCCAATGAACCGGCGGATTTCCTGGGTGCGTCCGCCCACTGTGCCGTTTTCCCGCGGCGTTCGGGTGTGGGTGGATCGGGGGAGCAGCGCGTACTCCGCCGTTAGCCAACCGTGGCCGGATCCCGCCAGCCAGCGGGGTACCCCCTCCTGGAAGGTGACGTTACAGAGGACTCGGGTCCGACCCCATTCCACCAGGACCGAACCTTCCGGATACTCCACATAGTCCAGAATAAAGCGGATGGGGCGGAGTTCGTCGGGCCGTCTTCCGTCGGGTCGTGAAGTGTGTTGCGCGTCCATTGCGACGACCGATTATACCACAGGGAGGGGATCGGGGGAAGTTCCGTCAAACGACCGCGGGGCATGTTCTGTTCCAATTCTACCGGACTTCTACATCGTCCACATTGAGTGCGGCGGTCTGATTATCCCCATCGTTCTTGACCCCGATGTAGAGGGTGATTCGCTGGCCTGCATAAGAGGTCAGGTCCACCTTCCGTTCCACCCACGTATTCTCTGGAAGGTCCCCTGGCCGCCAGGAATCCAGCAGTCGGTACTGCCCGCTCCCGTCGTAGAGGCTCACGTAGAAGAGGTCATCCCGGTCTCCCCCGGTCCGGATATAGGCCCAGAGGCTCAAGGTAACCGCCGGACCCTCCGGTACGACGAAAGTCTGGGAAATGGAAGAGTACACGTACCGGCCTGGCTCTCCTGGAGGGATGCCCAGTCGCATACTTCGCGCGCCGGAACGGGCCAGGGAGGGGTCGTAGGTGGCCAGGTTGCCCAGCGTCCAGCCCTCGTCGGTCTCAAAGTTGCCGTTGACCAGGGCCGATGGCGAAACGGCCGCGAAATTCCGGAGGACAAGGGGGAGGAAGACCCGATGACGGACGACGGAGGGTTGGTTCGTCAGAAAATTCAGGGCTCGTCCTACGACGGCCGCACGGGCGGTCGGATCCACAGTCTCCAGAGGAAAGGCGAAATAGACCAGGCGGGAGCACCCGTCGGCGTACTGGACGGCGGCGACTCCGCCCATCCCGCCGACGTACTCCAGCGCAGCGACCGACCCGGTGGCCGGATGGATGACATCGGGAGAGTCCGGATCATACGTCCCTGGCGCGTCAAAGCGGAAGGGCGGAAGGCCTGCGAAGATGGAGTCAGCGGTGGGGGTGACCATGTAGGTTCCGGCGTCGTCGGCGACGTATCGGGCCCGCAGATAGGTGCGGTAGAAGTCGGGGTCGGCGCCCTGGCCGTCCAGGTGCCGGCCGATTTCTGTCCCGCTGATGAGAAGCGCTCTGCACCCCTCCAGGTAGGTCCGCAGGAGCGCCCGTTCCGTCGGATCCAGCGTTTGGTCGGCGCTGGATTCCTCGCCCAGGATCCAATCTACCAGTTCGTAGTCGGTCAGGCGGATGTCCCCATCCCGAACAGCCTCGTCACTGGCGCTGTCAAAGGGGAGGGAAATAACCTGCCCATGCTGGAGGACGTAGTTGCGCGCGTTCATCCGGTCCAGGAGCATCCGCAGGTTGTAACCTTCCACGGGGTCGGTTTCCGGGACCAGCATGGTGCGGTCCAGGCAGTCAAAGCCGGAGACCAGGAGGGTCCTCACCCCCCCCCCCGGGGGGGCGGGGGGGCCCCCCCCCCCCCCCCCCCCCCGCGCGCCCCCCCCCCCCCCCCGCACCCCGGGTTGCGGGGGGCGGGGAGGGGGTAGGGGGAGGGGTGAGGACTCCCAACACCTCCGTCGGGAACGACTCGCCGCCGGCATTCACGGCGGTGACGCGGACAAAGAGAAGTCGCCCCGCCGGAACACCCGTCAGGGTGTAGACGGTAGTGGTGACCAACGCGGCTGCTGACCAGCCGACGCCGTCGGTGGAGGTGTAGACCCGGTAGCCGGTGGGCGGGTCGCTCTCCAGACCGGGAGTGTTCGTCGCAGGGGGCCGCCAGGAGACCTGGACCCGTCCGTCTCCCAGGTTTCGGACGACCAGATGCGTTGGCGGCTCCGGGAGAAGGGGGATGTCTATCCCATCGCGTGCCTCAAAGTACCGAACGATGCCGCGGTAGACGGCGCGGGCGACCAGTTGGTTGAACTTCGGTTCCTTCAGCGCGTCGGTGTCGGTGGGATGGTCATGGAAGGCGACCTCTATCAGGACGCCAGGCATCTGGACGGCGGGGTCCGGGTCCCAGAGTTCCCGCAGTTCGCCCAGGTTGGCGGCTCGTTTGCGGACGGGCCAGGTCGGGTCCCAGGCGATCCGCAGGGTGCGGCTGATTTCAGTGAAAAGGGCCTCCCGGAGTTCAGTGCTGCCCGGAGTAACGGGACGGGTGGGCACCTCGCCATTGTAGATGTAGAGGTCGGTGCCCCGCGTGGTCGTCTGGTAGCCGCTGCTGTTCCCGTTGGAGTGCCAGGAGATGTAGAGGGCATCCTCGCCCGTTCCGGCGTGTTCCCACCGGGCGTACATGGGCCGGGCGACGACATCGTTGAAGTAGCCGTAGGAAGGCCAGCCGGAGGGGTTCAGGCCCATGCGCTGGACGTGGTAGTACGCGGCGACCTCCCACCAGGGCTTGTTGGGGGCGTAGGGGGCCGTCGTGGTGTAGATACCGGTCAGGCTGGAGAAGACCCCACCGCCGACCCGGACGGCGTCTGCGATCACGGCCCGACCCCCGTAGGCCGAGAGGTTACTTAAAGTAACGGTGGCGACCTGCCCGGCGCGGAAACCGAAGGTGCCGAGATACCGCCAGGTGTTGCCGTGGACGCGCTGGTCCACCACCACTTCCGTTGCGCCTCCGGCGTGGTGGACGGTGTAGCGGGCATCGGGGGCGCGGTTGGAGCCCTGACGGTACCAGGCGTAGACAGCGTACTCCCCGTCGGCAGGGACGGCGAAGGTCCAGGTGGCGGTGGCGGTGGCCGTGCCAGTGACGGTGGTCGTGTAGCGGTAGGTGCTGCCCAGGTAGCCGGTGAGGCTGCTGGTGGCCCAGATGCCGGCCTCGGCGTAGCCACCACCGGGGTTGTCGTTGTCCACGACGATGGCGGTGGGGTTCATATCCCGCTCCCGGACGGGGATGACGGTGGCGCCGGCGTTCTGGAGGTAGCGGATGAGGTACTGGTTGACAGCCTCGGCGTTGTTGTGGTCCTCAATGATAGGGCCGACGTAGGGGGCGGTGGGGTAGGGGGGGCGCTGGGTGCGCCAGCGGTAACCGTTCCAGAGCCAGCCGTGCCCGGCGCTGATGTAGA
This sequence comes from Anaerolineae bacterium, assembly GCA_025062415.1. Taxonomy (GTDB): domain Bacteria; phylum Chloroflexota; class Anaerolineae; order B4-G1; family DUEL01; genus SpSt-77. The sequence goes on along the minus strand of JANXAH010000022.1, from coordinate 38 downwards.
TGGTCTTGCCCTTCAGGCTGTCGGTGGAAAACCTCACC
>JANXAH010000008.1 GCA_025062415.1 Anaerolineae bacterium | reverse complement strand
GGGGGGGCGGGGCGCCGGTCCCGGGGCGGGGGGGCCCGGCGTGGGGTGGCCCGCGGGGGGGGTTCTGATTTGGGGGCGCGGCCCCCCCGGGGGTGGGGGGGGGGAGTGGACGGGGGGGGCCCCGTGGGGGCGCCCCGCCGTGGTGCTGGTTTTTGGGGGGGGGGGGGCGGGCGGGGGGGGGGTGGTGGGGCGCCGCCGGGCGCCCCCCCCGCCCCCCCCCCGCCTGATGTTCATCGGGCCATCGCACTGAGCCGACGCAGCAGGCCGTCCAGCCGCAGCAGGTCGTTGCCCAGCAGGCGGGTCAGTTCCCGCCCTGCCTCTATCAGGAAGGGCCTCCGCTCCTGGGGCGGACGGGCTGCCGCAGCCACCCGCAAACTGGCCAGGAGTAATTCGTCCACGGGCACATAGGGCGCGTCCAGGACCAGTCGGAAATAGTCCAGCCGCTGGGTGAACTCCACAATCTCCTCCGGCGTGCACCGGTAAAGGGTATCCATCGTCACCGGCGGCTGCGGGGGGATGCAATGGACGATGCGCCCTTCCATCCGGCACCCGACCGCCAGAACGCCGACCTCAATGGGCATTCCCCGATTTTCCCGCTGATCCCGGATGACCTCTTCAGGGGGTTCAGCGATAACAAAGCGACGGGCCATCGGATCGTCCCGTAGCACCACGTCGTAGATGAGACCGTAGACGGAGATGCCCGCAGGCTGAAGGTCCGCCCGGACGAAGGACCCGAAGGCCGGGATGTCTGGCTGCATCACTTTGCATCCCACAACAAAGCCGCGGGCCGATGCCCGCAGCACCCGACCAACCCGCAGATTTGCCGTTCCTCCGACCAAGTCCTCCATCTTTACCATCCGACGTTTCCTGTCTTACTTACCACCGTCGTCCCCGACGGGTTAGGCTCTTGTAGTAGGCCTTTGGCGATGGAGCGGATACGATCCCTGCGGCCAGCAGTGCCATCCCCACCATTTCTTCCAATTGTTCCCGCTCCGGGCCGCTGATGTAGGCCAGCTCGTCGGCGCGGGCCAGGACGTAAGGGAACCCGCCCGTGATCCGGCACTGGGCCACGATCCCCGCGTGGACCAGGGCCAGTCGTTGCTTGTCCTCTGTGACCCACCGGGGCGTTTCCACCCGCGCAATGATGGGCTCTTCCCCCTCATCGGCGACGTTCAGGTAGAAGAACAGGATTTCGTGGCCTGCGGGAACGTAGAACATCCGGTTGATGGAGTTGGGGGAAGCAAAGAGGGCCGACCGACTGCCAGGAGGAAGATGGGCAAAAAGAACCCGGTCGGGAATCCGCTCCAGCGGGTTTTCCCTCTCCCGGGCCCGTTGAACGTCTCCACCGGATTGTGCCAGATGCAGGAGCCGCCCGACCTCGGAGTGGCGGGGACGGCTGATGAACGCGGCCAGCGCGGCCCCTTTCTGACAAATCCGGTCCAGTTGAGTCAGGTACCGGGTTACCTTCTCCCTGCGACCTGGCGCAGGAAGGTTTTCCAGCACCCAGAGGATCAGGGTTCCGTCCACCAGCGCCAGGATTGGCCCGGAGGGTTCCGCTTCCACCAGGTCGGCCAGGTGGGAAATCTCCGCCAGGTCCCGCCGCACGTCCAGCAGGTTCCCAGAGACCAGAAGGGCCCCTTCGTAGAGATCATCGTCGGTGTAATGGAGGGAGGGGATGCTGCGGGCTTCTGGGGTTTGTCCGCTCCCGTGGCGGTAGACCAGACTGCCGATGTTCAGGAGGTAGTAGAGGGCCTGCCCGTGGCGGTCCGGCTGGATGGCGGTGCCGTCGGCGCCGATGGCGGTAAAGCGCGCCGGGATAGGTGGGCAGGGAACGACGGTGTTCAGAGGCTCTCCGGTTGGGATGGCGGCGCCGAAGGCTTCTGCTCCTTCCCGGAGAGTCTCTCCCGATTCGGCGAAGGTTTTCAGCCAGGCCCGGCCCTCCGCGACCCGTTCGGTGAACGTACGTTCCTGGTGGGCCAGGGCCTGCCCCATTTCCCTTGCGGTCCGGGTCAGGCGGCTCAGGTCCAGCATAGCGGTCGGTCTTCGGGGGCAGAAACGGGGGTGCGGCGGGGGTGGCGCAGGCGGCGCAGGGCCCGCCCCTCTATCTGGCGAATCCGCTCACGCGTGAGCCCGAACTTCTGGCCCACCTCCTCCAGCGTGTGACTGCGCCCCCCTCCGAGCCCAAAGCGGAGCCGCAGAATCCGGGCCTCCCGCGGGCTGAGAGTGGCCAGAACCTCTTCTATTTTCTCCGCCAGCATCTTCTGATAGGTACTCTGGGGCGGAGTAGGGGTAGTCTCATCCTCAATGAAGGCGCCCAACTCACTGTCTTCATCTTCCCCAACAGGATGCTCCAGGCTGACCGGCCTCCAGGAGACCCGCATCATCCACTGGACTTTGCGAGGTTCCAGGTCCAGTTCCGCAGCCAGTTCTTCGGGCGTCGGGGGACGGCCGTATTCCTGCTCCAGTTGGTGGGCGGTTTTGAAAAGACGGCGAAGGCGGTCGGACATATGGACAGGGACCCGGATGGTGCGTCCCTGGTCGGCAACGGCCCGGCTGATGGTTTGGCGGATCCACCAGGTCGCGTAGGTGCTGAACCGGTAGCCGCGGCGGTAGTCAAACTTCTCCACCGCCTTCATCAACCCGAGATTGCCTTCCTGAATCAGATCCAGAAAGGGAACTCCGCGGCCAATGTACTTTTTGGCAATACTGACGACAAGGCGGGTGTTCGCTTTAATCAGGTGCTCCCGGGCCAATCGGCCCTGCTCCACCAGGGCCTCCAGGCGAGCGCGCTCTTCGGGGTCTGTCCCATTGTTTGCCAGCAGCTTCTCCGCCTCCCGTCCCCGTTCCATCGCTTGAGCCAGTTGGGCCTCTTCCTCCACAGTGAGCAGTGGGACCTGGGCCATTTCCCGTAGATACATCGTGACAGCGTCGTCGGCAGCGATGTATTCGTCCTGGGACGTTTCCTCCTCGGAGAATCTAATCTCTTCATCCTCTGGGACAGGTGGAGCCTCGTAGACCTCAATACCCGCCTCATTCAACAGCAGGAGAATTTCATCCAGTTGTTCCTGGGAACTCTCTGCTTCTGGCAGGAGATCCAGAATATCGTTGATAGTCAGATACCCCTGGGCTTCTGCCTTATTCAAAAGCAAATCAAAAAGGTCCATATGCCTCCTATCCCACTTTTCGGTTCAGCAGTTGAGCCAGGGGAGCCAGGCGCGGGTCCACATGTTCCACTGGACAGAGGCAGGGTTCCAGGTTGAGGTTGGCACCACACTCCGGACAGATGCCCCGACAATCCGGTCGGCAGAGAGGTTTCATCGGGATGTTGACAAGAATTTGCTCCCGCAGCAGGGGAAGAGGGTCAAACCACCCCTCGTCGGTTAGATGGTAAGAAATGCCGGGCCGGGGTTTGCTGGATATACCGATAACTTCTTCTATCTCAAGCGTCGTCTCGTAGGGGAAGGTCTCCAGACAGCGGACGCACTCCACGTTCACGCGGGTATCCACCCATGCTTCTACCAGAATCCCGCCATGAACGCGGGTGAACTGAATGGAGCCCCGCAGGAAGTCTACGGAGACATCCTCAATCTGCTGAGGTCCTTCGTCCAGAATGAACGTGAGGCGCTCACCTGGACGGGCCCCAATCAGTGGGGAAAGGTTCAGTTGCAACATTTTAACCTACTAAAAATAAAAACCAGGCACTCCGCAACCTTACCGGTTCGGTAGAGAGATGGACCTGTACCTGTCCTGCCCGTGGTGCCTGGTTTAAAATCGCCAAATGTCTGACCTGCAGTGATTTGTACCTATTATAACCGAAACTGGCGATTTCGTCAAGAAGGTGCGAGACACCAAAAAGTAGGACAAATTTTCGCCGCGGCAGCCACGCAGCGAAAATTTTGACTCCATCCGCTGAAACAGCAAGAGGCATATATCCGGCTTAACGGCTGGTACTACTCCCTCCGGGGCCCGAAAATGGCCCGCCCGATGCGGACCATCGTCGCTCCCTCTTCCACCGCTACCTCAAAGTCGTCGGTCATCCCCATAGAGAGTTCCCGCCAGGGGACCTCCGGGAAACGCTCCCGCAGCGCGTCCAGCAGGGCCCGCAGGGACGCAAACACAGGGCGCACCATCTCCGGGTCTTCGGTCAGCGGAGCGACGGTCATCAGCCCCACGACCCGCAGCCCCGGAAGCCTCAAAATCGCCGCGCAGTCGGTAAAGAAGGCCTCCCGCTGCGCCAGGTCCTCCTGCCAGCGGTCCAGCAGGAAGCCGAACTTCGTCGCCTCACCGCTGACGTTACACTCCAGCAGGACCGGGATCTCCCGCCCCGCCTCCACCGCAAAGCGGCTGAGTCGGTTGGCGATCTTGAGCCGGTCCACTGAGTGGACCACGTCAAAGTGGGCCACTGCCAGGTCGGCCTTGCGACTCTGAATATGGCCGACCATATGCCAGGTGGGACGGGGGCCGGAGACCGCCGCGTTCACCGCAGGAATCTTCACCGCCCCTTCCTCCGGCCGGTTCTCTCCGAAGTCCCGCAGGCCAGCCTCATACCCCGCCAGGATCACCTCCACCGGGAAGGTCTTGGTGACCGCGACCAGTGTCACTGCGGCGGGGTCTCGTCCGGCCCGCAGGGCGGCCTCTGCGATCCGCTCCCGGACCTGCCGAACATTCTCCGGTATGCGAGCGAGCATATCCGCGATCATCGGTTCTGCCCAGGCCCAACTGTTTCCCACGGAAAATTGGCGACCTCCGCTATCAACCGGGCCAGGCCCTGCATCGGTTCTTCGTCTTCCCCTTCTGCTACCCGCCAGCCCCGGTTCTCTCCCACCAGTTCCACCGCCCAACGGACGGCAACCGCACCTGGTCCGTCCTCCCAGACCCGTCGGCGACAGCGGACCTTCACGACCTGATCCAGCGAAACAACGAGAGGGCGAAAATCCAGGGGGCCTTTCGGAATAAGCGCAGATCGCTCCAGCCGGAACTCTCCGGTATCCAGGTCCACGGTCAGCCGCTCCAGCCGGGGCACAAGAGCCACCGTCAGCCCGACGACGACGAGGGCGATGCCAGCAACCGAGAGCGCGATGTACAGGCGGGTGCCGCCCAGCCAAGGCATCACCGCGAGGGCCAGAAACAGCCCGACCCCGCCCACTCCAGCCAGAATGGCCCAGACAGCCCGCCGCCGCTCTATCACCAGCCGCCGGGCTGTCCGCTCCCGGACTTCGTAGGGCCCCAGGCGTCGTTTCCGCTCCTCTATCATCCCTCGGCCTCGTCCGGCACTACGGCGATTGCCTCAATCTCCACCCGCGCGCCCAGCGGGAGTGCCGCCACTTGGACGGTGGACCGGGCCGGGGGCTCTTCGGGGAAGTACTCTCCGTAGACGGCGTTCACACGGGCGAACTCCCCCAGGTCCTGCAGAAAGATGGTCGTCTTGACGACGTGGCGCAGGGAGGACCCGGCAGCCTCCAGAATGGCCCGCAGGTTCTCCAGCGCCTGCCGGGTCTGGGACTCCACATCGGGCCCGGCGAACTCCTTTGTGCCGGGGACCAGGCCCAGTTGCCCGGCAGTGAAGACGAACTTTCCCACCCGGACGGCCTGGGAATAGGGGCCGACCGCCGTTGGGGCTTTCTCTGTGCGGATGATCTCCTTCCTCATGCTTACCTCCAGGCGTCGGTGATGCGAAAATCCCGGGCCTCCCTAATGGTCTTCGGGCCACGCCAGCAAAATGGCCGAAACCACTGCCCCCTCCGGAAGGGGCGGGCCCGGGGGAATCCGCAACAGCGCGTTCGCGCCTGTCAGAGAGAGGAGCCGGCTGCTGGCCTGGGAGCCCGTCGTCCGGGCCCACCACTGATTCTCCTCCCGCTCCACCACCGCTCGGACGAACTCCACCCGCGCCGGATCGGGCCGGACCGGGTGGCGAAGCCGGACCTCCACCTCGGGCCGCCGCAGAAGGGTGTGCCCGGCCATCCGCCGCAGCGCAGGCCGAACGTAGAGTTCAAAGGACACCAGCGCGGAGACAGGGTTGCCAGGGAGCGCGAAACAGGGCTTTCCCCCAACCGTGGCGAAGGTCAACGGTTTGCCCGGCTTCTGCCGGACCCGCCGGAAGTGGACGATCCCCAGTTCCGAAAGGACCACGCCCACCAGGTCCCGGTCCCCTTCGGAGACGCCGCCAGAGGTGATAAGGACGTCGGCCTCCTCCAGGGCTCGCCGCACTTCCTCCTGCAGGTCCTCGGCTCGGTCGGAGACGCGGCCGGAATGGACCACCTCGCCGCCAGCCTGTCGGACCGCGGCGATAAGGGCATAGCGGTTGCTATCCCGGATTTGACCCGGCCCAGGAACTTCCCAGGGCTCCACCAGTTCATCCCCGGTGGAGAGGACAGCCACGCGCGGTCGGGGATGCACCCGAACGGAGAACCGACCCACCGTCGCCAGAAGGCCGATTTCCGCCGGGCCCAACGGAGTCCCGGCCTTCAGGACAATAGTCCCCGCGGCGATGTCGGAGCCCGCAGGACGGACGTTCTCCCCCGGCCGGACGGCGCGGGTGAAGCGGACGAACTCCCCTTCCTCTACGCTATCCTCCCGCATCACCACTGCGTCGGACCCTGGGGGGAGCGGCGCGCCGGTCATCACGCGCGCGGCCGTCCCCGGAACAACGTGGGCCTGGGGGACCTCCCCCGCCAGGCCACTCCCCTCCAGAATGCGCCGCCGGGGCGAATCGTCCGCTGCCACGACGGCCCATCCATCCACTGTGGAGGCCGCGAAGGGCGGGTAGTTCTCCTCGGCTCGGACCTCTTCCGCCAGCACCAGCCCCATCGCCTCTGTCAGGGAAAGCGCGATGGGCGAAAGGGGAGCGACGTGATTCAGAATTTCCTGAAAAGCGATATGGGGGTCAATCATCGTGCCTACCAAACCCTTTGTATCCAATTTGGGCTATAGATGGACCAGGGAAATCGGCGTCTATCCGCGCCTATCCGCGTCCCATCCCTCAAGAAGACGGCGGGCCGCTGCCACCAGGCCAAAGCAACCTGTCAGCATCATGTCGCCGTAGGGGACGGCGAAGTAGTAGCCCAGTGGTGCGGCTATATGTCGCTGGGGGCCCGTCACCGCGACGAACCCAAAGCCCCGGCCAGGGGTATAGTCGGGGTGAATGTACGCGCCATGGCCGTTATCGCCATAGACCTCCTCATCTGTAAGCGTCCCCGCCCGGAGCCGCTCCACCAGGGCCCGGAGTTTCTCCGGAGTGACCAGGACGGTGTGGTGCTCAAAGAGGCCCAGAATGCGGCCCTGTTGAAGTAGAACACCGATGGTGTGCTGGTTGCCGACATTGACAGCGATAAGCCCCTCGTCGTGGTGCGCGGCCGCAACGGGGTCTTCCAGAATACCCCAGAGGGCCGCAGGACCAGTGTCCATCACAATGGACCCCGGCGCGTCCTGCTGGACGGCGCGCATTCGGGTGTAGTGGGACGGGGGCTCCCGATAGGCCAGGCGCAGAATCTCCCCGCCGCTTTCCACGAACTCCCGCCAGAGTTGGAAGCGGAACTTCCGGTTGGATCCCTCCAGGCATTCCCCGTGGTCCTGGACGGCGACGGCGACGGTTTCGGGAAGCGTCACCCCGAAGGGGGCCAGCGCGTCGGCCAGAACCGGAAGGTCCACGTCGCGCGTGCGCAGGGTCAGGAGATGGGGAACATCCGGGGGCTCCTCCACGATGGTGTAGCCCAGCCGCCGCACCTCCTCCGGGTTATCCCGGATCGTCTTTGCGGCGCGCGGGGTAACGTAGACGGGATAGCCCGCGGCCAGGTGACGCTTCATCGCGCTCACGACGGGCCCACCCCCCATCAGGTTTCCGGTCAGAAAAATGGGCCGCCCCTCCTGCGTCGCCCGTCGGACCTGGCGGGCCAGCACCGTCGTCCAGGAAGGGAGAACCAGTTTGACGTTGTTCTCCATCGGCTGGCCGGCTTCCCAGAGCAGGATGTCCTGGGTTCCGGCGCCGACGTCTATGGCCAGAATGCGATCTACGGACATGGCACACCTCCCCTACATCACCCGTCCGCCCGGTATCGGCGGGCCCCCGGCATAGGCTTCCGTCACCCTCATCCCGCCCACGGGCCATCCCAGGACGCGGCGAACCCCCAGCCAGGGTCCTTTGGCCTGAAAGGAGACGATATCCAAAGTCAGCAGCGAGGCTGCCACGGGGGTTCCTGTGGGGAGATTCTCCAGCCAGTCGGCAGCGAGGCCGCAGGCGCCAGCCAATATCCGGGCTCCCACCGGCTGCAGGGAGAGAACCGGCGCCGCAAGCGGCACGCCCTCGTCGTCCAGAAAGGCCAGCACCCGCAGCGCGGTAAGAGCCCGAAAGCCGCGCTGTACCGGCAACGGCATCGGGGCAGCACCGTCTGGCTGAGGGAACAGAGGGCCCGAGAGACGAGCCAGCAGGTACTCCCCCAGGACCCGAGGCCGGGAAATCCGGAAGGCCCGTCGGAGGGACCGAACCTGGATGATGCCCACGTTGCGGACGCCGGTGTAGGCGTTGTAGCGCAGAAGATTGGTGCTCATCACCGCGTCCACATAGGGGCCTGTCCGTTGCCAGCCCAGGAACTCTCCTTGCAGAATCCACCCCTCCAGGTCGGGCGCGATCACCAGAACGCCGACGCGCGGGTCCGAATCCAGGTTGTTCACCGACTTGCGCAGCAGGAAGTTTCCGAAAATCAGCCGGTCCTCCGCGTCCCCGGCGGGCATCAGCGACGTGCACGGTACCACATTGGGGATGCCGTCGGCGGAGCGGGTCGCCAGGAACTTGGGGATCATCTCCCCCTTCAGAGCCTCAAAGAGCGCAGGATACCGGGAAAGGATGGGCATTGTATGCCTCCCAAACAGGGCCGCAGGGCTGTGGAGCGCAGAAGATGGGCTTCGTCAATCAGGCTTTCATCGGGTTGCGCCGGACCAGCGGGCGACGGGCACCCGCCGAAGCGCTACCGCGCAAACGGCTTCCATTTCCTCCCGCGTCAGCAGCGGGACTCCCTCCAGCGCGTAGGGGCGATCCAGGCGGTGATACTTGGGCTGGCCCAGGTTGGTGTAGGCCAGCAGGTCCCACCGCTGGACGGTAGGGAGTTCGTCCGCAATAAAGGCTGCCAGCGCAGCGATGTTGGCCTCGTCGGCGGTGTAGCCGGGGATGACGGGGGTCCGAATCCACATCGGACGGCCCGCCGCCGCGATGCGGCGCGCGTTCTCCAGAATCCGAGCGTTGTCCAGGCCCGTTGCGGCCCGGTGGCGGTCGGAATCCCAGATTTTCAGGTCGTAGAGGACCAGGTCCACGAAGGGGAGAATTTCCTCGTATTGCTCCCAGGGCGCCGCCCCACAGGTATCCAGGGCGACGTGGATGCCGGCCCTGCGGCAGAGGCGGGCTACTTCCCGGACGAAGTCGGCCTGGCGCATCGGCTCGCCGCCGGAGAAGGTCACGCCGCCGCCGGAGGTCTCGTAGAAGACCCGGTCTTTCTCCACCTCGGCGAAGAGCCCCTCCGGGGTCCACTCCCGCCCGATGACCTCCAGCGCTGCCGCCGGGCAGACCCGCGCACATTCCCCGCAGACGGTGCAACGCTCCCGGTCTATACGCATCCCCTGGGGGGTCAGTTCCAGCGCGCCGACGGGGCAGGCCCACAGGCAGTCCCGCGCGCCGATGCAGCGGACGTCGTACCAGACCAACTCGGGTCGGGGGGAGAGCCCCTCCGGGTTGTGGCACCAGACACAGCGAAGGGGACATCCTTTCAGGAAGACGGTGGTCCGGATGCCCGGCCCGTCTTCTGTGCTAAAACGCTGGATGTTGAAAGTGATGCCTGTAATCATTTTTCCTTTCAACGGACGTGGACGAGTGCAGATGAATGCGGATTTTTAAACATCCGCGTATATCCGCGTTTATCCGCGTCCCACCTCATTCCAGGCCAGTTCGGGCTGACGACGGGGAAGGACGCGGTGAAAGCGGTGGCGGGGATAGCCCAGCGTCATCGCGATGACGGCCCGGCGGTCCGGCGGCAGGCCCAGCGCGGCCCGCAGGCGCGCGCTGCGGGCCAGCGCCACGGTGAAGTACCCGATGTGGCAGGTGCCCAGCCCGTGCAAAGAGGCCGCCAGCATCACGTTGTAGGCCGCGTACGTGGCGTCCTCCCGACCGAAGTAGTCGTCCCGGGGGACGTGGGCCACCAGGACGACCGGCGCGCGGAAGAAAATGGGGTCCTCTCCCTGCGCGTGGCGCTGGGCCAGCCGCTCAAAGTCGGGCACGCTTTCCATTCCCTTCCGCACCTGCTCGGCGCCCGCCGTCAGACGCAACAGGAAGCGGACCAGGGGATTGCGCAGGAGGCGCGCCGTATGGGCCAGGACGGCGACAGTCTGCGCGCCCAGCGCCGCAATGCGGGCGGGGTCGTCCAGAGCCAGCCAGTCCACCGGCTGCGCGTTGCTGGCGCTGGGGGCCCACCGGCCCACCTCTACCAGTTCCCGGACCACCTCCCGGGGCACCGGCTGGTCCCGGAAGACGCGCGCGGAGCGACGGGCGCGCAGGGCCGTCACCAGCGCGTCGGGGGAGGGCAGGCGGGTCGGGTCCAGGGGCGGGCAGTCCTCCAGGGGGTACTCGCTGTGGAGGACGGCGTCGGCGGGGCAGACGGCGACGCAATGGCCGCAGAGCCAGCAGGCCGCCGCGTCGGCGACAACGACCCGGTCCGGCTCCTGCCGGAAGACGCGGCCGGTGCAGAGGGCCACGCACGCGCCGCAGCGGGTACAGCGTTCGGGCAGAATTGCAATCTCGGGCATATGGACTCTTTCGTGAAAACCACGAAGACACAAAGACACGAAGAAATAATTGTTAATTTTTTAATTGTTAATTTTCACTTCGTGTCTTCGTGCCTTTGTGGTGAATTTCCACCGCGCCAGGGCGTAGAGGGCGATGCCGATCCAGGCGACGTTGATGCCCACCGACGGGAAAGCCCGGTAGTAGCCGGAGTTGACGATGAGCAGAAGGCTTCCCAGGGCGTTGAGGACCTGGTAGAGGGGCGAATCGCCTTCCAGTTTGCGCGTGGAGACCAGCGCGTAGGCGGCCAGCAAAGAAACGACGCCGATCCAGCCTGCGATGTCTATCCAGAGGTTGGGGGGCATATCACTTCCCGCACCTTAGGTGTAAGGTGACAGTCACCTTCAAGGTGACTGTCACCTTAAACGTCGGGATGCCGCTCTCCCGCAGGCATTGCTCCACCTGGGGAGTGATGTTGATGAAGAGTTCTTTGCGGTAACTCTTCATCCGGCCTCCCGAAGAGAGACCACGAAGACACGAAGGCACAAAGAAAATATATTCTTCGTGTCTTTGTGGTGAATCCCTTTTACAGCGCGTGGCTCTCGCGCGCGATGATTTCGTCCTGAATCTCCCTGCCCAGCATCACGAAGTAGGCGTTGTAGCCGGTGACCCGGACCAGCAGGTTGCGGTAGGAGTCGGGGTCCCGCTGGGCCGCGCGCAGCGTCTCCGGGCTGACGACGTTCAGTTGCAGACAGGTGCCGCCGATTTTGCCGTAGGCCCGCAGGAGCGCGGCCAGTTTGGTTCGGTTCTCCGGGTTGCGCAGGAGACTGGGGGAGAAACTCATCGTGTGGGACGCGCCGTTGGGCGCAGTCTCCAGGCCCAGACGGCCCACGCTGCGGATGACCGCCGTTGGGCCGTTGCGGTCGGCGCCGTTGACCGGGCAGACGCCGTTGGAAAGGAACTGGCCGCGCCGGCGCCCGTCGGGGGTCGCCGCCGTGCGGGGCGCGTAGGCCACCCAGTAATTCCACGAAAGGTAGCCACCCCGATATCGCTTGCCCGTCTCCGGCGTCGTGTGGCGGAACGCCTCCGTCGTCCAGAACCGGCTGATCTCCCGGGCGATTTCGTCGGCCTCCGGATCGTCGTTGCCGTACTTGGGGGCCTTGTGCAGGAGCATCTGCCGGAGGGACTCGTGGCCCTCAAAGTTGGCATCCAGCGCGCGGACCAGTTCTTCCATGCTCACGGCCTTCTCGTCGTAGACCAGTTTCTTGATCGCGGCCAGGCTGTCCGCCGCCGTCGCCAGGGCGACGCCTTCCACGGTGATGAAGTTGTAGCGGGCGCCGCCGGCGGTAATGTCCTTCCCGCTTTCCAGACATCCGTCCACCAGCGCGCTGAGGTACGGGGTGGGCTCAAAGCGGGCCCGGCCCGTGTCGGCAATGTTGTTGGCGGCGATGAGGGCCTCCAGGATGGCCTTCAGTTGCCGCTTGAAGGCATCAAAGAACTGGTCAAAGGTGACGAAGGCCCGGGGGTCGCCCGTCCGAGGGCCAATTTGCTCGCCCGTGGCGGCGTCCCGCCCGTCTTGGAGGACCAGTTCCACCGCCTTGGCGATGTTCAGATTGACGTCCACCGTCCCGGAGCGGTCGCAGCCCTGCAGGGTATTCTCCAGACAGCCTACAGGAGCGTAGTCCCACAGTTTCTCCTCCGGCAGTCCCTCCCAGCGCAGGCCCGCGATGGAGTTTTCGTCAAAATTCAGCAGGAACGGGCTTCCCTGCGCGCTGGCGACCATATCCACGACCCGCTGCAGGAGCCAATCGGGGGTGCGGGCGTGCAGGCGGATGTTGGGCTTGGGTTCCAGCAGGTTCATCTCCTCAATGACGTCCAGGATAAGCGCGGTCAGTTCATTGCTGGCATCCTCGCCTTTCTCGTTTGTGCCACCCAGGGTGACCAGTTGGCCGAAGGAGGAATTGATGCCCTGGTTGGTGCCCACCCAACCCTGGTAGTCGTAGGCGTAGTTGGGCTTGATCCAGAAGCACTGGAGGAGTTCCTTCGCCTGCTGGCGGGTGAGCCGCCCGGCCGCTATGTCGGCCCGGTAGTAGGGGTAGAGGTACTGGTCTATGCGGCCCGGAGAGAGGCCGGGGCCGGGGTAACTCTCGGCCACCATAACCAGCATGTGGGTGAACCAGAGGGATTGGAGCGCTTCGTGGAAGGTCTGTGCGGGCTCCCAGGGGACCCGGTCACAGATGCGGGCGATCTCCTCCAGTTCGGCCCGCCGGGCCGGGTCGGACTCCTGCGCGGCGAGACGGCGGGCCTCGGCGGCGTAGCGGGCGGCGAAATTGCGGGCGGCCTCGGCGCAGATGGCGATGGCGCGGGCCAGCGCGCGCCGCTGCGGGCTGGCTTTCGGGTCCTGGGCAACGGCCTCCGCCTCGGCGTGGATAGCCCGGAACCCCTCCCGAAGGACGCGGGGGTAGTTGGGGATCAGGTGACCGGGGATCGCGCCGCAGTTGCCCACGCCCAGCCGGTCCAGCCGGAACACCTCCTTCAGGAACCGCTTTTCCATTTGGGCAAACCGGCGCGCCTCGGAGCGAGTGAGGGTTCGGGAGAGGGCGGCGTTGAAGTGGGAGCCGACGATGAGTTCGCCTTCCAGAATCTGTACCGGCAGGTATTTTTCCACTACCTCCCGGAAGAAAAGGGCCCGCCTAATTACCAGGGGTTCTTTCCAAAAGTCGGGGGGCAGGTCCACCTTCGTCGCCGCAGCCCGCAGGTAGGCCTTTGCGCCTTCCAGAAACAGCATCATCTCCGGGACGTTGGTCCAGTTCCAGGGAGAATAGACGTGGTCCCAGGGCGTGCCGGTGGTATAGGCGCGCACCTCGTTGGTGTACTCGCGGGTGTAGAAACTCCAGTACTGGTCCCGCAGGCGGCGGACGCGGGGGCTGAGTGTCTCGGCGGGGGACCAGACCAGCGTGGGGGTGACCACTTCGCAGGTATCTACGGGCATGGGCGGCCTCCTGGGGTTGGTCAGGTAAGGAAACAAGGAGACAGGGAAACAAGGAAATCAGCGTGGATCCGCGTCCTATCCCTTACCGCAGGCCTTTGCCGCGCAGCAGGCCATCCACCCAGGCGGCCTCTTCAGGGGAGAGGGGCGCAGACGGCGGGCGACGGTAGTCTATCAGGTCGGCGTAGCCGCCGTTGTCGTAGCAGCGGTCCAGGACGGCCTGCACATCCAGAACGACGTCCGGATCGGGCTCCTTGAGGGGGATGCGCATCCGGGGGAGCCGTTTGCTCAAGGGGATGGGGTAGACCTCAAAGCGGCGCCGCTCCGGTCCCCGGCGGACACAAATGAGGTACCGGTGCTGGGGGAGTTCGGCGCGGGCCTCCTCGGATAGCGCCACAGTGTGCAGGCCGGTGGAAAGCAGGTCTATCTCCACCAGATGAACCGGCGTATCCAGCAGTTCCCGCTGTTTGGAGCGATAGAGCCGATGGCCCTCTCCTGGGGTTTTGTTGGTCGGACTGAGCACCTCAATCACGGTGACGACTTCACCTCCCGCAGCGCGGACGATCTCCAGGTAAGGCTCCCGGTGCTCCACCGGGGGCAGGGTCACCAGGACCGGCATGTCCACCATAACTTCGGTCTCCGTTTCGGCGACGGCCGCGCCGTAGGCCGGGACGGGCTCCCGCACCGCCAGCGGCTGCCGGATAATCGTCACGTCCGGATAGTATGCCTGCAGGGGCTCCAGGATATAGACCCGTTCGCCGATGCGGGCGTGGTAGCGGGGGCGAAGATGGGGGCCGAGCGTGTCGGCGATGTAGGTAATCAGCCGCTGATGCACGTCCGGCCAGTAGGCCGGGTCCTCCAGATACGGATCCATTCCAGGGAAGGGTCCGGGCATCGCTCCTCCTTGCTAACCCGTGCCGTGAATTCCGAATCAGGTTTCTGTTTCACCCACTTCGTGCAGGGCGGCCAGGTAGGTCTCTCGCCCGAGCCGGAAACCGCCCTTTTCTATGGAATTCCTCAAGGTTGTGGAGGTCGGCTTCCAGTTCTTCTAAGTCGTAGTGACGGGGAATTCCTTCGGCCGCTAAGAGTTCATGAAACTCCCATTGGACAACCCGGCCAGTTCGCGGGCTTTTCCAAAGGAGAGCAATCCTTTCTCGTACAACCGGACCGCCAGTTCCTGCCGCACGCGCACTTCCTGCTCAGACGGTGGGATTCTCAGTGCCTCACGCACACCCGACGGGAGTTCCAGCGTCAAGGCTCGTATGTTTCACCTCTTCAGAGACCGTCCTCTTCGTATACGCTTTGCTCCATTTGCAACACTTCTCAGGCATCCTCCGACCGAACGACTAACGACTGTTCTGCCGCCTCCAGCCGGGCCAGTACCCGCTCCCGGCCTAGGATGCTGAGGGTGCCGAAGAGGGGCGGGGAGACAGCCTTGCCGGTGGTGGCGATACGGATGAGGCCGAAGACCTGTCGGTTGGAGAGACCCAGTTCCTCCACCAGCGCCCGCAGCGGCGGCTCTATGGCTTCTTCGGAGAAGTCCGGGACGTCCGCCAGGACCTGGCGCGTCCGCCGCAGGACCTCGCGCGCCTTTTCGGCGTCCAGTCCCTGGGCCAGCAGTTGCTCCGCGGGCGGCGGCGCGATGTCCACA
>JANXAH010000245.1 GCA_025062415.1 Anaerolineae bacterium | reverse complement strand
GCGACGCGCATTCGGAAGCGGCTCTCGCGCATCTTCCGCTCGGCCTCATCTTCCATCGCCGCGGCCGCTCCCTCGGCTGGGGCTTCCAGAATTTCGTACCCCGCTTCGGCAACGGCTCGCCGGAAGTCGGCGAGGCTTACGATGCCGGGGATATGGGTCACGGTGGCCTTTTCCGTCGCCAGGTTAACCGAGACGGAGACGACGCCGGGAAGCGAGCGCAGGGCGTCCTCCACGTGGGCGGCACATGCGGCGCAGGTCATCCCGCCGATGAGGAGCATCACTGTCTCGGTTGGAATCTCGTATCCGGTCTCTTGCACCGCTCGGACGACGTCCGTCATCCGGACAGCATTAGGGTCAAAGCGGAAGGTCGCTTTCTCCGTCGCCAGGTTGACGGTGACGTCCTCCACGCCCTCCAGGCTGCGGAGCGCATGCTCCACGTGCGCCACGCAGGCGGCGCAGGTCATTCCCTGAACAGGGATAGAAAGGGTCTGCTTGTCCATGTCTGTTCGCTTTTGCGGGGCCCTTAACTGCGGCCTTTCCGCCTGTGCCTTTCTACTCAGGCCTCTGCCGTTTCATAGCCCCAAAAGGTATCTATTCAGCCTTCCTCACCCCATGGGTAGGGGGAGGGGTGAGGCCCCCTCGCAACTCTGCCCGTAGCATTTCTGTATGAGCCTCTGACTATTCCCGCAGCCCAAAAAAGAACATTTTTCGCTACGGCGGCGAAGTAGCCGCGGAATACTTTTCTCGTTCTTCGGGGTTCTTTCTTCCCCATCAGTGGCCGTGGTGGCCCGGATGGGGCTTCTCTTCCATCTGGCGCAGGTACTTTTCGGGGTCCTTCTCAAAGGCCACCTTGCAGCCCGGCGCGCAGAAGTAGTAGGTCTGGCCCTTGTAGACCGTCTTCGCCGGCGCGGTCTTGGGGTCCACCTCCATTTTGCAGACAGGGTCAATCGCCATTGCATACCTCCTGGAAAAATGCTGGAACAGATAGGCCCAGGATTTTTCTGATCACTGTCTATTTTACCACATCTGGGGTGAAAAGGGAAGGGCCAAAGAGAGGGTGTCGTTCCTTATCACGATCAAGGAGCGACGAGCGGTCGGCTCTTCTGCTGTCGGCGATCAGGTAGCGGCTGAGGAAGAACCGGTAGAGGTCTTCTGGCGCAGCCAATGGGGGGGGTGGCTCTCCGGAGGACCAGACCAGGAAGGGCCACTCCTGTCCTCCCCCCAGCCCACCGTGAGTGGCCATCTGCTCCTCAAAGGTGACGACGCGCCCATCGGGGAGGAGGCGCCCCATTAAGATGAGGTCGCCGGAATGGGGGTACATCGCCAGCCGATAGGCCTGCCTGGCGACCAGTTCCCGTTCGCCGTAGGGTGCCAGCGGGTCGGGGGGAGTGATCTCCGTCTGCCCTGCGTCATCCACGACGGCCCGTCCGCCATCCGGCCCCAGGACAACGACCCGTCCTCCGGCCCGCCCCATAATCCACCCGATTTCTTCCATCTCCATCAGGCGATCCAGGAGATTCGGGTACAGCAAGGCGACTTCTATCAGGTCCAGTGGGCGAGGGACGACGTTGAAGTAAACGTGGGCCAGGGGGCCAGAGACCCGAACGACGACGTCCTCCCGGCGCGTCAGGTCGTACTCTTCTGCCTCCCAGTCCGGGGGAATCCGGCGGTCCAGGGAGCGTCGGAGGGCCCGGACGACTCGCGCCACAGCGGGAGGGAGCCGTCCTTCCAGGACTTCCATCTCGTCCCGGAGGTAACGGGCCTTGTCCTCTACGTATCCTGGCCGACTGAAAACCTCGTCCAGCGATACATCTCCCAACTGAGAGGCGATGAACTGTCCCAGACTTTGTCCCGCCCGCCAGGAGAAGGGAACGGCTGGGGCGTTTCCGTGGTCGGATAGGATGTAGAGGTCGTAGGGGCGGCCCCGCCGACGGGAGTCTCGCAGGACCCGCTGACGGGCCCGGTCTATCTGCCGGATGCGTCGGTCCACATCTCGCAGCATGCTGAACGCGGCGGGGTCGGTGGGGCCGAAGGCGTGGGCCACCTCGTCGTAGGCGTTGTAATTGGCGTAGATGGAGGGGACACCGCGGTAGATGTCCAAGATGATGCCGAAGGTCTGGACCTCAGTAAATAGAGCGTTGACGAGCGCGGCCAGAAGGGGCGAGAGCAAGCCGTAGGAGCGAGCCGGACGGCGCCGGATCGCTGCCAGGAACCGCCACCAGAGGGCTCTCAGGTACCCCGTGAGGGTGAGAAAGAGAACCCGCAGGATGCGCAGGGGGCTGAGCAGGAAGAGGAGTAGCAGACTGATGCCCCGAACGGACTCAAAGAAGAAACGGGGGTGGATGGAGGAGAGGGTGAAGAGGGCCAGGTCCGCGTCGCCGTCAAACATATTGACGTAACTGGAGCCGCCTATGAGGATGCCCACCCGCCCGTTTTTCAGGCGCTCTTGGAGCATCTGGACCTGGGCGGGGCGCTTGGCGACAAAAGACTCCTGCCGGGCCTTGTCGTACCAGCGGAAGCCAGGGACATCCTCCTGGGTTCCGAAGAGGATAGCAGCCTGGACAGCGGGGGTTGTGCTGGGGAGACCGCAATACCACCGGGCCAGTCGCCAGTGTCCTTCCCGAACCATTCGCCGGATGTAGGGGAGATACCCGGCCTCCATTGCCTGAATCAGGTGGTCATAGGCCAGGCCATCTATCTGGAGGACGATGAAGCCACGATGGCCATCCTGGGGCAAGAGAGGCCGCCCGATCTGTCGGGCCAGAGCCTCATATTTCTGGCGACGAGGCCCCTCAGTGAGCCGGTCTACTACGCGAAGCAGAAGTCCCATTGCGGGACTCCCCTTATGAGATGCCCAACCGCTCCAGGGCCAGTGCCAGCGCGCCCAGAAGCCCGACGTCGTCCTCCAGCGCAGCGTAGACGATAGGGGTGTTTTCCCAGTAGACCCGTTGAGATCGCTCCTGGATGGTCCGCTGGATCGGAGTCATCAGCAGGTCTCCGGCTCCGATGGCGACAGAGCCGCCCAGGATGAAGAGGGCCGGATTGAAGAGGTACATCAGGCTAACGAGGGCCAGGCCGATGTAGCGCCCAGCGCGCTCTAAGATGTGCAGGCTGGGGGGGTCCCCCTTTCGGGCAGCCTCCACCACCTCACGGGCCGTGATGTCCTGAGGGGCAGCAACCATACGGGAGAGCAGGGAGGATGCCCCCCGTTCTATAGCCGTACGTGCTTCCCGCGCGATCGCCGGGCCGGACGCTACTGCTTCCAGACAACCGTAACCGCCGCAGCCGCAGGGCGGGCCATCCGGTTCAATAACCATATGTCCGACCTCGCCTCCAAGGCCCTGCCCGCCCTCAAAAAGCCTGCCGTCTATGATAACGCCACCGCCGATGCCCGTACTGATGGTCAGATAGATGAGGTCGCGGACGCCCCGCCCCGCGCCGAAGCGGTACTCCCCCAGCGCGGCCAGGTTGGCATCGTTGGCGACGAATGTCGGGACGCCGAAATCTGCCATCAGGTCCCGCAGGAGGACGTCTTTCCATCCAGGAATATTGGGAGTGAACCGGACGACACCTGTGCGGGCATCTACGGGGCCAGGGGCGGAGAGTGCCAGTGCGGCCACTTCTCCTCGTTGAGGCCAGACGGAGCGGATGGCCTGACGAATGCGGTTCAGGACAGCATCGGGGCCTTCGTGGGCCAGTGTGGGGATTGCGACCCGCTCCTCCATCCGGCCATCGGGCAGGCAGCGGGCTGCGCGAATTTGTGTGCCTCCCAGGTCTACGACAAGGATGTACATCTGCGTCCTCCAGAGCAGTAGAGGTCCAGGACAGCGGCAAAGCCACCACCCCAGACCTCCTTTACGGCGCAAGTGTCTTGCTCTCGGTCGGTGTAAGTATACCGGAATACTGGAATTTGCCAAGTCCGCTCTGAGGTTCAGACACGAGTTGGGACAGGGAGGACAATGGCCGCAAAGATGGCCCAGGCATCCTCCACAATCCGCTCCCAGTCTCGGACAGAGAGCGACCATTTCTGCTTGAGCAGCACAAACAGACCAGAGTACCGGTTCCACTTCTGCTCTTGCTTTCGCTGCGGATTTCCCGGAATCCGCTCCCCTTCGGGCACTGCTTCTCCCTCACCCACCGGTTCCCCGTAGAGAAAATCCCGCAGCCTTTCGCCCACCAGGTCGGCGACCGCATACACCAGGAGAAAAAGAGCCAGCATCTTCTCCATATACACCCAGCGCTGGTTCATCAGCCGGCCCATCCCCAACAGGCTCTTCCCATCCCGAAACACCTCCTCCTTATGTCCGAACCTCAGCACAATCGCCAAGTTGGCCTTTTTGCTACATTGTGGTAAACTCACAGAAAAACCTGTCCCGTCATAACGGTGACCTTCAGGAGGAGCGAATGCGCGTCCCGCTTTCCTGGCTTAAGGACTACGTGGAAATCACCGTCCCCATTCCTCAACTGGCCCAGCGGCTCACCCTGGCCGGGCTGGAAGTGGAGAAAATCACCTACATCGGCCTGCCGGGAGCCGAACTCCCCTGGGACCCCGATAAAATCGTCGTCGGTGAGGTCCGCGCCGTACATCCCCACCCCAATGCAGACCGACTGGTTCTTGCCGAGGTGGAATACGGCGGGCCGGAGATAGAAGTCGTCGTGACCGGCGCTCCAAGCCTCCTGGCCCGTCGGGGCCAGACCGACCTCCACCTTAAGGTCGCCTTTGCACTGGAGGGGGCCCACCTCTACGATGGGCATGCCCCCGGCTTCCAGGTGATGAAACTGAAATCTACAAAAATTCGGGGTATACCTTCCCGCGCGATGGTATGCTCCGAAAAAGAACTGGGGCTCTCCGATGAACACGAGGACATCATCTACCTCCCCGACGATGCGCCTGTAGGGGTTCCCCTGGTAGAGTACCTGGGCGACGCTGTTCTGGAGTTTGACATCAAGGGGCCTTTCGCCCACCTTTACTCCGTCTTCGGTGTGGCACGGGAAGTCTCCGCTTTGCTGGATGTCCCCCTCCGACGGGAGCCCCTGCGCGCTGCCGAGACCTTCCCGGCCCAACTCTCCACTAACCCCGATTTTGTCTACCTGGAAATCGCCGACCCGGACCTCTGCCCCCGATACTCGGCGGCGTTTATCCGCGGCGTTCGTGTCGCTCCTTCTCCCTTTTGGATGCAGATGCGGCTCCGCCTGGCTGGAATGCGGCCTATCAGCAACGTCGTGGATATCACCAACTACGTGATGCTGGAACTGGGCCAACCCCTCCACGCCTTTGACTACACCCGTCTCCGGCCCCGCCCTGGTGACTCCCGGCCCGCCATTATCGTCCGACGGGCCCGTCCAGGGGAACAGATGACCACGCTGGATGGTATCCTGCGGACCTTTGATAGGGAGATGCTCCTCATCACCGACGGTGGCGGCCCCGTCGCTGTCGCTGGGGTGATGGGTGGATTGGAAAGCGAGGTCACTCAGGAGACCACCGACGTCCTGCTGGAATCGGCCAACTTCCACTTCCTCAGCATTCGCCGGACTTCCCGCCTGCTGGGCCTTTCCAGCGAGGCCAGCCAGCGTTTTGGGCGTCAGGTGGACCCGGAATTGACCGTTCCTGCGGCGCTACGGGCCGCCCTCCTGATGGCCCAACTGGCAGGAGGGACGGTTGTCCCCGTCGTTGGTGACCTGTATCCCGGACGTCAGCCCAGGCGGGTCCTGGAACTGCTCCCCACCGAAGTCACCCGTATCCTGGGAGTGGAGATTTCCACTGAGGAGATGGTCCGCATCCTCTCATCCCTGGATTTCGCTGTTCAACAGCGGGAGGATGGATGCCTTCAGGTGACCGTTCCCTCTCATCGCCCCGATGTCACCCGACCTGTGGACCTGGTGGAAGAAATCGCGCGCATCTGGGGATACGACCGCTTCCCGACGACGCTGTTGCGGGACGAACTGCCGCCCCAGCGGCCCAACCCACGGCTGGAGTGCGCTGAGCGGGTGCGAGACCTGCTGGTGGGCTGTGGTCTGGACGAAGTCATCACCTACTCCCTGGTGGACATCGCCGACGAGGGGAAACTGCGTCCTCAGGGCCCGCCTCCCGATCCTTCCTGTTACCTGCGGCTTAAGAACCCCCTCTCGGCAGATCGGGCCTACCTGCGCCAGACCCTGCTGTCTTCCCTCCTGCAGACGCTGCGGGATAACCTCCGCTTCCAGGAGCGGGTGGCGATTTTTGAGATCGGCGCCGTCTACCTACCCGTGGAGGGCGAACCGCTGCCCCAGGAACCACTTCGGCTGGGCGTTGTAATGGCCGGTCCCAGGGAGCCCCGGTCCTGGCTCCCCGACCGTCAATCTGCTCCTTTTAATTTCTACGACCTGAAGGGCGTAGTGGAAGCGCTGCTTTCCGGCCTGGGCCTCACAGGAACCTTTGAGCGGGGCCAGCATCCGGCTTTCCATCCCGGCCGCTGTGCTCAGGTCTCTGTGAACGGGACCTTCCTGGGCGTAATGGGGGAAATTCATCCCCTGGTCCGGGAGGCCTTTGACCTGCCGGAGGGATTGCCCGTTTGTGCGCTGGAGTTTGATCTGGAGGTCCTGATCGGGCTCTGGGGCGCGCCGCGCCGGATGACGCCCATCTCTATGCACCCACCCGTCTATGAGGACCTGGCGGTAGTTGTAGACGAGGAAGTGCCCGCTGTTCGGGTACGGGATATGATTCTGCAGACCGGCGCACCGTTGGTCCGCTCCGCTGTTCTGTTTGATGTGTATCGGGGTGAGCAGATCGGGGCCGGAAAAAAGAGCCTGGCCTATCGCCTCACTTATCAGGCCGACGACCGGACACTGGTTGATCAGGAAGTGGCTCGGGTTCGGGAAAAAATCATTCGGCGATTGGAGCGGGAACTGGGGGCAATACTACGAGGGAGAACTACATAACGCAGATAGGGATCGGCCGGCATCGGCCTTTGTCGCAGAGGTCGGCCAACGGAACTATCTCCGCCAGAAGATGCGGCGGATAGTGGTAAAGGGCCTGTGTCGGGGAATTGCGGGTTAAAGTTAAAGTTGAGAGAGGGTGCCGCGGTCTAAACACCAGACTTGCCCAATTGGAAAAGTCGTGGTAAAATTACAGCGGACGCTGGGGGCTCGTCTAAGGGTAGGACAGCGGACTCTGGATCCGTACGTGGGGGTTCGAATCCTCCGCCCCCAGCCTCTTGACAAAACCCTGTTGGACGTGTATAATAACATCGCAAGCGGGCGTGGTTCAGTTGGTAGAACGTCTCCTTGCCAAGGAGAAGGTCACGGGTTCGAGTCCCGTCGCCCGCTCACCTTTTAGCCGCCGTTCCACAATTTTTCGGCGACGTAGCCAAGGGGTAAGGCAAGGGTCTGCAAAACCCTCATTCGCCGGTTCGAATCCGGCCGTCGCCTCCTGCGGGAAATGGGTTTTTCAGCGGGCAGTCCGATCCGGACTGCCCTTTGTTGTCTGGGGCGGTGGCGAAACGGCAGCCGCGGGGGACTTAAAATCCTCTGTCCGAAAAGGACATGTGGGTTCGAATCCCACCCGCCCCACCCCTTTCCCCTTACCGGGCCGGTCCAGCGGTCTTCTCTGGCCCTCCCGGTTCCCCAAATTCCCCCACTTCTGAAAGGAGTACGTGTCGGATTCTCCACGGGAGGCGGAATGATTCCCCAGAGCGAATCGCGCATTCACGAGCGATACCTGCGCCACAGCAAAAAATTTCCCAACATCTGGTGTGCCGGATGCGGCATCGGCATCGTCCTGGGCGCTATCATCCGCGCAGTGGATAGTCTGGGACTGGATAAGAACGAAATCGCAATGGTCTCCGGCATCGGCTGCGCCGGACGGATGCCCGTCTATGTGGACTTCAACACGCTCCATACCACTCACGGCCGGGCCCTGGCCTTCGCCACCGGCCTCAAACTGGTTCGGCCCGAAATGAAGATCATCGTAGTGATGGGCGACGGCGACGCGCTGGCCATTGGGGGTAATCACTTCATCCACTCGGCCCGGCGCAACATTGGTCTGACCGCCATTGTGGTCAACAACGCGACCTACGGAATGACCGGAGGCCAGTACTCCCCGACAACTCCACCCGGCGCCCGTACGACCACAGCCCCCTACGGCCACATTGAGCCCCCCTTCCAGATCGCCGAACTGGCGAAGTGTGCGGGAGCCGCCTTCGTGGCCCGGAGCACCGTCTATCACGTGGAAGAACTCCAGGAATACATCGCCCGCGCGCTCCAGAAGGAGGGGTTCTCTGTTGTGGAGGCCATCAGTTACTGCCACACCACTATCGGGCGGCTGAACCGATGGGGAACGGCACCAGAGATGATGCTACGGTTAAAGGAGAACAGCATCACCATCAAGCAGGCCGAGCGGATGAGCGAAGAGGAACGCGCCGGGAAAATCATTCGTGGCATCCTCGCCGACCGGGACGACCTGGTAGAGTACACCCGGAGGTACTACACGGAAGTGATTCCGGCCGCCGGAGGAAGTCCATGGAACGTACAGAAATCCGTATCGCCGGAACGGGCGGTCAGGGAGTAGTCCTGGCCGGAATTCTCCTGGCCGACGCGGCCGTCCGGGACGGGAAGAAGGTTGTCCAGACCCAGTCCTATGGCCCGGAGGCGCGCGGCGGCGCCAGCCGGGCGGAGGTCATCATCTCCGACACCGAAATCTACTACCCCAAGGTGCTGGAGCCAGACATCCTGCTCTGTATGAGCCAGGAGGCATGCGACCGCTACGGCGGCCAACTCCGGAAAAATGGCCTGCTGATTCTGGACTCCACCCACGTCCATCGCGCGCCGCTCATCCGCGCGGTGCGGGTGCCGATGACCGCCATCGCTCGTGAGGTCACCGGGCGGGAGGTGACGGCGAACATCGTTGCGCTCGGCGTGCTGGTCGGGTTGACCAAGGTGGTGACCCGCGAGTCGCTGGAAGCGGCCATCCGCAGCCGGGTGCCTCCGGGAACGGAAGGGCTGAACCTGCGCGCGCTGGAAGCGGGCCTGGAAGAGGCCGCAAAGGTGCGCGAGAACCTGCGGCTATAGGAGCGCACGTATGCAGCGACCCACAGGGCCCCTTATCGCCGTTGTGGGCGGTTCGGCTCCGACGCCGGAAGAAGAAGCGCTGGCAGAGGCCGTCGGACGCGCCCTGGCTCAGCACGGCGCAGTGCTGGTCTGCGGGGGCTACGGCGGCGCAATGGAGGCCGCCTGTCGCGGCGCTCGGAGCGCCGGGGGCCTCACCATCGGCATCCTCTCCGGAACGGACCGGCGGGAGGCGAACCCCTACGTGGACATCCCCATCGTCACCGGGATGGGGCAGGCCCGCAACGTCATCATCGTCCGGACCGCCCAGGCCGTCATCGCTGTGGGGGGAAGTTACGGGACGCTCAGCGAGATCGCCTACGCCCTCTACTACGGCGTGCCCGTCGTCGGGCTGAAGACCTGGGAACTCATGCGGCCGGGCCATCCACCCCCACCTATCCACCGGGCCGATACCCCGGAGGAGGCCGTCCGACTGGCCCTCTCCCTGGCCCAGGGGAGATGAGGGCACCAAAGCGGCGAATCCGAAAACGTGCCAGGCATTTCTGAAAGTGCCTGGCACGTTCTACTCTCTCCGACATGGAGCCAGAAGAGATGCCTTTCTCCCACATCGTCTTTGACCTGGATGAGACCCTCTACGACCGCCGGACCGGCCTGATGGACGAGATCAGCCGCCGGATCACCCTCTGGCTGCAGGAGCGCCTCAGCCTGAGCCCCCAGGAAGCCAACGAGGTCCGACAGCGGTACGTCCATCTCTACGGGACAACCCTGGCTGGACTCCAGGCGGAACGGCCCAGCGAGGTAGATGTGGAAGAATATCTGGCTTTCGTCCACGACGTCCCCGTAGAAGCCTACCTGCGTCCGGACCCCGCTCTGGCTTCTATGCTGGCAGGGATTCCCCTTCGGCGGGCCGTGTTCACCAACGCCAACGTGGAACACGCGCTCCGCGTCCTTCGTGTTCTGGGGGTCGCCCACCTGTTTGACGCCATCGTGGACATCCGGGCTCTGGGGATGTGTCCCAAGCCCTGGCCGGAGGCCTATCGCCGGATGCTGGAGATCCTCGGCGTATCCGGCCCAGCGTGCATTCTGGTGGAAGACCGGGCGGTCAACCTGCAGCCCGCCAAACGGTTCGGAATCACCACGGTTCTGGTGGACGGGGAACCAGAAGATGGCGTAGATTTCACCGTGCGCCACATCCTGGAGGTCGGCCCTTTGGTGCGCCGACTTCTGACGGAGGACGTGCCTCGTGGAACATCGGCTCCGTGAACTACGCAGACGAATGGCAGAGGCGGGGTTGGACGCTCTCGTCCTGACTCACCCCCGCGATGTCCTGTACTACGTGGGAACCGCCCGCCCGGCGACCCTCGTCGTCGGGCCACGGGAGGCGGTTCTGCTGGTCCGCCGGGGACTGGACCTGGCCCGAAAGGAGGCAACGGGGGCGACCGTGGAGGCCGGGGGCGGCTGGGATCGCGTCGCTGCGGTTCTGGCGGAATGGGGGTTCTCCCGCGGCGCAGTGGGGGTCCCTCTGGATGTGATGCCCGCCAGCCTCTACCTGCGGATGCGGGAGGCATTGCCGGGCTGGGAGGTAGTGGACGCAAGCCCTATCGTTCTGGCCCAGCGAATGGTCAAGGACGTGGACGAGATAGAGGCAGTCCGAAAGGCCGCGCGTGTTGCTGACGTCGGCCACCAGGCACTGGCGGCGATTCTGCGTCCGGGGCTCTCCGAACTCTCCCTGGCTGCGGAGGTGGAGCGGGCCCTTCGGGAGGCGGGACACGAGGCCTTCCAGCCGCTCCGATACCCCGGCGCGCGCGGTGGCGGAGTCTTCCTTTTTAGCGGGGAAAACCTGACAGTGCGCGGAGGGCACGGCCTGGTGGTCACGGGCTCCGGGTTAAGCCGCGGATCCCCCTACGGCCCGTCTCTCCGGCCCGTTCGGCCAGGAGACCTGGTGGTCCTGGACATCGGTGCGACCTTTGGGAGTTACACCGCCGATGAATCCCGCACGTTCGTTCTGGGCCGCCCGACAGCAGCCCAGGAGGCACTGCATCAGGTCGCGCTGGAGGTGGAGGAGGCCGTTCTTCGGGCCCTTCGCCCTGGCGTTCCCGTCGCCGAGGTCTACGAGGCGGCGGAGGCCGTCGTCCGGCGGGGGGCTCCGCCCCACTTTGCCCCTGGCTCCCTGGTTCTCCCCGGCTTTGTCGGGCACGGGCTGGGGCTGGAGATAGACGAGCCGCCGGTCCTCTGGCTCCGGGAAGAGACGCGCCTGGCTGCGGGGATGACGCTGGCGGTGGAGGTGGAGGTCAGCGCGCCAGAGGCAGCGATGACGGCGAAGGTAGAGGATACAGTAGTGGTGGAAGAGAACGGGGCACGCCTGCTGACCGCTGCGCCCCGGCAGTTGTTTGCAGTGGGCGGATGAGGTCTGGGGCGGCGGCTTCGCCGCCGCCCCAGACCTTGCCCACAGTTATTCAGAGAGAACCTCTATCCGGTCCCCGACGGCCACTTCGCCCCCCTCCAGAACCCGGGCGAAGATGCCCTCGCGGGGCATCACGCAGTCGCCCACCGCGCGGAAGACGGCGCATTTCGTGTGGCAGAGTTTCCCAATCTGGGTGACCTCCACCACCGCTCTCCCAATACGCAGTCGGGTGCCCACAGGAAGGGTGTGCAGGTCAATCCCGCGTGTGGTGATGTTCTCGGCGAAACTCCCCTCGCGAACGTCCAGCCCCCGCTGACGCATCCGCTCAATGGACTCCCAGGCCAGGAGGGAGACCTGGCGATGCCAGGGGCCAGCGTGGGCATCCCCCTCCACTCCCCAATCCGGGCGCAGGTAGGCCCGTCCGACATTCTGCTTAGAAGTTCCCTTCTTCTCGCTGATGCAGACAGCGATGACTTCACCGACCTCTCCCATTGTCCATCCCTCTTTCTGAATGAACGTGCCCCAATTTGTCGGGCTTTGCCCTCGGGTCGTCAATGGCTCACCGATGGAAAGGATGCTAAACAGCCAGCCCGCTCGGCCGCTGACGGCCGGCCTCGCCGATGGGCCAGGCGCTTACCACATTGGCAAGTGGTCCGTGAGACAACCGCAAGCAGTTGTCCCACAGATTTTCTTTAGGCCCCTGCGCCCGTATCAGGGCTATCTTCCAGGATAATCTCCCCGCTTTTCCCACCGCTCTTGCGCAGGAGCCGTACGTTCTGGATGCGCATCCCCCGGTCCACCGCCTTGCACATATCGTAGATGGTGAGCGCGGCCACGGCGACGGCGGTCAGCGCTTCCATCTCCACGCCGGTGACCCCCGTGCAGCGGACGCGGGCGGTGATGTTCACGACGGACCGTTCCTGGTCAAAGGAAAAATCCACCTCCACCGAGGTGATGGGGAGAGGATGGCAGAGGGGGATGAGTTCGGGGGTCCGCTTGGCGGCCATAATGCCTGCGACGCGTGCTACGGCCAGAACATCTCCCTTTGGAACGCCGCCGGACTGGATAAGGGCCAGGGTCTGGGGCTGCATCCAGACTTCTCCTGCTGCGACGGCCTCTCGGACGGTGGGGACTTTCTCGGTCACATCCACCATCCGGGCCGCGCCCCGCTCATCCAGGTGGGTGAGGAGTGCGCTTTCCATTTTTCCTCCTGAGGGAAACGGGTACATGCGGCGGCGGCTGTCCGGGTCGCCCCCGCATCTCCTACAGAGCCTGCCTGAAGAATGCTGAAGGTTACAATGAGTTTTAACAAATTCATCCGGACGTGATATTGTGGTTTAACAAATTCCAACAGCAGCCTTTTGTGGGTGGGACACCCCCTCATCCCCCTACCCTCCCTTCTCCTCCGCTTCGGGGGAGAAGGGGGGAACAGATTTCCCCGCCCCTCGCCCGCTTGTGGGAGAGGGGAGGGGTCGGGGGAGGGGTGAGGTTTCCGCCCGCCGCCGCAGGCGGGCGGAAGAGGGGAGGGGGCAGGGAGAGGGGTGAAAATAGGGAGGGAGTCAGTGGGAAGTAGCCTTCTCCGAACTGTTGGATGCTATCTCCAGAAAAGGGCAATTTCTATTGGGTGAGGTGCGATGAGGGACGAAGTCACCTTTCTGCGGGAGATGCTGGAAATCTACAGCCCCTCCGGTCAGGAGGGAGAGATTTCGGCCTACCTGGTGGCCCGGATGCGGGAGATGGGCTTTCGGGCCTACCAGGACGGGGCCGGGAACGCGGTCGGCATCCTGGGGGAAGGGGAGCGAGACCTGATGCTCCTGGGGCATATGGACACGGTGGAAGGCCTGATCCCGGTCCGGCTCCAGGAGGGACGTCTCTACGGCCGGGGGGCGGTGGACGCCAAGGGCCCGCTGGCGGCCTTCATTCTGGCGGCGGCACGGGTGGGGCCCGTCCCCGGCTGGCGCATCGTCGTTGTGGGCGCAGTGGAGGAGGAGTCTTCGTCCAGAGGAGCCCGCTACCTGCTGGGCCGCTTCTTCCCCCAGGCCGTCATCATCGGCGAGCCCAGCGGCTGGGAGGGCATCGCCCTGGGCTACAAGGGCCGGCTCCGGGTCCTCTATCGGCTGTCCGCCCCCGTCCGCCACAGCGCGGCAGAGGGGCCATCGGCGGCGGAGGAGGCCGTTGGCTTCTGGAATCGCCTCGTCCAGTACGCCAGTGAGCAGAACCGGGGGGAACGGTTCCGCTTCCACACCCTGGACCCCACCCTTCACAAAATCACCACCCGCAACGGTGGGTTTGAGGAAGAGGTCGCAATGGACATCACGCTGCGGCTGCCACCAGGGACGGACATTCCGGCCCTGAAGGCGCAGTTGCGGGCGTGGGCCGGGGAGGCGGCGGTGGGCTTCTGCGGGGAGGACGAGCCTTTCCGGGCTGAAAAGAACACCTCCCTGGTCCGGGCCTTCCTGCGGGCCATCCGCGCCTACGGCGGCACGCCCACCTTCAAACTCAAACTGGGTACATCGGATATGAACACCGTTGGGCCGGTCTGGCGCTGCCCTGTCGTCGCCTACGGCCCCGGCGACTCCCGCCTGGACCACACTCCGCAGGAGCATATAGACCTGGAGGAGTTCCAGAAGGCGATCGGGGTGGTAGAAAACGTGATAAGGGAATTTACGGTTAAAAATTAACAATTAAAAATTAACAATTTTTAGGGACAGAGGAGGTGTCCAGTGAAAGTCGTGCTAGCTTATTCCGGAGGGCTGGATACGTCGGTGATCCTGGCCTGGCTGAAGGAGCGTTACAACTGCGAGGTCGTCACCTTTACCGCCGACCTGGGCCAAGGAGACGACCTGGAGGCGGTCCGGCAAAAGGCGCTGGCGACGGGGGCCAGCAAGGCCTACGTGGCCGATCTGCGGGAGGAGTTCCTGATGGAGTACGCCTTCCCAACAATGATGGCCGGGGCTATCTACGAGCGCCAGTATCTGCTGGGGACGTCCTTCGCCCGTCCCCTCATCGCCAAATATCAGGTCCAGGTCGCCTTGCAGGAGGGGGCCGACGCCGTGGCCCACGGCTGTACCGGCAAAGGGAACGACCAGGTCCGGTTTGAGTTAACCTACAAGGCCCTGGCGCCCCACCTGAAGGTCATCGCCCCGTGGCGGGAGTGGGACCTGCGTTCCCGCGAGGACCTGCTGGCCTTCGCCCAGGCGCGCGGTATTCCCGTCGCTGCCACGTCCCGCTCCATCTACAGCCGCGATGGCAACCTCTGGCACTTGAGCCACGAGGGTGGGCCGTTGGAGGACCCCTGGCGGGAGCCGGAGGAGGAGATGTACCAGATGACCGTCGCTCCGGAGGCCGCGCCGGACGAGCCGGAATACGTGGAGGTGGAGTTTGAGCGGGGCATCCCTGTGGGCATCAATGGGGAACGGATGGGGCCGGTGGACCTGATGGTCCGGCTAAACCAATTGGGGGGCAAACACGGCGTCGGCCGGACCGATATGGTGGAGAACCGGCTGGTGGGGATGAAGTCCCGCGGCGTCTACGAGACCCCCGGCGGGACGATCCTCTACACCGCCCACCGGGCCCTGGAGAGCATCTGCCTGGACCGGGAGACGCTCCACTTCAAGGACCTGGTGGCCCTGCGATACGCGGAACTGGTCTACTACGGCCTCTGGTTCACCCCACTGCGGGAGGCGCTGGATGCCTTTGTCCGCAAGACCCAGGAGACGGTCACCGGGACGGTGCGGGTGAAACTCTATAAGGGCTCCTGTGTCGCCGTGGGCCGGAAATCCCCCCACAGCCTCTACCGGGAAGACTACGCGACCTTCAGCCGGGACGAGGTCTACAACCAGGCCGATGCGCGGGGGTTTATCAACCTCTTTGGCCTACCGTTGAAGATTCGGGCGCTGGTCCAGGCTGGGGTCCCTACGGAACCCGTTGCCGAAATCCAGCGGGATTAGAACGCCGACTCCGGTTGGCCTGGCTGGGGCCTTCGCCGATCAGGAGTTCCGGCATCGGCCTTCGCCGACTGGAAGTTGGCCTATTTTGGCCTTCGGCCGATGGTCGGCCTGCGCCGACCGGAAGGGAGCGTCGGCGGAGGCCGACATTCGGCGCGAAGCGCCAGGCAAGGCTGATTTCCAATCAGCGCCGACTCAAGTCGGCCTATTTTGGCCTTCGGCCAATAGTCGGCCTACGCCAACCGGAAGGGAGCGTCGGCGGAGGCCGACATTTGGCGCGAAGCGCCCAAACAGGCTGATTTCCAATCAGCGCCGACTCAAGTCGGCCTGCTTTGGCCTTCGGCCGATGGTCGGCCTGCGCCGACCGGAAGGGAGCGTCGGCGAAGGCCGACATTTGGCGCGAAGCGCCCAAACAGGCTGATTTCCAATCAGCGCAACAAATTCATCTGGACGTGATATTGCGGTTTAACAAATTCCAATAGTAGCCTTTTGTGGGTGGGACACCCCCTCATCCTCCTACCCCTCTTCTCCCCCGAAGCGGGGGAGAAGGGGGGAACAGATTTCCCCTCCCCTCGCCCGCTTGTGGGAGAGGGGAAGGGTCGGGGAGGGGTGAGGGTTTCCGCCCGCCGCCACAGGCGAGCGGGAGAGGAGAGGGGGCAGGGGGTGGGGTGAGGGCGAAGAACAGCGGATTGCCGGGCAATTTTTTAAGTTGCAATATCGGCCTATGTCCGGGTTAAATTTTTAAAGTTCAT
>JANXAH010000001.1 GCA_025062415.1 Anaerolineae bacterium | reverse complement strand
GGCCCCGCGGGGGGGTGGTCTGGGGGGGGGGGGGGGGGGGCGGGGCCCCCCCCCGGGGGGGCCCCCCCCCGCCCCGAATCCCCCCGGCATCCATCCCCCGCCGGGAAAGCGCCCCACCCATCCCACCCATTCTCCGCCGGGGAAGCGCCCCACCCATCCCACCCGTTCTCCGCCGGGGAGGTGACCTCTCAGCCCGCCCCCTCCCCTGCTGGAGAAACAACGGCACCGCTCCGCCCCTCCCCCGGCGGAGAGAAACCCTGATCCCAGCGCGAGGTGTCCTTTATGCTCGGACCACGCCTGCGCTCGGCCCTGACCTACGTCACCCTCGCCACCGTCGCCACCGTCCTGATCAGCGCGATGGCGAGCATCCTGCTGGGAGCCCTGCGGCCCTCCGGGGCTCCTTCGGCCCTGCTCCTGGAGCCTGCGGAGGTCAACCTCTGCCCCGGCGACACAGTCCGGTTCGCCGCCCCCTTCCCGGTTTCCCGCTGGGCCGCGACGGGCGGGACCATCGGCCCCGACGGCGTCTACACTGCGGGAGAGCGACTGGGCAACTACGAGGCCCGCGCTGTTGGGACTGGCGGCGAGCGGGGGTATGCCTACATCCACGTTGTCCTCTGCACCCCCACCCCACCCCCCACGCCGACTCCCCTCCCGACGCCGACGCCGGTCCCCACGCCCACACCGACTCCTGTTCCGGAGGCGGACCCGGCAGGGGACCTCACAGTCTACTTGTCCGGCGCGGCGGCGAACGCGCCTTTCAACGGGCTGGACATCCGCAACGCTCCTCTGGCTCCCGACGGACGCCTGGACCTTCAGGCCCCGCTCCCTTTCCCCGACCTGGCAGCCTGGGTCCAGGCAGGGGAGCAGGTCTTCTGGGTGACCCTGCAAGCCCCCATCCCGGAGACCCTTCCCGTCCGGGCCGACTGGTTCTTCGTCCTGGACCTGGACGGGAACCCCCAGACGGGCCGCCCGCCGGGGACCCGCCCGGCGAATCGGGGACTGGGGGACGAGGTCGCCGTTGGCGTCTACTACGACCCGACGGTTGGAGGCTTCCGGTCCTACCTGCTTCTGTGGAACGCGGCCCGTCGGGAATTCGCCGACGGCGGCGAACCCCGTTTCTGGGTTTCCCCCGACCGAACCACGTTGGCCGTGGCGGTCCCTCTGGAGACGTTGCGGGCGCGCGGCTTTGTGCCGGAGGCGGCACGGGGCCGGGCGATCGCCCTGGCCTACGTGACGCCTGAACCGGTAGCGGATTTCTACCCGGAGCGGTGACACCTGCGTGCGGCGGCCCGAAGGGCCGCCGCCCCCAAAATCCTCTGCCAAAAGGAGTCCTATGAGCCCTGTCCGACCCCAACGCGGCCTTGTAGCCATCCGTCCGTACGTCCCTGGCAAGCCGATAGAGGAAGTTCAGCGGGAATACGGCCTGACCGACGTCATCAAACTGGCCTCCAACGAGAACCCACTGGGGCCCTCTCCGAAGGCCATGCGGGCCCTGGCGGAGGAGGTCCCCCGCCTTCACCTTTATCCCGATGGCGACAGTTACGATCTGCGCCACGCGCTGGCCCGCCACCTGAACGTCCGCCCCGACCAGGTGACGGTGGGCAACGGCGCCGACGGCCTCATCGTCCAGACCTGCCTGGCCTACCTGGACGACGGAGACGAAGTGATCCTCGGCCATCCTTCCTTCCCCCTCTACGAGACTTACACCCACGTGATGCGGGCCCGGCCCGTCCGGATCCCTCTGAAGGATTTCCGGCTGGACCTGCCGGCGATGGTCGCGGCGGTCACCGACCGGACCAAGATCATCTTCGTCTGCAACCCCAACAACCCGACGGGAACCATTGTGACCCGCGCCGAGGTGGAGGCCTTTATGGCGCAGGTTCCCGAGAGCGTGCTGGTGGTCTTTGACGAGGCCTACTACGAGTTTGTCCACGCCGATGATTTTCCGGATACCCTGGCCTACGTGCGGGAGGGGCGAAAAAACGTCCTGGTCCTGCGGACCTTCTCCAAGATTTACGGCCTGGCGGGGGTCCGACTGGGCTACGCCGTCGGAGAGCCGGAAGTCCTGGAGCCCCTCCTGCGGGTGAAGGAGCCCTTCAACGTTAACCGGCTGGCCCAGGCCGCCGGGATCGCGGCGCTCCAGGACGATGGCTTTCTGGAAGCGACGCTGGCGGCGACCATCAACGGGCGCCAGGCCCTCTGCCGCGGGCTGGAGCGGTTGGGCTTCTCCTGCATCCCCAGCCACACCAACTTCGTGCTGGTCCGGGTAGGGCCCAACGCCCGCGAGATCGCCCAGCGGCTTCTGGAGCGGGGCATTATCGTCCGCCCCTGCGACATCTACGATCTGCCCGAGTTTCTGCGCATCACCATCGGCACACCGATGCAGAACGCCCGTCTCCTGCGCACCCTGGAGGAAATCCTGGCAATATGAGTCTTACCACAAAGACACGCAGGCGCGAGTTTTAAGCAGAGATTCTCGCTGCCCTGGGCTACGACCCGGACTCCATCGCCCGCCTCCAGGCCAACGGAATAGTTTGAACCACAAAGGCACGAAGACGCGAGGTTCCAAAGCTTATTCCGTCATTCCGTCATTCCGTCATTCTGTCATTCCGTCATTCCGTCATTCTGCCATTCCGTCATTCCGTCACTCCCCGATGCACATCGCCCAGATCAGCGTCCACACCTGCCCCCTGGCGACCCTGGGTGGAAAAGAGACCGGGGGGATGAATGTCTACGTGCGGGATTTAAGCCGCGAACTGGCCCGACGGGGCCACTGGGTGGACGTCTACACCCGCTCCCAGGACCCCACTGTCCCCCGTATCAGCACTGCGTTGGGCCGCAACGCGCGCGTCATCCACATCCCCGCCGGACCCGAACAACCCTATCCCAAACACAAGGTCTACGACCATCTCCCGGAGTTTGTGGAGGGGGTTCTGGCCCAGGCCGAGGCCGACGGCATCCGCTACGATGTCATCCACAGCCACTACTGGCTCTCCGGGTGGGTCGCACGGGAACTGCGCCGCCACTGGGGCGCGCCCATCGTCCATATGTTCCACACCCTGGGACATCTGAAGAACGCCGTCGCCCGGACGCCCCAGGAACGGGAGCCCCCCATCCGTCTGGAGACGGAAGCGGAAATCGTCCAGTTCGCCGACCGAATCATTGCGGCTACCCCGCTGGAGCAGGAACAACTGGTCCAGTTTTACGGTGCGGACCCCGCCCGTATTCGGGTTATCCCGCCGGGGGTGGACCTGGAGCGCTTCCGGCCCATTCCACCCATCCAGGCCAAAGAGCAACTGGCGCTGGATCCAACCTGCCGGACGATTCTCTTCGTGGGCCGGATTGAGCCCCTGAAGGGAATAGAGACGCTTCTGCGGGCCATTGCCCACATCGCCCGCAGATACCCGGAACTGATCTGCGGGCTGTGCGTGCCCATCATCGGCGGGGACCCCTACCGGGTGGAAGATAACGACGAGATGGTCCGGCTGCAGGAATTGCGGGAAGAACTGGGGATTGAACGGGTGGTGACCTTCCTGGGCGCGCAGGACCAGGACACCCTGCCGTACTACTACTCTGCGGCGGAGATGGTGGTGATGCCCAGCGACTACGAGAGTTTCGGGATGGTCGCGCTGGAGGCCATGGCCTGCGGCACCCCCGTCATTGCGTCGGACGTGGGCGGGCTTGCCTTTCTGGTCCGCCACGGCCAGACCGGCTACCGGGTCCCCGCGCGGGACGAGAAGGCATTGGCGGCGAAAATCGTCCGGCTCTTGACGGATGAGGGGCTGCGGCGACGAATGGGGGAACGGGCCGCCTGCTGGGCCGAACGATTCGCCTGGCCCCGCATCGCGGACCAGATTGAGGAGGTCTACGCCGAGGCCCGGACATCTCCTGTCTGGGCCCCGGGCCTCCCATAAAGGTTCAGCAGTTTCTCCCGGCTCAGCCAGTAGAAGCGGCGGCTCAGCACCTCCACGCCGCGGCCCTCCACGCTGACCGGGTTATATGTCCGGCGCATCAGCCATGTCCAGATCAGCCCCACCTGCTCCTCGGCCCAATCCCGGACCGTCCGGGACG
This sequence comes from Anaerolineae bacterium, assembly GCA_025062415.1. Taxonomy (GTDB): domain Bacteria; phylum Chloroflexota; class Anaerolineae; order B4-G1; family DUEL01; genus SpSt-77. The sequence goes on along the minus strand of JANXAH010000001.1, from coordinate 2,629 downwards.
GCAGGTCGTAGGTCTCTATCCCCAGCCGCTCCAGCAGGCGAAGGATGGCTGGAGAGTAGCGCAGAACCCCGGAGCCGCCGAACCCCCGGATTCCCTGCAGCCGGGGGTCCTCCTGAACAGCCCGCGCCAACAATTGCAAGGAGCGGATCAGCCGCCGCCGCAATTCTCGGGCCCAGGCCAGGTCGGCGCCCGTGGGAGGCATCGGCGGGACCCGCTCGTTCCAGGCGTGGATCATCCCGATGACCTCGCCGCAGCGGATTTTCGTTCCGTCGGACAGGGTCACCTCCCACCGGGAACGGGCCAGGCCCACCCGCAGGATGCAGTCGGGATCATCGCTGAACTCCCAGATGCCCAGTCGCCGCCGCATCCGGCGGTCTATAGCAGCGACCAGGCGGCTCAACCAGTCGTTTCTTGGCTCCATAGACCCTGTGTCGGTACAGGATGGTAGCGCAGGCCACTGGGCCTGCAGAATGCGGGCTCACAGCCTGCGCTACGGACTTGCAACGCCGCAAGCGCAGGCCGCCAGGCCTGCAAAATACAGGCTAACAGCCTGCGCTACGGACTTGCGACGCCGTAAGCGCAGGCCACCGGGCCTGCAGAATGCAGGCTCACAGCCTGCGCTACGGACTTGCGACGCCGCAAGCGCAGGCCGCCGGGCCTTCGGAACGCAGACTCACAGCCTGCGCTACGGACGATCCGATTTCCTCTGCCGGAACACCAGCCGCAGTGGGACTCCGGTGAAGGGATAGTACTCCCGGATGCGGTTCTCCAGGTACCGCTCATAGGTGAAGTGGACCAGTTCGGGATCGTTCACCGAGAAAACGAAGGTCGGCGGGGCGACCTCGGCCTGGGTGGCGTAGTAAATTTTCAGCACCCGGCCTGCCTTCGGCGGCGGCGCGTGGCGGGCGACCGCGTCCCGGATGAGCCGGTTCAACTCCCCCGTCGGAATGCGGTAGTGCCGGGCCTGGTGGACCTCCAGCGCCTGCGGAATGACCCGGTCCACTCCCTCTCCCGTCTTCGCCGAGATGAACAGGACGGGAACGTAGTCCATAAACTTCAGCGCTTCCCGCACGTGTGCCGTGTATTCCTGGAGCGTCTGTCGCTTTTTGGGGACCAGATCCCACTTATTGACCAGGACCACCACGCCGCATCGCTCCTCCAGGATGAAGGACGCGATGTGGGCATCCTGCGCGGTGACCCCCTCCGTCGCGTCTATCATTAGCAGGGTGACGTCGGAGCGCTGGATGGCCCGCAGGGCCCGCAGAACGGAGTATCGCTCCACGCCAGGCTGGACCCGGCCCCGCCTTCGGATACCCGCCGTGTCTATCAACGTGATGGGCGTCCCTTCCCACTCCATCCGGGTGTCTATGGCGTCGCGGGTGGTGCCGGGCACCGGGCTGACGATGGCCCGCTCCTCCCCCAGCAACTGGTTCAGGAGCGACGATTTCCCCACGTTCGGCCGCCCGACGATGGCCAGTTTGACCGACTCATCCTCAGGTTCCGCCTCCCAGGTCGGGAGCGCTTGAACCACCTTATCCAGCAGGTCCGCCACCCCGTAGCCGTGGAGGGCAGAGATAGGGTGGACCTCCCCCAGCCCCAGTTCGTAGAACTCCACCGCCATCTCCCGCACCCGTGGGCTTTCGGCCTTGTTGGCCGCCAGGAAGACCGGCTTCTGGGACCGGCGCAGGATGTCCGCCACTTCCCGATCCGCAGGGGTCAGCCCGGCCGATGCATCGGTCAGGAAGACGACGACGTCGGCCTCCGCGATGGCATGCTCGGCCTGGGCACGGATAAGGGGAATGAAGGCCGCGGAGTCCTCCGCCAGGGGCCGCTCCGGCCCTGGCTTCTCCCCCCGCACCACCCGCTCTGGGAGAACCTCAATCCCGCCGGTATCCACCACCGTGAAATAGACCCCGTTCCACTCCGCAGTGGCGTGGAGCCGGTCCCGCGTCGTACCGGGGCGGTCGTCCACCACCGCCAGCCGCTGTCCGATAATCCGGTTGAAAAGGGTGGACTTGCCCACGTTGGGCCGTCCGACCAGCGCGACCATCGGCATACGCATCCCAGACCTCCTGTCTGGAGTAGGCCCGGCAGTAAAAAGGCAAGTTTTCGTTGCAGCGGCAGAGCCGCGGCCAAGAAAACGCAGCCGGCTCGCACGAAGGCAGCCCCACCGTCGGCGCCGACTGAAGTCGTCCTTCCTGGGCCTCTGGCCCTCTGGTCGGCCTTCGCCGACCCCCTCCACCGTCGGCGCCGACCGAAGTCGTCCTTTCTGGGCCTCTGGCCCTCTGGTCGGCCTTCGCCGACCCCCTCCACCATCGGCGCCGACCGAAGTCGTCCTTTCTGGGCCTTTGGCCCTCTGGTCGGCCTTCGCCAACCCTCTCCACCGTCGGCGCCGACCGAAGTCGTCCGTTCTGGGCCTCTGGTCGGCCTCCGCCGACCCCCTCCACCGTCGGCGCCGACCGAAGTCGTCCTTCCTGGGCCTCTGGCCCTCTGGTCGGCCTCCGCCGACCCCCTCCACCGTCGGGGCCGACCGAAGTCGTCCTTCCTGGGCCTCTGGCCTTCTGGTCGGCCTTCGCCGACCCTCTGTTCGGCGTCAGCGAAGGCTGACGCCAGGCACAAGTGCCCAGAG
>JANXAH010000218.1 GCA_025062415.1 Anaerolineae bacterium | reverse complement strand
TGGCGCAGGGTGGTCAGCGGCGGATCAAAGTAGGAGGCCAGCGGGATGTCGTCAAAACCGATGACTGAGACGTCGCGCGGGACCTGCAGGCCCGCTTCTCGCAATGCCCGAATTGCCCCGATGGCCATCTGGTCGTTCTGGGCAAAGATAGCCGTGAACGAAACACCGGTTTCCAGTAAGGAGGAAGTCGCCCGATAACCGGAAATAGCAGACCAGTCCCCGCGGAGGATCAGGCGCTCGTTCACCGATAGGGCGTATTCTGCCAGAGCCCGGCGATAGCCATCCAACCGATCCCCTACGCATTCCTCATTGGGGGGGCCAGTAATCGTCGCAATGGCCCTGTGCCCTAACTCCAGTAGGTAACGAGTTGCCTGATAGCCCCCGTCTCGGTCGTCGCATCGGACTGAGGAGACAGGCTCACTGCAGGGCGTGTTGCCGAGGTAAACGACAGGAGTGCCGTTTTCAATGAGGGGAAGGAGATAGCGGAAGCGACCGTCGGCGTAGGGGTTGAAAACTATCAGGCCATCTACCTGGCGGTGGAGAAATTCTTCCAGCAAGGACTCAACCTCGTGTTCGGTAGGGGCACTTCCAGTGAGAATGAAGTAGCCCTGACGCCGGGCCTCGGCCTGGGCGCCCTCAATGATACTGGCGAAGGTGTAATCGGTGAGGGTGGGGGCGATGCAGCCGAGGGTATAGGTATGCCCGCGCACCATACTGCGAGCGACGGCGTTGGGGCGGTAGTTCAGTTCTTCTATGGCCGCCAACACCCGTTCCCGGGTCTCCGGCCGGACCTCGCCCTTATTGTTGAGGACACGTGAAACAGTCTGGCGGGACACACCAGCCCGCCGGGCAACATCCTGGATGGTCGGCCTGGAGCGCATAGGAGACCTCTGGGGTGTGAACGTTCACGTGAGCGTTCACATTATAGCATCTCTTTGACAGTTTGTCAATAGGGTATGCATAGGTCTCTGGCCAGTTCCATAGCCCAAAAAGGAGGCTCTTTGCTGCGATGGCTTTGTTCTTTGTGACTGCCGAAGGCGGTTTCTGAGGGCTTTTCCAGGCGCCGGTTGCTTCTTCCCAAAAACGTGGTAAAATGAAAACGTTCAGCACAGGGATAATCGGGGCTGAATGAGAGCGAAATTGTAGGAGGTGAAAAGAGCATGCCGTTGACCAAAGCCCAGAAGCAGCAGATTATCCGGGAATACGGGCGTTCGCCGGAGGATACCGGCTCCCCGGAGGTGCAGATTGCCCTCCTCACCCATCGGATTAACTTGCTGACCGAGCACCTGAAGGTCCATAAACACGACGAGCATTCCCGCCGTGGGCTGCTCCGGATGGTGGGCAAGCGACGGCGGCACCTGGTGTATCTGAGCCGGACCAACCCCGAACGCTACAAAGAAATCGTTCGGAGGCTCGGGCTGCGCAAGTAGCCCCAGATACAACCCGGGAGACCGGCAGGAGGTTTGGAATTGGGAAATGTCCCGCAGGGGAACGCCCTTGCGGGACATTTCCCAGTTTCTAACCTCTTTGCCGGTCTCCGAGATGTAGCAGGAGGTAGGTATGGAAAGTTACACGTTCACCGCCCGATTGGGCGAACATCTCATCACTCTGGAGACCGGTCACCTGGCTCTTCAGGCCGGGGGTGCTGTGACTATCCGCTGCGGAGACACCGTTCTCCTCGCCACCGCAACGATGTCCGCGGAGGAGCGGGCCGATGTGGATTTCTTCCCCCTGACAGTGGACTTTGAGGAACGAATGTACGCCGCAGGCCGTATCCCCGGTTCCTTCCAGCGCCGGGAGGGACGGCCTCCGGAGAGTGCCATCCTCATTGCCCGCCTGACGGACCGGCCCCTTCGCCCTCTCTTTCCTAAGGACCTGCGGCACGAGGTCCAGATTATCGTCACGCCCCTCTCCCAGGATGACCGGCACCAGTCCGACATCCTCTCCATTATCGCGGCGTCTGCCGCTTTAACCATTTCCGACATCCCCTTCGGAGGGCCAGTGGGTGCTGCCCGCATCGGCTATATTGACGGGCAACTGGTCGTCAACCCCACTATCCCGGAGATGGAGCACAGTCTCCTGGACCTGCGCGTCGCCGGGACTGCCGACGCGCTCCTGATGGTGGAGGCTGGCGCCAACGAGGTGCCCGAAGCGGTCATCCTGGAGGCGCTTCGCCTGGGCCAGCAGGCTATCCAGGAGGTTATTGCCATCCAGGAGGAGATGCGCCAGAGGGTGGGCAAGCCCAAGCGGGCTTATACTCCCCATATCGTCCCCGAAGAACTGATCGCCCAGGTCCGGGATACCGTCGGCGCCCGGCTTTTCTCCGCACTCTATGATCAGCCGGACAAGGCCTCCCGTAATGCCGCCGTCAACGCACTCCTGGCTGAACTGAAAGCCCAGTTTGGCGAGAGCGTAGACCCGCTCCTGCTCCAGCAGGCCCTGGAAGAGGTGACAAAAGAGATCGTGCGGCGGCGCATCCTGGACGAAGGTATCCGGGTGGACGGGCGGGACCCCTACACCATCCGCCCCATCTCGGCCCAGGTGGGCCTGCTCCCCCGGACCCACGGCTCCGGCCTCTTCACCCGTGGAGAGACCCAGGTCCTCTCCGTGGCGACGCTGGGGACCCCTAAAGAGGAGCAATTGCTGGACGACCTTTCTCCGGAGGAGACCAAGCGCTACATGCACCACTACAACTTCCCGCCGTTTTCCACCGGGGAGACCCGGCCTCTGCGGGGCCCAGGGCGGCGGGAGATTGGTCACGGTGCGCTGGCCGAGCGGGCGCTCCTCCCGGTCATTCCGCCAGAGGACGAGTTCCCGTATACCATCCGTGTCGTCAGTGAGGTCCTTTCCTCCAACGGTTCCACCTCTATGGCCTCCGTCTGCGGGTCCACGCTGGCGTTGATGGACGCTGGGGTACCCATCCGGACCCACGTCGCGGGCATCGCGATGGGGTTGGTGATGGAAGGGGAGCGCTACCGCATCCTCACCGACATTCTGGGGATGGAGGACCACCTGGGCGATATGGACTTCAAGGTTGCCGGGACCCAGAAGGGCATCACCGCCCTTCAGATGGACATCAAAATCAAGGGCATCTCCGACCAGATTCTGGCCGAAGCGCTGGAGCAGGCCAGACAGGCCCGCCTGCAGATTCTGGATATCCTGCGGGCGACCATCCCGGCTCCCCGCCCCGACCTCTCTCCCTATGCCCCGCGGATGCTCATCCTACATGTGGACCCGGACAAACTGGGCGCGGTCATTGGGACCGGCGGCAAAACGGTCCGCGCCATCCAGGAGGAATGCAACGTCCGGGTGGATATTGAGGACGACGGGACCATCTACATTGCATCCACGGACCGGGAGGGAGCCTGTCGGGCTGAGGAGATTATCCGTCGCCTGACGGAGGTCCCGGAGGTCGGAAAGGTTTATACAGGACGGGTGGTTCGGATCACCGATTTCGGTGTCTTTGTGGAACTGGCCCCCGGAACTGATGGGATGGTGCACGTTTCCCAACTCTCCGACCAGCCCATCAAGAGCCCGCGGGAGGCGGTGGAGATCGGCGACGAGATTCTGGTGATGGTGACGGATATTGATCCGGACGGGAAGATTCGCCTCTCCCGGCGGGCCGTGCTGGAGGGCTGGACGATAGAGGAGGCCCGGCTCTACGACCGGGGCCCCACTCGCAATGGTGGGGCGAAGAAGCCCGCGCGTCGCCGGTAGCGGAGGAGATGAGGGCTGCGGCGGCCCGCCAAAGCGGGCCGCCGCAGCCCACGTCCCAATTCCCACACTGAGGTCTATATGCGTCTCCTGGTGCGTGTCCTTCGGGAATTTCTGGAAACCGTCCTCCCCGCTATTTTGTTGGCGTTGTTCATCAATACCTTCCTGGCTCAGGCGACGGTGGTGCGCGGCCAGAGCATGGAGCCCACCCTTCACGATAACCAGCGGGTCATCGTGGAGAAACTCTCCTACCGCCTTTTCGGCGGCCCCCACCGAGGCGACATCGTGGTCCTGACTGTGCCGGGGAATCCAGACCGACTTATCAAGCGGGTCGTTGCGCTGGGCGGGGAGACTGTCGCCATTCAGGACGGGCAGATTCTGATAGATGGCATCCCGCTGGCGGAGTCCTGGGCGGTCCGATGGGGCGGCCCAGATTACCCTCCCACTCCTGTCCCGGAGGGCTATGTCTTTGTCCTGGGGGATAACCGGGGCCATTCCAACGATTCCCGCTCCTTCGGACCTGTCCCCGTCCAAAACATCGTTGGGCGGGCTGTTTTTATCTACTGGCCGCTGAGCGAGGTAGGACTGGTGCGATAGGGCCTTTTCCGGTTAAAGCCTGGATAGTCTGCAGTTTAGAGCACCTTTAGCCAGAGGAGGGACAAATGCCACTCCCGGAAACCACAACTGTACGGGCGGACCAGATAGAGGGTCTCCGGGATCTGATTCGCCAGGTGATAGAGGAGGAGCGTCTTTTTGTCTATCCCCGGGAGTACCTGCTGGATGTGGAGGCCCTTCGCCGCTCTCCGGCAGGCGTGATTATCCGCCTGGAGGAGCGCGTGGATCACCTGAGCACAAAAGTGGAAGAACTCGGAGGGAGAGTTGAAAGACTGGAAGAAAAGGTGGGTAGGCTCGGAGAGAGGGTTGAAAGACTGGAGGAAAAGGTAGATGGGCTCGGAGAGAAGGTAGAAGCCCTCCGGGCGGAGATGCAAGAGAGGTACGAAAGCCTGCGGTCAGAGATGCGAGAAAGCATCATAGGCCTGCGGGCGGAGATGCAAGAGAGGTACGAAGGCCTGCGGGCAGAGATACAGGAAAGCATCAAGGGCCTGCGGGCGGAGATGCAGGAGAGGTACGAAGGCCTGCGGGCGGAATTCAAACAAGACCTCTCAAACCTGGAAAAACTGATGGATGCCCGACTGACCGCTCTGGAGCATCGCCTGGCCCGTACCGATTTCTGGGTGAAATTTTTCGGCGGGTTGATCTCCGCCCTTTTCATCGCCCAACTGACTCTGAGCCTCATTCGGTAGGGGGTGCGGATTTTCGGAATGGGCAAGGAACCCGTTCAGCGCTGGGATTCGGGGACGAAGCGGTGGGTAGGGACCATCCTGTTTGTTCTGTTTGCCCTGGTCCTCTACCGCTTTCGTGCCGTTCTCCCGCCGCTGATTCTGGCGCTCCTGATCGCCTTTATCTTAGACCCGCTGGTGGATTTCCTCCAACAGCGGCTCCGGATCTCCCGGACGGGGGCAACGGCGCTGGTCTTCCTGACCTTGCTGGCCCTGATCGCCCTGGCCCCTGTGGTCGCTGTGCCGCCCATTGTACGGGCTATTACGTCCCTGAATCTGGACTTCGCCCGGATCGCGGCCCAACTGGACCGCTTCTTCGCCCAGCCCATCCAGGTATGGGAATGGCAAATTGACCTGCGGGACGTCTACCGACAGTTCCAGGCGGGGCTGCGGGACTTCCTGACTGCCGTCGCCAGCGGGACGGTCACGTTTGTGATGGGGTTCGTCTCTACCCTGTTCTGGGTCATCTTCATCCTGCTGGCAGCTTTCTACCTGACCCGGGACGCAGATCGCATTATTGCCTGGCTGGATAGTCTCCCGCCGGAGTCCTTCCGGAGCGACTTTGTCCGCCTCCGGTATGCTATCACAGACGTCTGGAACGCCTTTCTGCGGGGGCAACTGCTTCTGGGGCTATTCATTGCGGTGATCACTACGGTGGTGAACACTGCTATCGGGCTCCCCAATGCGCCGGCCCTGGGCCTGCTGGCGGGTGTGCTGGAGTTCATCCCCAACATCGGGCCCACCATCGCCGCGATCCCGGCGATTCTCATCGCTCTGTTCCAGGGATCCTACTGGCTGCCATTGAGCAATTTCTGGTTCGCCGTTCTGGTGGCGGGCCTGTATATTTTGATCCAGCAAATAGAGGCCAACCTGCTGATCCCCCGGATTATGGGGCGGAGCCTGAACCTGCATCCTCTGGTCGTTCTGGTGGCGGTCATCCTGGGGGGCAGTCTGGCGGGCATCCTGGGGGTCCTGATCGCAGCGCCCACGGTGGCTACCCTGCGAGTTCTGGGAGAGTACATTTACCGTCGGATGACCGATCAGGAACCCTTTCCTCCGGCCCCAGCCCGGCCCCTTCCCCGCCCCTGGCTGGGCCAGCGGCTCTGGGACTGGGTTCGGCGCCGCCGTCTCGCCCGCCGCTGGGTCCTTCGCCCTGCTCGTCCGGAGGACCGCGCCAGTATGGAGGCCATCTGTGCTCACATCTGGGGTGGGGAGGACTATATCCCGGAGGTCTGGGATGAGTGGCTTGCCGACCCAGAGGGGGAACTGACGGTGGCGGAACTGGACGGGCAGGTGGTCGGCCTGGCGAAGTTGAGCCATATCGCCGACGAGGAGTGGTGGCTGGAGGGGCTCCGGATCCACCCGGCCTATCGGCGCCTGGGACTGGCCCGTCGGATTCAGGCCCATCAATTGGAGGCCGCAGCACGGTTGGGAGCCGGGGTGCTTCGGTTCGCTACAGCCTCCTATAATCGGCCTGTCCATCGTAACGCCGCACGGGACGGGTTCTCGCGGGTGGCGGAGTTTCATCTTTACGCAGCAGAGCCCTTGCCAGGGCCCTTTTCCCTGCGCGTGCTGGGGCCCGAAGACCTGGAGGCCGCGTGGGCGCTGATAGATGGGTCGTCCATCCAGCGGGCCGCCGGTGGCCTCTACGAGGTCCGATGGCGCTGGTTGAGGTTAACGAAGGGCCGCCTGGCGGCCCATCTGGCCGTGGGCGAAGTCTGGGGTGTGGACGTGAACGAGAAACTGGCGGCACTGGCGATTCTGCCCACGAACCCGCGCGCGGAACGCCTGAACGTCGGTTATCTGGACGGCACCCCGGACGGGCTGAAAGCCCTGGTCTGGGGGTTGCGCCTCTTGGCCCACCAGCAGGGCCTCGCAGGAGTCCGGATTCGTCCTCCGGCGGATCCCGCACTCCTGGAGGCCCTCCGGTCGGCGGGGTTCTCCCCCGACTGGGAACACACCCTGTACATCTTTGAGAAACCGATGAAAGGAGAGAACGATGGAAGAGATTGAAGTCCTGGCTGAAACCGCCAACTACAGCATCTGGCGAACGGAAGAACCCGATGGCGAGGTGACCTATCACCTGGAGTTCGGGAGCGTCACCGTCCACTTCTTTGAAGAGGAGTGGGAGGAGTTCCTGGAACTGGTGGGCCAGTTGCGAGCGCAGTAACCGCCTATGCTCCAGCCAGGAGGACATCCGAGAGGTCTTCAGGAGTGGTACGACAAACTGGCGCCGCGAGTGGCCGAGGCGCGGGCGCGGCTACGCCAGATTCCACCTGCCAAACTGGAAGTCTGGGCAGGTTGTGTGCTGGAACCCGATGGCTCCTTCCGCCTGCCCTTCTTCTGGCGGGAGTACCGAATCTGCCCGCCGGATTTCGTCGTCCGGCGGGCAGATACGGGGGAGGAGCCCTCGTCCTTCATCCAGGCCCTCATCCTGACCTACTTGGTCACCGCCGATGGGGCGACCCCCTCCCGCCGGTGGGTTGCCTTTCACAGTTTGCCCGATGGAATGTTCTACGCCCAGGCCTTCCGCGGTTACGCAGAGGACCGGTTGGTGCGGGAACTGGGGGAAGGCGGTCTGGAGGCCTTCCGGGCGGGCTGTGTTCGGCTGAAAGGGGAGCCGCTGGACCTGGGGGACGCCGCTTACGCCTTCCCGGTTTTCCCTCGCCTCCATCTGGCTGCGGCCTACTGGGTGGGAGATGAGGAGTTCCCATCGCGCGCGTCCATCCTCTTTGAGGACTCCGCCCCTCACTATATGCCTACCGACGGGCTGGCGATCCTGGGGAGCCAGTTGGTCTCTCAGATTCTCCGTGCGGCGGGAAAGGGATAGGACGCCCGTTCGGGTTCACCACGAAGATGCCAAGGCGCAAAGATTCCAAGACATCTTTGCGCCCTTTGTGGTTTAAAACAAAACACAAAATCCACGCTTCCCGAGTTCATCTGCGTCCGATACGCTTTTCCGGAGGCCGTTATGTTCGGGATTTCCCCGATCACGTTTCTGGCCCGACTGATCGTTTTGCTGGTTGGCCTTCCCCTGCACGAGTGGGCTCACGCCTGGTCGGCGGACCGGCTGGGAGACGATACCCCTCGCTGGGAGGGTCGGTTGAGTTTGAACCCCCTGGCTCATCTGGATATCCTGGGCGCCATCCTCATCCTGCTGACTGGATTCGGCTGGGCCAAGCCTGTGCCGGTGAATCCCTATCGGATGCGGACCAACCCTCGGACGGGAATGGCCCTCTCTTCCTTTGCAGGACCAGCCTCCAACCTGCTCCTGGCGATGGTCTGCGCGATTCCCTTCCGGCTGGGCCTGCTCTCCGGTCTGGACATTGGGGGAACCAACCTGGCGACGCTCCTGTGGCTCATCGCCGACGTCAGCCTGAACCTGGCCATTTTCAACCTGCTCCCCTTTTATCCCCTGGACGGAGAGAAGGTCCTGGTGGGGATCCTCCCCCTCCGATGGAGCGATTACCTGCTCTCCTTCCGCCCCTATAGCCCCTACGTCCTGCTGGGCCTCCTGTTCCTGCTCCCCTACCTGGGGCTGGACCTGATCGGCTTCTTGGTTGGCCTGGTCAAACTCCCCCTTCAGATGCTGCTCTTTGTCCTGTGAAGGAGGTCTCCGATGAAGGCGCTTTGCTTTCACGAACACGGCGAACTGGATGTCCTACGCTACGAGGAGGTGCCGGACCCGGAACCGGGTCCCGGTCAGGTGCTGGTGCGGGTGCGGGCCTGCGCACTCAATCACCTGGACATCTGGGTTCGGCGGGGTTGGCCCGGCCTGAAACTTCAGATGCCCCATTGGTGTGGGGCCGACGTGGCCGGGGAAATCGCCGCCCTGGGTCCTGGGATCTCCGGCTGGGAGATCGGGCAGCGGGTAGTGGTGGACCCCGGTATCTCCACAGCGGTGGACGAATATACCCGCCGAGGGGAGGACTCCGTCAGCCCCGGATACGTCATCCTGGGGGAGCAGATTCGGGGCGGGCAGGCAGAGTACGTCGTTGTCCCAGCGGAGAACCTGATGGCCATCCCAGAGGGGTGGGACTTCCCCCAGGCCGCGGCACCCCTTCTGGTTTCCCTCACCGCCTGGCGCATGCTCATCCACCGGGCCCGCCTGCGCGCCGGGGAATCCGTCCTCATTATCGGCGCCGGGGGCGGCGTCAACTCTATGGCGATCCAGATCGCCAAACTGGCTGGGGCCACTGTCTACGCGCTGACCTCCACCGAGGAGAAGATGGCGCGCGCGAAGGAACTGGGGGCCGACGTCGTCTTAAACTACAGAGAGGACCCCGACTGGCCGAAAACCCTCTACCGGCTGACGGACCGCCGGGGGGTGGACGTGGTGGTGGACAACGTGGGCCGGGCGACGCTGATGCAGAGTATGCGGGTCGTCGCGCGGGGCGGGCGCATTGTTATCGTTGGCAATACCTCCGGCCCGGAGGCCCAGATAGACATCCGCTACATCTTCGGCAAGCAGATCAGCATTATCGGCTCCACGATGGGGAGCCACCAGGACTTCCGGGACGTGATGGCCCTCGTCTGGGCGGGGAAACTCAAACCGGTGGTGGACCGGGTGATGCCTCTTGCGGAGGGGAAGCGGGCCTTTGAGTTGATGGAGCGGGGAGAGCAGTTTGGCAAAATTGTGCTGGTCCCGTAGGGGGGTTGCGGTGGCCGGGGGGCCGCCGCAAACCCCCACCAGTAGTCTGGGGCGGCAAGGCGAAGTCTGGGAGAGAGGAGGTGGGTATGGAACCGGGATGGGAGCGGCTGACGCTGCGGCAGCGGCAGATTCTGGAGTACATTGAGACCTTCGTCGCCGAGAACGGTTATCCTCCCTCGGTGCGGGAAATCGGGGAGGCGGTGGGCCTGCATTCTCCCTCCGCCGTGGTTCACCACCTGGAGCGGCTGGAACAGGCGGGATACCTGATCCGCACACCCGGCCGTTCCCGCAGCCTCCGCCTTCGGGAGAGCCGGGAACCCGATTCGGAAACCTGGTCCCTCCGGCCCCGAGACCGTCTTCAAGATGCCGGGGAGAGCGAGGTGATCTCCATTCCCCTGGTTGGCGTGATTGCGGCGGGGGAGCCCATCCCCGTCTTCTCCGACACGGTCCAGAGTGACGTCGCCGACACCATTGAACTCACCCGCGGCATCCTCGGAGACCCCCGCGACCTCTACGCCCTCCGGGTCCAGGGGGATTCTATGATTGACGCACTGATTCACGATGGGGACATCGTCATTCTGCGGGCCACGCCGCAAGTGGAGAACGGGGAAATGGCTGCTGTCTGGCTGCGGGACCGGGAGGAGACGACCCTCAAGCGGGTCTACTGGGAGGGGAACCGGGTCCGCCTTCAGCCCGCCAATCCCGCGAAGGAGCCCATCTACATAGACGACCCGCGCCAGGTGGAAATCCGCGGCAAGGTGGTGATGGTTATCCGACGGGTGGGTTGAGGAGCGTGCCAATGCCGAAGGAGCCTATTCGCCTGCTCCACTTCGCCGACCTCCACATTGGCATAGAGAACTACGGGCGGCTGGACCCCTCTACGGGCGTCAACAGCCGGGTGCGGGACTTCCTGGACCGGCTGGACGAAGTGGTGGCCTATGCCCTGGAGAACGAGGCGGACCTGGTGGTCTTCGCCGGGGATGCCTACAAGACCCGGGACCCTAATCCGACCTATCAGCGGGCTTTTGCCCGGCGGGTCAAGCAACTGGTGGACGCAGGGGTTCCCGTCGTCCTGCTGGTGGGCAACCACGACCTTCCCACGATGCCCCAGCGGGCCTCCACGGTGGATATCTTCCAGACCCTGGCGGTTCCCAATGTCTACGTGGGCCGGGAGGAAGGGGTTTTCCGCATCCAGACCCGCCGGGGACCGGTACAGGTGGCCGTCGTCCCCTTCCCGATCCGCACCCGCCTTCTGGCTCACGAGGAGTTCCGCGGGCTCTCCCTTCCCGACCTGGATGCCGCCCTCCAGAAAATCGTGACCGACAACATCGGAGCCCTGGCCCGTCAGATAGACCCGGAGGTGCCCGCCGTGTTGACGGCCCATTTGAGCGTTTCCGGCGCAACCTACGGCTCGGAGCGCGGGGTGATGATCGGTCGCGATACCGTCATCCTCCTCTCCGCCCTGACGGACCCGGTCTGGGACTACGTTGCGCTGGGCCACATCCACAAGCACCAGAGCCTGCACAACGGGCATCCACCCGTCGTCTATGCGGGGAGTTTGGAGCGGATTGATTTCGGTGAGGAACGGGAGCCCAAGGGGTTCTGCTGGGTGCAGTTGCGGCGCGGGGAGACCACGTGGCGCTTTGTGGAAGTGAAGGCCCGCCCTTTCGTCACTATTGAGGCCGACCTGCGGGAGGCAGGCGACCCGTTGGCCATGCTCCGGGAGGCTGTCGCCCGATATGATTTTCGCAACGCGGTCGTCCGTGTCATCCTCCGGCTGCGCCCGGAGCAGGAAAAGCAGGTCCGGGAGGCCGACGTCCGTCGGCTGTTGGAGGGCGCCGCCTTTGTCGCAGGTATCCGGTCCGAGGTGGAGCGAAAGGCCCGCCTGCGCCTGGGGACGATGCGTCCGGAGGAACTGACCCCCATCCAACTCCTGGAACGATACCTGGAGGTGAAGGCGGTCCCCCAGGACCGCCGCCAGGAGTTGATAGAGGCGGCCAGGGAGATCTTTAGTGGGGGAGAATAAACCTTCGTTGGGGCCGTTCCGCCGTCCCAACGAAAGTTTCCGAGACCATCCATGCGAGAAACCCCGCACGCGGTCGTCCATTATTCAGAAATCGGCCTGAAGGGGACGAACCGCCCCTTCTTTGAGCGCACTCTCGCGCAGAATATCCTGCGCCGGGTGGAGGCCCTGGGAGGACGGGGGCGGACAGAGCGGCTCTCCGGGCGAATTCTGGTCCATCTGGAGGAGCCCTGGTCCCCCCAGCGGTGGGCTGAGGCGCTTTCCACTGTCTTTGGGATCGCACACTTTGCCCCCGCGTATCTGACCGCCCTGGATATGGCCGCCATCCAGGAGGCCATCCTGGAAAATCTCCCCGAAGGCCCGGTCTCTTCCTTCCGGATTTCCGCGAGCCGGGATAACAAAGCCTTCCCGCTCACTTCGCCCGAAATCCAGCAGGAACTGGGGGCTGTTGTCCAGCAAAAGATGGGGTGGCCTGTCCGTCTGAAGGGCGCGGAACTGGATATCGGGGTGGAGATTCTGCGGGACCGGGCGGTTGTCTACCTGGGGCGAGTGGAGGGGCCGGGGGGGTTGCCGGTCGGGACCAGCGGGAAGGTTGTCCTGCTTCTTTCCGGAGGCATAGATTCTCCGGTGGCGGGCTACTTCGCCCTCAAGCGGGGGTGTCGGGTCATCCCCATTCACTTTCACAGCCGTCCCTTTGGCAACTGGATGGGGTCAGAAGCGCGGGCGCGGGAGATTGTGCGCACGCTGGCCCGGTACGGGATGGAACCGTACCTCTATGTTGTTCCCATTGGGAAACAGCAGCGGGAAATCACTGTGCGAGCACCGGTCGCCTACCGAGTCATCCTCTACCGTCGGCTGATGATGCGGGTGGCGACGATGCTGGCCCGTCGGGAGGGAGCGAAAGCCATCTTCACTGGGGAGTCTCTGGGTCAGGTGGCCTCTCAGACCCTGGAGAGCCTTGCGGTGGTGGAGGACGCGGCTGGGCTGCCTGTCCTGCGCCCCCTCATCGGCCTGGACAAACTGGAGATTATTGCCATCGCGGAGCGGATTGGGACCTTCTCTCTTTCTCTGATGGAAGGAGACGACTGCTGCCAGTTCCTGATGCCCCGACGGGTGGTCACCCATCCCCATCTGGAGGATGTGCTCCGGGCGGAGTCTGCTGTGGATATGGACGCGCTGGCCCAGGACGCGCTGGAGGGGGCAAGCCGAGTAGAGGTGGGGTGAGTTCAAGATGTGGGACAACCGCTTGCAGTTGTCCATACAGGCTCTGGACGGCAAGGGGCGGCCGGTCGCGCGGGAATCTTGGTCAGCCTGCCAGATGTCCGGCCTCAGGGTGACGCTATGCTGCTGAAAACGCTGGTTGTCGGCCTTATTCAGACCAACTGCTATATCGTGGGCTGCGAGAAGACCAAAGAAGCGGTCATCATTGACCCCGGCGGAGACGCAGACCGCATCCTCAAGGCCGTTCGGGACGCCGGGTTGAATGTCCGGTACGTCCTGAACACCCACTGTCACTTTGACCATATGGCCGCCAACGCGGAGGTCGTTGCGGCCACGGGAGCCCTGCTGGGGATTCATCCGGCGGAGCGGCCTATCCTGGACTCGCGGGGTGGGTCCACGTGGTTTGGAGTGCGGATTCCGCCGAGCCCTCCTCCGGACCTGGAACTGGCGGACGGGCAGGTCCTGGAGGTTGGGACGCTGCGGTTGAAGGTGTTGCACACGCCTGGGCACTCGCCGGGAAGCGTGACCTTCCACATTCAAGAGGAAGGGGTTGCGTTTGACGGCGACGTTCTCTTCGCGATGGGGGTGGGCCGGACCGACCTGCCTGGTGGGGATTGGGATACGCTGATGCAGTCCATCGCGGACGTTCTCTTCAGCCTGCCCGATGAAACCATCCTCTATCCCGGACATGGCCCCAAAACGACGGTCGGGCAGGAGAAGCGGTTCAATCCCTGGTTGCTCTGAAAAGTCCCTATCCTCTCGGAAGAAGGCTTGAGGTAAATACTCTTCTGATCCCTGTTGGAGGAAACGGAGTTTCCTTCAATCTGTAGACAATCACCGGCTCGTACCGTCCTCTGAGCCGGAGAGTTCCCACGGGCTCAAATACCCATTCTTTTCCCGCAGTTGCCACCACCGCCTCCGTGACGTAAATTTCCCCGGCAGGCGCGTACGTGCTCAGCCGGGCTGCCACGTTCACGGTATCTCCGATGGCGTCGTATTCCTGCCGCTCCGCGGGGCCGAGGAGTCCCACGACCGCCGGCCCGACATGAATCCCAACTCCCATCTGCATCCGGACCATTTCCGGGTTTCGGCTCCAGAGGTCCCGCAGGCGACGGAGCCCATCCAGCGCAGCGCAGAGAGCCTGGTCTGTCGGTTGCGCGATCGGCAGAGGGGCATTGAAGACCGCCGCAATCATATCCCCGATGTACTTGATGACAATTCCCTCAGCGTCCACAACAGCCTGAGTGAATTGGGCCAGGTGAGCGTTTGCGGTCTCCTGAATCTTTCGGGGGTCCTGCCCTTCGGTCAGACGAACAAACCCCCGGATGTCCGCAAACAGGACCGCGACAAAGCGGATGTTCGGGGCCAGCAACTGTTCGCTGCGCGGGTCCGTGAGCAGACGGTCCAGTAGGCCGGAAGAGAGGCGTCCCTGCAGGCTTCGCAGAAGGCGCTCCCGCCGCAGATGGTACTCGCGAGAACGCCATAGGGCTGCCACCAGCGCGGAAGTCAGAATTCCAGCCAGCGGGACCAATAGGTCTACCTGAAGTCCGTTCTGATAGAGAAGATAGCAAATCAGAACAGTGCCTGGAGCAAGGCCCAACAGTCCGACGAGAATCCGAACCGGAGCATAGAGCCGGGCCACCATCCAGCCGGAAAGAGTAGAGGCAACAAAAGTAAGGAGAGCCGTCACTGCGGGGAGAGGGGTCAGCGTTAGCCCCAGCATCAGCGCGGCCGCCGCGCGGGCCTGGATCTGGACTGCGCTCATCTCTCCGACAGGAGTCCGATAAGTGTCCTGATTTTCCTCTGGGGAGATACCGACGAAGACGATGCGCCCTGCGAGGGCATTGGGTGGAAATCCTGGGTCTTGCAGGTCTGTGAGTTGGCGGATGGGAATAGGGGAGGAGGAAAAATAAATCAGCACTCTGCCTGCGGCGTCCTGCGTGATGGAGTGACCAGCCCATTGAAGCGCACCGTTGGCGGTGGGAAGGGGGATGCTGGTGCCCAGATACAAAGCCGCGGCGCGCCACGCCAGGGCTGGCACCGTGTACCCTGGCCCACTCACCCAGAGCGGGAGCCGTCGGAGGACGCCGTCTGCGTCCGGGATCAGGTTCAGATGTCCGATGGAGAAACGACCGGGCTCTGGTCCCACCAGGTACGGGTATACGAGCCTGCCGTTCCCGGTCCGGGGATTGCCAGCCCCCAGGACCGGCAGAACGATGTTCTTTGCATCAGGTAAAGAGGCAAGGGCCGCCTCGGCCTGCGAAGGGACCGGGAAGGTCAGGGCGATGACCTGGGCTCCTGCCCCCTGAAGGGCGAGAAAAAGCGTCTGATACAGGTCGGCCGACCAGGTCTCTGGTCGCCCGTAACGGTGGACGGCTTCCTCGTCTATAAGGACGATGGCGACTGGGGCTTCAGCGCTGGAGGAGGGATAAAGCAGGTCGTTCAGGCGCAGTCGTTCCGAGGGACACAGGTTCAGATACAGAGCGACGACCAGCAGAAAGCCGACGATCGTTCCGCTGAGGAAGCCTTTTAAGGAGTGCTGAAGCCCTGCGCCAAATTGCTTCAAAGGAGGCTCCGTCCGGAATGGCGGGCTACAACCTTAAGGCCCCCCGACCCCCAACTTTGGCCTTTGTCTTCGGCTTTTCCGCATTGGGCTCTCGCTTCCTTCCAAAAGAGGGCCAAACTTCGGGCGGGGGTAGAGGGGGCTTTGGGGCGGCGGCCTTCGGCCGCCGCCCCATCCCTCAGGTCTCCCATTACTGCACCGGGATGACGATCAGCGGCACTGGTACGAACGTCACGATGAAAATCAGGAGCATTAGCAGCCCCAGGGCGACTCGCCGACCGTCCAGGCTGGAGGCGTCATTCAGCGGCGGAGGATGACGGGGCCCAAAGAGGAGGCCCAGGAAGGCCCAGACGATCCACGTAGGCCAGGCCGGATTCCCCTGAGCCAAGAAGTAGAGCCCCAGTAGGATCAACAGACCGATCACGATATAGGCCAGTTTCCACGCGCGTCGCCCCAGCAGCGCGTAGGCCACATGGCCTCCGTCCAACTGCCCGATGGGCATCAGATTCAGCGCGGTCACCAGCAAACCCGCCCAGGCCGCAAAGGCGATGGGACCGCCTGGGCTGGCGGGCAGGGAGAGCCAGACATCCTCGCCGGTCCTGGGGTCCGGCAGGACCCGCCCGAAGACCAGGTATTTGGCGGCCAGGTAGAGGAGCGAGTTCCCCTCCTGGTAGACGACGCCGGTCCACCGTTCCGGGGGGAGGAAATCGGAGGGCCTCCCCACGCGGGTAAACAGCAGCCCCAAAATCAGGAGAGGGACGGCCACAAGGAATCCAGCAAGGGGACCGGCGATTCCAATGTCAAAAAGGGCCTTGCGGTCCCGCACCCGTTCTCCCTGAAAGATAACCGCGCCCATCGTGCCCAGAATGCTCAGCGGCATCGGGATGAAGTAGGGCAGGCTGACAGGGGAGCCGTACCGCCGGCCCACGAAATAGTGGGCCAGTTCGTGGGCCAGCAGGATGAGCATCAGCGTCAGGGCAAAGGGAAGCCCGGAGAGCAGATATCCGACCGGGCCGCCGCCGACCTCGGGATTGGCCCCTGCCAGGGTGACGGTCAGAAACGTCGCCAGAAAGAGGATGAGATGAATCCAGGGGCGGGAGCGCCGGGGCGCTCGGGCCACGCCGGGAACAGCCACGACCCGGTACGTCTTCCCCTCGCGGGAGAGAAAAGCAGTGTATCCCAGCGCAGCAAACCGCTGGGAGAGCCGGTCAAAAACAGCGTCCGGTGGGCCGTAGAGGGGCCCATAGAAGGCGACAAGATTGCCCTCCCTGGAGACCTCCACGCGCTCCACCGCCATCAAGTCTATCAGTTGACTGCGCAGGCGGTCAATAGGGGAGAACTCGTCCATACGGCATCTGCTTGCGTCGGCACCTATCTGTATTCTCCTTCGCGGAGGACGGAGCGAATTTCCGAAACTTCGTGTCTTCGGGTCTCTGGAGTGACTCAAAATCTGCGTTCATCCGCGTCCCTTCTCGTAGACCTCCCGCTTCAGCGCCGCGATGTAGGGGAGGGTACGGAAGCGATCGGCGTAGTCCAGGCCATAGCCGACGACCCAGACATCCGGAATTTCAAAGCCCAGATAATCTACAGGGACGTCCACCTTGCGTCGTTCCGGCTTGCTCAGGAGGACACAGGCACGCACGGAGGCGGGCCGGCGGGCCTGGAAGATGCGCAGCAGGTAGTCCAGGGTATAGCCGGTATCCACGATGTCCTCCACAATGAGGACGTTGCGCCCGGTCACCGGGGCGCGCGTGTCCATAATCATCCGGACTGCCCCCGTGCTCACGGCTCCCCGGTTGTAACTGGAGAGCGCGATGAAGTCCACGTGGTGGGGGATCGTCAGGCGGCGGGCCAGGTCGGCCAGGAAGATAAAGGCCCCCTTCAGGACCCCGACCAGGACCAGGTCGTCTATTTCTGCGTAGTCCGCGCTGATCTGAGCGGCCAGTTCGTCCACTCGCCGCTGGATGGTCACCTCATCCAGCAGCACCCGGTCAATGGCGGAGAAATCCCATCGGTTTTGAAGGTCCATTGCTTCTTGCTCCAGAAAGGGATGATGGGGGATGGGCGGCCGAAGGCCGCCCATCCCCAAACCTCTGCTCGCTATTTGCGGTGTACCTGATGGCACCCCCGACAGCGGGCCTGATAGACCTCGTCGGCCCCGACCAGAATGATGGGGTCGTCGTAGGCTGCGGGTTGACCGTTGATCAGCCGCTGGGTCCGGCTGGCAGGGCCCCCGCAGACCACACAGATGGCCTGGAGTTTGTCCACCCGCTCCGCGCGAGCCATTAACTGGGGCATCGGCCCAAAGGGCTCGCCCCGGAAGTCCAGGTCCAGCCCCGCAATGATGACCCGGAGCCCTCGGTCGGCCAGTTCTTCGCAGAGGGCAATGATGCCGTCGTCAAAGAACTGTCCTTCGTCTATTGCGACAACGGTCGTATCGGGCTCCAGCAGGGCCCGAATTTGGGCGGAGTTCTCCACCGGCGTGGCCTCCAGTTGCAGGCCGTTGTGGGAGGCGACCTCCCGCTGGGCGTAGCGGGCGTCCAGACTGTGTTTGAAGACCTGGACTTTCTGGCGGGCAATCTGTGCCCGGCGGACCCGGCGGATCAGTTCCTCCGTTTTGCCGGAGAACATGCTCCCGCAGATGACCTCAATCCAGCCCCCTGTCGGTTTGCCGTACATCGCTCCTCCAGAAACAAAAACGAAGGGCAGGTGACCCCTGTCCGCCTGCCCTCGCTTTGCGTTTCGGAACCCCAGATTAGCCCGCTTCGGCGACCGTGCTCTGCTGGGGCTGGTCGCCGGGCAGGAGGAAGCCGCGGGAGCGCAACCGCTTCTTCAGTGTCGCCAGGGCTTTCAGGTCAAAGCCCCGGATGGAGGTCAGTGCCTCGTCCCCACCCTGGGCCAGCCGGTCCAGGACGTCCTGGATCGTCTGAATCCCCGCATCCCGCAGGACCGCCTCTTCCTGAGGCGCCAGTCCCAAAACCGTGATAGGCTGAAGGGGAGATGTCGCAGCCTTACGCCGGGCCTCCGCCTCCGCACGCAACTGGTCCCGCCGCTCCAGACGGCTACGGAACCGGTCTACCTGCCCCTCGGTGTCCACAATTCGCTGCTCGCCCGTGAAAAAGGGGTGACACTTGGAACAAACGTCGGTGCGGATCAGGGGGACCGTTGCCCCAACCGTCCAGGTGTTGCCGCACGCGCAGATAACCTGAGCCTGAGGGTAGTACTTGGGATGGATGTCCTTCTTCACACCGCCCTCCGTTCCGGATATACGCTGACCCGCTTCCGTCCACCGGGAAGGGGTTCAAAACAGACATAGCCGTCCGTCAGGGCGAAGAGGGTGTAGTCCTTGCCCATACCCACGTTCAGGCCCGGCTTAATCCGCATACCCCGCTGACGGACGATGATGTTCCCCGCGACGACGGCCTCGCCGCCGAACTTCTTAATCCCCAGCCGCTTGCTCCGGCTATCGCGGCCGTTGCGGCTGCTGCCTGCACCCTTCTTATGTGCCATCGCTCACCTCCTACACCACAATCTCTTCCACCTGAAGGCGGGTGTACTGCTGCCGGTGGCCTTTGCGCCGGCGATAGCGTTCTTTGGGGATGTACTTGAAGATGCGGATTTTCGGGCCCTTCTCCTGGGCCAGCACTCTGGCCCGGACCCGCGCGCCCTCCACCAGGGGCGTCCCGATCCGAACCTGCCCGCTGTCGTCCGCTACCAGCAGAACTTCCTCCAGTTCTATGTGCGCGCCCTCTGGAACCGGCAGTTTTTCCACCAGCAACTGATCCCCTACGGAAACCCGATATTGATGTCCACCAGTGCGTACCACCGCGTACACGAGAGAACCTCCAAAGAAAATGTTGCGGTGGCAGGAGCCACCGCAATTGCACATTCGCGCTGCAGGTATACTACGGAGGGTATTATAGCGACAATTGCCGATTTGTCAACCTTGACAGAGCAGGTTTTGTGTGTTACAACTGAACTCCAGGAACGTGGACGGAATCCTCAACATCAACAAACCCTATGGCCTGACTTCCCACGACGTCGTAGACCGGGTGCGACGGTTGGCCAGCCAGCGTCAGGTGGGTCACGCAGGGACGCTGGACCCACTGGCGACGGGAGTCCTCCTGGTCTGCCTGGGGAGCGCGACCCGGCTGGCGGAGTTCCTGATGGATTCGCCCAAACTCTACCGTGCGCGCGTTCGGCTGGGCATCACGACCGACACCTACGACGCAGAAGGGACCGTTGTCGCCCAGCGGCCCGTGACCGTAAGCCGGGAGGACGTGGATCGGGCGCTGGAGCGCTTCCGCGGCCCTATCCTTCAGGTCCCGCCGATGTTCTCCGCCCTGAAAAAGGGGGGGCGCCCTCTCTATCATCTGGCCCGTCGGGGGGAAACGGTGGACCGGGCCCCGCGGCCCGTGGAGATTTATCGGCTGGACCTGGTGGAATGGGCTCCGCCGGACCTGACCCTGGAGGTCCTTTGCTCCCCTGGCACCTACATCCGGTCCTTAGCCCACGACCTGGGAGAAGCGCTGGGCTGTGGGGCCTATCTGGCGGGGCTGGTCCGCCTGGCGAGCGGTGAGTTTCGCCTGGAGGACGCGGTGGAACTGGACGCGCTCACGCGCGAGCGACTGTCCCGGGTCCTCCTGCCGCCGGATGCTGCCCTCCAGCGATTCCCGGCGCTCCACCTGACCCCAGCGGAGGCGCGGTCGGTCGGGCACGGGCAGGACATCCCAGACCGCTGGGGCATTGCTGGGCCGGAAGGGCCGAAGCCTTTTCTGGCCCGTGCCTACGGGCCCGACGGCCATCTGCTGGCCATTCTGGAATTCTCCGAACGGGGGACCTGGCATCCGAAGAAAGTGTTACGGACGACATAACCTATGGAACTGTTCCGGGACCTGGACGCGCTGCACCTGGACACCCCTTCGCACGTTACCATCGGAGCCTTTGACGGAGTCCACCGGGGCCATCAGCACCTCATCGGCTCCATGACGCAGGCGGCTCATAAGGCCGGAAGGCTCGCCGTCGTGCTGACCTTTGACCCCCATCCGGGGGCGTTGTTGGGGCGGAGCCCCGTCGCTGCGCTGACCACGCCGGAGGAGAAGGCCGCGCTGATCGCCGACCTGGGGGTGGACATTCTGCTGATCCTGCGTTTCACCCCCGCCCTTGCGGGCACCTCCGCGGCCCGCTTCGTCGGGATGCTCTGCCACCACCTGAACCTGGCGGAACTCTGGGTGGGCCCCGACTTCGCCCTGGGCCACCGACGGGAGGGGAACGTTCCCTTCCTCCAGCGGATGGGCGAACGGGTGGGGTTCCGGGTCCAGGTCGTGGAGCCCCTCTTCTGGCGCGGGGACGTTATCAGCAGCACCCGTATCCGTGCCGCTCTGACGGCGGGGGATGTAGAGGAAGCCAACGGGTGTCTGGGGCGTCCGTACCGGCTCGCTGGGCGGGTGGTCCGCGGGCGGGGGTTGGGCCGTCGTTTGGGAATTCCCACAGCGAACCTGCAGCCACCGGAAGGCCGGCTTATCCCCGCCAACGGGGTCTATGCCTGCTATGCCCACACCCCCGACGGAAAGACCTGGGCCGCGGTGGTCAACGTGGGCGTCCGCCCGACCATCGCTCCGGACCATCTGACCGTGGAGGCCCACCTGCTGGACTTTGACGGCGACCTATATGACCAACCCCTTGCGCTGGACTTCATCGCCCGCCTGCGGGACGAGGAGGTCTTTCCCAGCCTGAACGCGCTGGTGGCCCAGATTCAGCAGGACATTCTCCGGACGCGGGAGATTTTGAACCGGAGATAGATGGGGTTTTGCGGCGGGCGGGAGAATCGCCCGCCGCAAAACCCCATGCCCCTGCAGGAAATTGTTGTTCGCGAGGTTGGCTATGTCTGCTCTGCGAATGGCGGATTTTGACTACCATCTTCCGGAGGAACTGATCGCCCAGGAGCCCATAGAGCCGCGGGATGCGGCCCGGCTGATGGTTCTGGACCGGACCACGGAGTCCATCTCCCACCACCACGTCCGCGACCTGCCGGACCTGCTGCGGCCCGGCGACATCCTGGTCTTCAACGAGAGCCGGGTCATCCGCGCGCGCCTTTTTGCTCGCAAGCCCACGGGTGGAAACGTGGAGGTCCTGCTTCTGCGGCCCCAGAACGAGTATGTCTGGGAAGTCCTGGTACGAGGGCGGGTTCGCGTCGGGATGGAGTTAATGATTCTGGAGAGTCGGGAGGGTGCGCCGGTGGCTGGGGCGAAGGTCGTCGGGGAAGGAGAAAAGGGAGTACGGGTCCTCTCCTTTGACCGGCCCGCCCTGGCGCTGGCGGAGGAAGTGGGGGAAGTCCCTCTTCCCCCCTACATCCACCGTCCCCTCCACGACCCGGAACGCTATCAGACGGTCTACGCCCGGACGCCGGGCTCCGTCGCTGCACCGACTGCGGGCCTCCACTTTACCCCGGAACTCCTTCTGCGGCTTCGGGAGCGGGGCATAGAATCCCTCTTCGTTACCCTCCATGTGGGGCTGGACACCTTCCAGCCCGTCAAAGAGGAGTGGGCGGAGGAACACCGGATTCACCGGGAGTACTGTCGTCTGACCCCCGAAGTCGCGGAACAGATTAACCGGGCCAAACTGGAGGGGAGGCGGATCATCGCGGTTGGGACAACCTCGGTGCGGGTCCTGGAGACGGCGGCCCTGGCGGCCGTGGGGGGCTGTCCTGATGCCGAACCCTGTCCCTGGAGGGCCGTGGCCCCCTATGAGGGGTGGACGGACCTGTACATTTACCCTGGCTTTCGGTTCCGGGCGGTGGATGCTCTGATGACCAACTTTCACCTTCCCCGGTCCACCCTGATCCTGCTGGTGGCCGCCTTCGCGGGGCGGGAATTCATTCTGCGGGCCTACGAGGAGGCCGTCCGCCTGCGGTATCGGTTCTACAGTTTCGGCGACGCAATGCTCATCCTGTAGGGCGTGCTGGATTCTTTTTAGGACCTGCGCAATCGCCCGTAGCGCAGGTCGCCAGGTCTGCGTGGCGCAGGCGAACAGCCTGCGCCACGCATCCTATTTCCCCTACCTGGCCCCTCTTTTCCGCGCCACCAATTCCCGGTAGATGGCGACTAACTGGCGCCCTGCCCGGTCCCAAGAGAAGTGGCGCAGGGCCCGTTGTCGGAGTCCATTCCCCAGCGCCTGCCGCAGACCGGGCTGTTCCAGAAGGGCCTGAATGCAGTCCGCCAGGGCAACGGGGCTGCCGGGCGGAGATGCGTACACCCCCAGGGAGCCCAGATATTCCCGGCTGACCGGGGTATCAAAGGCTACCGTCGGCAGGGCCATCGCCATATAGTTCAGAATCTTGCCACTCCCCTCCGTGGCGGAGAGTTTGGGCGCCACCGCAATATCGCCCAGGGCCAGATGGGCTGGGCTTTCCTCATAGGGGACCTTGCCCGTGAAGACGACCCGGTCGCCCACTCCCAGGCTCTGGGCCATTCTCCGATAATACTCCTCGGCGGGGAAGCCTCCGATGAGAAAATGGACCGGAACCTCGCGCTCTTTGAGTACCCGTGCGGCCTGCAGGAGTTGAGGAATGCCCTGCCAATCGGCCAGCAGGCCCAGGTAGACTACTACAGGCCCCTCCGGAGGCAGCCCCAGCGCGGCCCGCCGGGCCCGGATTTCCTCCCTGGAAAGAACCCCCGGCCGGAAAAAGTCGGCGTTGACACAGTCTGGAAGAGGACGGATGCGGACCCGGTCCCCCAGGTATCCCAACTGGACCGCGCCCTGCTGGGTGCTGGTGACGATGACGTCGGCCATCTCGTTGATGCGCTCCTCCAGCAAGCGAACCCAGCGATACCATGGGCCGTTGGGGTTGAGAAAACGGTGGTCCACCATCTCCCCGGTCAGGCTTCCCTGCCGGTCAAATACGACAGGAAGCCGCCAGGGCCGACCCACCACCTTTCCGATGAGTGCGCCCTCGTAGAGGTGCCCGTGGATGAGGTCAAAGCGGCGGTGCAGGAGCACATCCCACACCCGCCAGGCCAGGAAGACGTCAAAGGCCAGTTTGTGGAGGCTGGATCCGACTTCATAGTCGGCCCGCCAGGGGGTTGGACGACAGCGGAGAATCTCCAGGCCAGGAATATCCCGGCCCAGGTAGTAGGTGACAATGGTGACCTGATGTCCTAAACGCTGCAGAACCCGTGCCTCTTCCAGGATACGGACGTGGCAGCCGTAGTCCAAGAAAAAGGAGGTCGGCGCAATCATCAGGATGCGCAGTGGGCGATCCATCACCTTAGCTCTTCACACTCGTTGGCTGACGATTCTTGCGCCGAACTATCGGACTCACCCCCTTATTCCTTCCGGGGCGGACGACGACGAAACAGCCCACCGAAGAAAATCTGGGACATCTGTTCCCCCATGGTCGGGAGTTCTGCCGGCCTTTCCCCGACTTCGGGCATTCCCTGTGCCCGCTCCTGGAGCCACTGGTTCCGCCACGCAGCAGCCTGGGCGTAGGCCTTCTCCACAGCCTCCCTGTTCTCTTCCAGAATCCACTCCCGGAGGCGGTGAAGTTCCTCCAGGAACATATCCAGCCGCTGGATCAGGTTTTCCCGATTCAGGAGGGCACCCGCGCTCCATGTGGAGGCCGTGCCCGCCTGAAGGGGACCCGTCAGAGAGGCAAAGTCATACCCAACGATTTTTCGCATATCCGCCCATCCGGGAGCATCCACCAGTGTGCGGAGCAGTGCCAGTGCGACAAGTTGAGGAAGGCCCATCGCCCCGGCCTGCAGCCCGTCGTTCTCCACCGGGTCAAGGAAGAGAGGACGAGCCTTCAGGACGTCCGCCAGCCCCAGGAGGGCACTTACCGCTTCGGAGGCGGTGTCCGGGGCGGGTGTGACACAGTAGAATCCGCCCTCAAAGAGGTCAGCCCGCGCGGCCTCAGGGCCCTGAAGTGGGTCACGGAGGTCCACCTTCGGCCCCGGAATTGGAAAGCCGGTGATGAAGTGGACACGGGGCGGGAGATACTGGCGGGCCCACTGTAGGACGGGGACTTTCAGAGGAGCGGTGTCTGTCACCACACACCCTTCCTCCAGGTAGGGTCCCAAAGCCTCCATTGTCTCCCGCACCGCAGGCAGAGGCAGCGCCAGGACGATCAGCGAGGCCCGCTCACACGCAGCGGGAAGGTTCCAGTGGATCCGGGTCACCGCGCCCTTCTGCGCGGCCCGGCGGGCAATCTCCGGATCTTTATCGTGTCCCATTACCTCCAGCGACGGTGACTGCCGTCGCAGCGCCAGCCCGATAGAACTCCCGACACATCCCAGACCGATAATGGTTACCCGCGTCTGCATATTCCTCCTGTCAACTTTGCGTCTGACATTCCCTCCACACTATCCCAAACAGGGCCGCTGCGACGACAGTCAGATAGAAGGCCACAGGGATCATCAGGAAGGGAACCAGCCAGCACAGGCAGATTGTATAGTACGGAAGCATCAAAATCAAGTATGCCGCCACAGCGATTCCCAGGAGCAGAAGCCAGGCGGCCAGGTACTCCCAGCCCCGGTTGCGGAGTACTGTCCACCAGCGGCGGAAGTGAAAGGCTGCGGCCAGCCGGTCTTCCGAGACGAAGTGGGCAAGGGCCGCGGGGAGAGGGAGCCCGCCCAACAGGTAGAGCAGAGACCCCAGGAATAAGCCAAGAAACAGCGCCGCCAATGCCAGCAGGAAAAGCCCAGTGGGAGGGTCCTGGGGTTGAAACACAGCCATTATGAGGAAAGAGATGTAGTAGAACCCGATCCCGCCAAAGTAAAGAACCGTTCCGGGGAGCAGGTAGACGAAAGCCACGACGAAGGCGCGAAGGCCATCGGTGAAAAGCCGACCCCAATCCTGCCAGGGCGGCAACTCCGGGTCTTCCCCTTGTATGACCCGGCGCATCAGTTCTACCGCATAACCATAGACAAAGAGAGCCGGCAGAAGAGGGACCACCCAACCTGCGAAAAGCAGAGCGGAGCCAATCATGAACCGATTGGACCAGTCGGGCCCCTGAAAGGGGAAGCGGAGAAGAGTTTTCAGTTCAGACAGAGCGCTTCGGGACATAGGTGCCTCCTCGTAGACAAGACAGCGGCTATGGGAGCAGTATTTTCCCTGGCAGGATACACGGATGTTCCCATTTTAACCTGCTTTCTCTTTTTGGCAAGGACATGGCTGTTCCGATGGAGGTAGTAGTGCCATCGCAGAAATCCTTGCCCGAAAGTGATACTACCATTTGACACCTTGGGCATCTTGTGTTATGATAATCCCCGCTTGCAGAAAACGCCAGAATCTTCAGCGGAAGCGAGGGCACCATCAAACGAAGACCACCCAAAAAGTTCAAAAAAGACCTGCGTTCTGCGTATCGGGTTAACCACGAGATTCAGGCGCCGCAGGTTCGGCTGATCGGTCCGAACCGGGAACATCTGGGGGTTGTCTCCTTGCAGGAGGCCCTGGAGCAGGCCCGTCGGGCTAATCTGGACCTGGTGGAAATCGCACCCAGTGCGAATCCGCCTGTAGTCCGGATTGTGGATTTCGGGAAGTTCATCTACGAGCAGACCAAGAAAGAGCGGGAGGCTCGGAAGGCCCAGAAGCAGGTGGAGGTGAAAGAAATCCGCCTGCGGCCCAAGACCGATGAACACGATCGGGACATCAAAATCCGGGATGCTCGCCGCTGGCTGGAAGAGGGGATGAAAGTTAAGGTCCGGGTTCGCTTCCGGGGGCGAGAGATCACTTATCCGGAATTGGCGATGGAGCAACTGCAGGAAGTGGCGAAAGCCCTGGCCGATGTTGCCGTCGTGGAGCAGGCCCCCGATATGGAAGGCCGGACGATGCTGATGATTCTGGCACCTAAACCGAAAAAGTCCTGATCTTGCGCCCTTTGGGCTATAGCAGGAGCAGGAAAGGGCAGGGGATTTTGCGGCGGCCAGAGGCCGCCGCAAAATCCCTCCATATATGGGTTGAATAGACACCTTTCTGGGAGGGAAGGGTTCCGTGCCGAAGATCCGAACGCACAAAGCGACATCCAAACGGTTCCGTATCAGCAAGGGCGGCAAAGGTCAACTGATGCGTACCAAACAGGGGAAATCCCACCTGCGGCGGAAGAAAAGCGCGCGGGCCAAGCGGCTCTACGACGAAATGCTGGTCGTGGAAGCGCCGGCGGACCGCAAGCGGGTGATGCGCCTGGCACCATATCTGCGAGAGAAGGGGAAATGAGGCCGTGAGAGTCAAAGGAGGACCCAAAACCCGTCGTCGTCACAAGAAAATCATCCGCCAGACCAAGGGGTACTACGGCACGCGCCATCGCCTCTGGCGGCGGGCCAACGAGGCCTGGATGAAGGCCCTCTGGTATGCCTACCGGCACCGCCGGCAGCGGCGGCGGGACCTGCGGCGACTGTGGATTGTGCGGATCAACGCGGCGGCCCGTCTGCACGGGCTTTCCTACAGCCAGTTCATCGCGGGCCTGAAACGGGCCGGCGTCGCGCTGGACCGCAAAATCCTGGCCGACCTCGCGGTTCGGGACGCCCCGACCTTTGCCCGTCTGGCCGAGGTCGCGCGGGAGGCCCTGCCCGCGGCATAAGAGGCGAGTGGAGCAATGAGCGGAATCCGAAAAAGGGGCCCTACAGGGCCCCTTTTTCATTATTTTGCTGGCCCTCTTCTGAGCGGCCGGACAGGAGTTTGGGAGGCACCCTATGAAACGGCGAGTGCTCTTTCTCTGTACCGGCAACTCCGCCCGCAGCCAGATGGCGGAAGGACTGGTGAACCACTTCCTGGGCGACCAGTGGGAAGCGTACTCCGCGGGCACCCATCCCTCCGGATATGTCCATCCCCTGGCCGTCCAGGCGATGCAGGAGTTGGGGATAGACATCTCCCATCAGCGCTCCAAGTCGGTGGAGGAGTTCCGCACTCAATCTTTTGACGTGGTCATTACCCTCTGCGACAGCGCAGCCCAGGAGTGTCCTGCCTGGCTGGGGCCAGGGAAGGCTATCCACATGGGATTCCCCGACCCTGCTGCGGCTGAGGGCCTTCTGGAAGACCGAATGGAGGCCTTCCGCCGGGTGCGCGACAGTATCCAGGAGAAGGTCCTCCGTTATCTGCGGGAGGAGCACTCGGACGCAAAACCAGCCTCGCCTGGATTTTTCTTGAAACCAGCGTAGCGCAAGATCCATCTCGTGCAAGGTTTTTTCCAAAGTCACGAAGT
The DNA here is from genome assembly GCA_025062415.1 of Anaerolineae bacterium. Lineage (GTDB taxonomy): Bacteria > Chloroflexota > Anaerolineae > B4-G1 > DUEL01 > SpSt-77. The sequence continues at coordinate 12,294 of JANXAH010000218.1, read as the reverse complement.
GTCGCCCGAGATTTCATCCTGCGCTCCAGAGGAGGCTCACGATGTTCCTGCGGCGCGAGGACTATGAGGAACACGAGGCCCGTTTCCTGGCCCCCTACGGCTTTAAGAGTCGGGAATCCCGCGGCCGGTCCTTCCCGGAGGATGAGCACCCCTACCGCACCGCCTTCCAGCGGGACCGGGACCGCATCCTCCACACGACTGCGTTCCGCCGCCTGGAGTACAAAACCCAGGTCTTCATCATCTACGAAGGCGATTACTACCGCACCCGCTTGACCCACACGCTGGAGGTGATGCAGATCGGGCGGACGATGGCGCGAGCCCTGGGGGCCAACGAGGACCTGGTGGAGGCCATCTGTCTGGCCCACGACCTGGGACATCCCCCCTTCGGTCACGCGGGGGAGGCGACGCTCAACGCGCTGATGGCCGACCACGGCGGCTTTGATCACAACCGTCAGAGCCTGCGCATCGTGGACTTCCTGGAGCAGCGCTTCCCCGACTTTCGCGGCCTGAACTTGACCTGGGAGGTTCGGGAGGGTATTGTCAAGCACGAGACGGACTACGACGTTGCGGACGCAACGGGGTTTGAGCCAGAAAAACGGGGGACGCTGGAAGCACAGTTGGCTAACCCTGCCGACGAGATCGCCTATACAGCCCACGATCTGGACGATGGCCTCCGCTCCGGCCTCATTACCCCGCGCGACCTGGAGGGAATTGCCTGGTGGGAGCAACTCAAGGAGAGCATCGGCTGGAAGGGCGATTCCTTCACCGACCTGATTCGCCACCGGCTCATCCGGCGGCTCATTGGCCTTCTGGTCACCGACCTATTGACTGAGACGAGCCGACGGCTGGACCTCTGGAAGCCCGACTCTCCGGAGGCGGTTCGTCAACTTCCGGAGAATGTCGTTGCCTTCTCCCCCGAAGTCCAGCGGATGAACCGGGAACTGAAAGCCTTCCTTCTGGAACGGCTCTACCGCCACCCGCGGGTCATCCGGATGCAGAAGAAGGCGGAGCGGGTGGTGACGGAACTCTTTCAGGCCTACGTTTCGGAGCCGGCTCAGTTGCCTCTGGAGGTCCAGGCCCGCATTGGGGAGGATGGGGACCTCTACCGCGTTGTCTGCGACTACATCGCGGGGATGACGGATCGCTTTGCCCTGCAGGAATATGCCAAGATGTTTGACCCCTACGAGCGGGTCTGATGGGGAGAACGATGCGGCGGGGGGGGGGGGGGCGGGGGGGGGGGGGGGGCGCCCCCCGCCCGCCGCCCCCCCCCCCCCGCCGCATTGTCCCTACGGCTTTGCGGCCAGGCCAGCGCGAAACGCCGCCAGGTTGCGCTCCGCCGCCCGCCAGCCCCGCAGGACCTCCTCCACCGCCTCCGGCGGGATATACCCCCCCAGACGAGTCCGGCCCACCGCCGCCCCCAGCACGTAGATGTTGGCCGGAAGCGGCCCCCCTTCGTCCACCGGGCATCCGTCCGGTGGCAGGTAGAGAGGATGACCTCCCGCCGTGCGAACAGCGTCCAGCACCGCCTCCAGGGAAGGATAGGGGGCCTTGCCCAGCATCACTGCCGTCGGCAACCACTGTTCCCCGTAGAGCAGAAACTCGCCCCCCGGTTTCAGAAACCGAACCGCCCGCAGCGCTTCCGAGACCTCCATCGCCAAGACCAGGTCCGCGCCGCGCGGGGGGATGTTGGGGCCCGCAGCCTCCCGGCCCAGCCGCAACTGGGCTCTAACCAGCCCGCCCCGCTGGGCCATCCCCTTGTAGGGGTAGAGGTGAACGGGCATTCCCAGCCGCGTCGCCGCTTCGGCCAGAACCTCCCCGATGGTCAACAACCCCTGTCCGCCAACCCCGATGAGGTAGACATCGTACATTTCTGGCTTTCTCCTGTCTGTGCCGCCTGAAGGTAGAGATGGCCTTGGCCTTTCGGCCCGTGGCATCTCTGATCAGAACCGCAGAGTGAGAAAATTTTTGACTCTCTGTGCCCCCTGCGCCCTCTGCGTTGAGAAAAATATCCGCGCCCATCCGCGTTCATCAGCGTTTATCCGCGTCCTGTTTCCGAGAAGGTCCGCTCGGCGCGGAGGATCGCCCCTCGCTGGCAGACCTGGGCACAGAGCCCACAGCCATAGCAGAGGGCCGGGTCTATGTGGATGGCCTCCGTCCCCAACTCAATGGCCGGACATCCCGTCTGCAGGATACAGACCCGGCAGAGGTTACAGTGTTCGGGGACGACCTGGACCCGCCCGGCCCGAAGCCCTCGCCGTCCGGCCTGAATGGCGCATTCCTGACGGGCCAGGATAACCTTGACGCCCGGCAGTGTCAGCGCGCGCTGGATGACCGCAGTGGTCCCATCCAGATCAAAGGGGTCCACTTCAAAGAAGTGGTCCACCCCCAGCGCGGGGATGAGTCGGGCCAGGTCCACCCGCCGGTTGCCGGAGGGCTGAAGGGCCGCGTCCGTGCCAGGGTTAAATTGCATTCCCGTCATCGCTGTCCAGCCATTGTCCATCACGATGACAGTGAGGGGAACCTCGTACTGGACGGCGTTGATCAGGGCCGGGATGCCCGCGTGGAAGAAGGTGGAGTCGCCGATGGTGGCGATCACTGGCGTCTGGACTCCCGCGTGGACGTAGCCCTGGGCCAGCCCGATGCTGGCCCCCATCGCAACTTCATTCCAGACGACCTCAAAGGGCGGGTTCATCCCCAGGATGGTGCAACCGATGTCCCCCGTCACCATCACCTGGTCCCGCCGGTATCCGGAGCGTCGGATGGCCCGCTGAAGGGCGATGAAGGTCCCCCGGTGGGGACAGCCAGGGCAGACGGTGATGGGGCGGGGCGCGGCCAGCCGTTCGGGGCCTTCGTCTGCGGTGAAGAGGTCGGCTGGGAGCGCCAACCCCAGTGCCTTTGCGATTCCCTGCACCACGTGCCGGACGTCGTACTCCCCCACCCGGGGGAGCGTCCCGTCCAGTTTGCCCACGATGCGGCCCGCAAAGCCCGCCTGCTGGGCCGCCACGTAGACGGACCGCTCCAGATGGGGCTCCAGTTCCTCCAGGACCAGCACAACCCCGACATGTTCCAGAAGCCTCCGAACCTCCTGGTCTGGGAAGGGATGGGGAGCCAGAACCCGCAGGACGGAGACGGCCTCCGGGTCCAGGCCGTAGGGGGCCAGGAACTGGAGCCCTTCGTCCAGATAAGAGACGGGGACGCCGCCCGCGATAATCCCCAGGCCGCCCCGATGGCCCAGGGCAATGATGTTCAGGCCGGCCTCCCGAATCCACTCCCCAGCCCGTTCCAGCCGGGCGATGAGGTCCCGGTGTTGTTGCATACAGATCGCCGCGCCGGCCTTGGTGAAGCGGGCGATATCCCGCAGCAGTTGCGGCTCCCGGGGCGGGAGGCCCAGGGGCTCTCCCACCTCCACCGGCGCCGAGGAGTGGGCGATGGCGGTGGTCAGACGGACCAGGACGGGAGTCCCAACCGCTTCGGAGAGATCAAAGGCCAGGCGGGTCAGCCGGTAGGCGTCGGGGACCGACGGCGGGTCCAGCAGGGGGAGGTCCGCTAAAAGTGCGAATCCCCGGGAGTCCTGCTCACACATCCCCGCGCTGACGCCGGGGTCATCGGCGACGTAGACGACCAGCCCGCCGACGACGCCGGAGTAGGCGACGGAGTAGAGGGAATCGGAGGCGACGTTCAGGCCGGACATTTTCATCGTGCAGAGGGCCCGCTGTCCGGCCCAGGCGGCACCGGCGGCGATCTCCAGGGCGACCTTCTCGTTGACGCTCCACTCCACGTGGACCTCCGGCGGGGCGACCGCCAGCAGATGCTCCAGCGCGCCGGTGGAGGGAGTGCCGGGGTAGCCCGCCGCCACCCGGATTCCTGCGTGGAGCGCGCCCAGGGCCAGCGCTTCGTTTCCAGTCAGCAGTTTTCGGGTCAAGATACCTCCTTGAGGTCTGGAGGACAACTGTGAGCAGTTGTCCAAGAATGCTTATCTGCCAACCAGATACCAGTTCACCAGGTCGGCACTGCGGTGGAGGACGTGGCGCCGGTAGGCGGCCAGTTGCTCGGGTGGCGCGTGGTGGAAGATGTAGGCCATCCGTTCCGGGGAGCGAGCCGCCTCTTCAATCTCCTCGGCGGTGACCTCCATCCGGGCGGCGAAGACCTCCGCGGTGCGGATGCGGTGGCCCGGCCGGAGTTGCTCCACCAGGTCGTCCCGCCAGGCCCGCAGGTCCTCGTCCCGGATAAAGGGGAGCCACCCTGCGGGCTCTGTGGCTGCCAGCAGGGCTGCCTCCTCCCCGTTGAGCCGGGCCTGGTCCTGCCAATCCAGCCAGGTCCGCAGGACGTTGTGGAGAAAGAGCCGCTCCGACCATGTGCCCCACTCGGCCCCGGCGCCAAAGTAAGGATGAAAAATCTCCAGCCACCAGAGTTCATCGGCCAGCAGGTGGGCCATGTAGCCAGCGAGGAAGGCTGCATGGGGCGGAGATAGACGGGCGGGCTGGGCCAGCGCCGGGTAAGTTTGAAGGAGGACTTCATAGGCGGGGGCCTCGCGGGAGGGCGGGAGGGTATAGAAGTGGGTCTCCTCCCGCCGCTGCCCGCTGACGGTCTGGACGTCGGGGGCGGTGTGGCCCAGCATAAAGGGGCCTGGATGGGCCTGCAGGAGGCGAAGGGCGCCTCCGAGCAGCAGCCCGCTTTCCAGAAGTTCGCGGGCCATCACCAGGTGGTTGACAGGCGTGGGCATCGCTTTCTGGAAAGTGGTTTTTAGGCCAGCATCCCCCGGATGATGATGTCCACGGCCTCGTCCTCGCTCAAGCCGCGGGCCATCAGCGTTTCCAGTTCCTTTCGGCTGACGGAGCCAATAGCGGCTTCATGGGTGACCCGGGCCTGATCGTTGCGGACAATGACGACGGGGGTGTTGCGGCCAACGGCCTCGCCCCGGACGATTTCCGTGCAGTCCATATGGCCGCGCGCGCCAGGGGCGTTCCCCTCCGTTGTGGTATAGACCTCGCCAACGGCCCGGTCCCGAACAGCGATGCGGGTCTTGGTGAGTCCTCGTGCGTCTGGGCCATTGAGGCGGATCGTCTCCTCTGCGCGGATGTAATCTTCCCCCATCCCGTAGGCCTTCACAACCAGTTCCGCCACGCCGCGCGCAGCAACGTCCACCTCCATCCGGATTTCCATCCGGCCCACCCGACCCTGGGTCAGGTTGAACTCGTTCTCAAACCGGCCTCCCTCCTCCACGATGACATGGCTGGTGGGGAGGACGGCGATCCCCCCGTAGGGGCCATGGTAGTGGGCTTCGGTATAGCGCATCGTGGCACAGGGCCCAATGCGGACCTTTGCGTTCATAATGTGCTGAAGGTTCACAGCGTTGGGGAAAGTACAGTGAGCCAGGAAGCCCACCTCCGCTCCCTCGCCGATCTCAAAGGTCGGGAGAATCTCCTGAATCCCCTCCTGGGGGATCATCCCGAAGCAGAGGTGGACGGGGTACTCCACGCGCGTGCCGGGGTCCACCCGAATGTGGGCCCGGATGCCGGTAGGGGTCTCCTCGGCCTCAATGTGGACGCCGGGGATTTCGTTAACCCAGAGGACCCGGTTGCCACTGATGACAGCGCTGGCGATGCGGTCGGATTGGAGGGCAGAGACTTTTCCGCCCGCGGCCTCATAGGCCTTCAGGATCGCCTCAAAGTCGCGCGCCCACGCCGGGTCACGACGGGAAAGGAGCGAGACAGGAGCCGTGGGTGTCATATGGGCTTTCATTCGCATACCCCCCGGGTAACGACCTCTTTGTAGACATCGCCGTTGACGGGCTCCCAGGGCTGCGCGCCCAGGGCCTCCTCGTGCGGACGACAGCGCTGGGCGAAGTACGCCTTTACCTCTTCCGGGCTCCCTGTTTTGACGACCGTACCACCACACATTAGACTGGCTCGGTCGGCGACGTCGGCCATCTCGTCCCGATGGGTGATGAGGAGAACAGCGGTCCCTTCCGCGGCCATCTTGCGGATGAGGGCTGCGATCTCTTCCACTCCCAGGACGTCAATCCCCGAGTCGGGCTCATCCAGGATCGCCAGGCGGGGGCGCATTGCGTAGACGGCGGCCAGTTCTATCCGTTTGCGCTCACCGCCGGAGAGAGTCTGGTCCACCGGGCGGCCCAGGTAGGCGTTGGGGGCCAGCGCGACCGCTCGCAGAGCCTCCTCCACGCGGGCGAGGGTGGGCTCTTTCATCCCCAGGGCGATGTAGTCGCCGGTCCGCAGCCCCTCAAAGCGGGCCGGCTCCTGCCAGGCCAGGGTGATACCCCGCCGGGCCCGCTCGGAGACGGGAAGGTCGGTGATGTCCTCACCGTCAAAGAGGATACGGCCCTGGGCAGGACGATACCCTGCGCAACCCATCAGCGTGTAGGCCAGGCTGCTCTTGCCGGAGCCGTTCAGGCCCAGCAGGACGTGCACTTCGGCCGGATAGACGGTCAAATGGACCCCCCGGAGCACCTCTGCACCGGGACGGTGGACATGCAAGTTTTCAACCAAGAGCAAGGGTTCCATATGGCCTCCTTGATATGTTCACAGGCCTGGTGGCCTGCGCTAATGAACTTTAAAAATTTAACCCGGACATAGGCCGATATGGCAACTTAAAAAATTGCCCGGCGATCCGCCGTTCTTCGCCCTCACCCCACCCCCGGCCCCCTCCCCTCTCCCGCTCGCCGGCGGCGGGGGGCGGAAACCACCCCCCACCCCGACCCCCTCCCCACTCTCGCACGCGGGCGAGGGGAGGGGAAAACTGGTCCCCCTTCTCCCCCGACGCGGGGGAGAAGGGGGGTAGGGGATGAGGGGGTGTCCCATCCACAAAAGGCGACTGTTGGAATTTGTTAAAGCGCAATATCACGTCCGGATGAATTTGTTAAAACTCATCAAGCGCAGTCACGCTATCAGCCCCTTCCTGCAGGCCTGGCGGCCTGCGCTGCTTGCAGGCCTGGCGGCCTGCGTTACGGGCCTGGCGGCCTGCGTTCCTTGCGGGCCTGGCGGCCTGCGTTACGGGCCTGGTGGCCTGCGTTCCTTGCAGGCCTGGTGGCCTACCGTAGCACAGGCTGTTAGCCTGTACGCTACAGGCCTGGTGGCCTGCGTTACGGGCCTGGCGGCCTGCGTTACCGTAGCACAGGCTGTTAGCCTGTAGCGCAGGCTGTTAGCCTGCATTTGCAGGCCTGGCGGCCTGCGTTACGGGCCTGGCGGCCTGCGTTCCTCGCAGGCCCGGTGGCCTGCGCTACATATCTGCGCTACGTATCCGAAGCCTCAATCATACCCTCTGGCTGTGGAGGGCTTCCCGACCTGCCGGGGAATCTCTGTAGTAGTATACCATCGGGCAGACGTTTCCGCCAGAGGGGAATCGGTGGTATAATTTTCCCTGTGCGAGGAAGAGACGAGCGTGATCTTCTTTTCCCATATTCCTAATCGTTTCAAAGATTGGGGGCTCTCCCTCTGGGCCGTGGCCTGTGGAGGGATCGCCGCTGGAATTTGGCCGCTTTCTCCCCAGGAGGGGTTGCGACTCCTCCTGACGCTCCTCCTGGTAGGAGTTGGATGGGGCCGATTCTGGCATTTCCTGGCGACAACGGACTGGGCAACGCCGCTGCGGCGCTGGCGCACCTGGTCTTTGGGAGAAAGCGGGCCAGTTCCCCCTTATACTCGTCCGGGATCGCCGGCCCACCGACTGGCCCGTTGGCTGGGCCAGTTGACCTCGTGGGGAAAGATGGTCTTTCTTCCCGCAGTGGGGCCCGCCTTGGGAACCGCTGCGGTCGGCCTGATAACCGTTCTGATTCTGGCGGCCGCGCTGGGGGAGAGTATGGTCCTGCTGGCCCTGGGAGGGGTTGCCCTGGCCCAGTTAGCCCTCGTCTGGAACGGTGGAAAGGGAAGTGTGGGAGCAGGCTGGCATGCTCTAATGGGGGTGGGATTTCCATGGCTGGCGGGGCACCTCGCGCTGGCCCCTCTCTCCCTTGCTTCAGCAATTCTGACAGTGGCCTTTTCCCTTGCGGCTTTCGGGAAAAGCCAGGCACCTGAACAGTCCGGCCTGGCGGCCTGGATCGGTGGATACCTGGCTGCGATAGTCCTCTTCTTGATCAACGGTCGTCCTCTGGTTGTTCCTTACCTGGCCCTGTTGATGTTGCTTCCCCTCCTTGTGTCCACCAGTCATCCTATGGGCTGGAAACCCCGTGCTTTCTGGCTGGTTGGAGGAATGCTCCTGGCAGCGGTGGCCTTATGACGTGGGTCTGGGTGGTCCTGGGTCTTCTGGTATTGGGTGGGCTACTCTACTGGCAACTGGGGATCGCGGAGGGAACCTATCTGGGCCCGCGGGTCGTTGCCTGGCTTTACGACTTGGTTGCCCCGGTCTACGACCGAATTAAGGGGTTTGACCAGGAGATGGAACAGTGGTATCTGGGACTTCCCCTGGCCCTGGCGCTGGATAGCATCCCGATCCCTCTGGTGCTGGACGTGGGTTGCGGGACAGGGCGGCTGGCACGGGCCCTCTTCTTCCAGCCTCGCTTTCGCGGGCACATCGTGGGAGTGGACCTCTCCCGGCGGATGTTGGCTTGCGCTCTCCAGGAAACCCGCCCCTGGGCCGACCGGGTTGCCTTTATCCGGCGGGATGCCCGTTCCTTGCCCTTTCCCGATAACACCTTTGACGCCGTCGCATCTTTGGAGATGCTTGAGTTCACTCCGGACCCGAGGGCCGTGGTTCGGGAAATGGTGCGGGTTCTGCGGCCAGGGGGCATCCTGGTGGTGACTAACCGCATCGGGACGGAGGCCCGCCTGATGCCAGGGCGGACGTTCTCCACGGCCCAATTTGTCGCCTTTCTGGAGACCCTGCCCCTGGAGCGAATTCACGTCCAGCCCTGGCAAGTCTACTACGATCTGGTCTGGGCCCGCAAAACCGGTCATCCCATCGGTGGCGGAGTCCGACCGCTGGAGGAAATCCTTCGCTGTCCGGAGTGTGGCCAGGTGGGATTGGTGAGGATGGATCAGGTCTGCCAGTGCCCTTCGTGCGGATGCCGCTGGCTGGTGCAACACGGGATTCTGGAAATGGAGAAATGAGATTTTTAAAGGGGGCGTCGCCATATCTTCAGCGCCGCCCCCATTTATCCCTACCGCCCCCGGCGCGGGGGCTGGGCAGGATGATAGGGCATCGGGATGAACTCCACCCCCGGCCGCTGCTGGGAGGTCTGCGGATACAGGTCCATCAGGTCGTAGATTTCCCGCGGCATCTCGTCGCTGACCGGAAGCCCCAGGGCCTTCGCCTGCTCGTAGTCTATGGGATAGTCGTGAGTCCAGCGCCCCTCGCTGAGGGCACGGGCCACTTCCTTCGCCTGTTCCTCCGGCATTTTATCCTGGATCAGCGCAAAAACTGTCTCATAGACCTGACGGATGGCCTTCCGGGCCACATCCCCCAGGATCAGCGTGTGGTCGTCCCGGTTGGGGTTGGGCTCCTCCAGCGCCTTCAGGATAGACGCTGCCGGGTAATAGTGTCCCTGGGGACCTCCCAGTTGAGGGTCCACTGGACCCAGCACAGCGTTGGGGTCCATCACGATTTCGTCCGCAGCCAGTGCGATGAGCGTCCCGCCGGAGAGCGCATAGTGGGGGACAAAGACGGTCACTTTTCCCTGATGGCGCTTCAGCGCACACGCAATCTGCTCCGCGGCCAGCACCAGCCCGCCAGGAGTATGCAGGACCAGGTCTATGGGCATATCGGGCGGCGTGAGCCGAATGGCCCGCAGGACCCGCTCTGAGTCCTCAATATCAATGTAGCGGGCGATGGGAAACCCCAGCAGGCTCATCGTCTCCTGACGGTGGATCATCGTGATGACCCGACTTTTGCGCTTCACCTCAAGGGCGCGGATGGCCATCTGACGCCGGGCCAGGAGCAACCGCTTCTGAAAGAGAGGGACAAAGGCCTGAAGCAATAGCAGAATCCAGAAGAGGGTAAGGAGATCACCCATAGTAAGCCTCCTTTAGGGGTATACGCAAAAGAGAATTCCCGCCAGCGGGGAACGGCGGTTCCCCAACGGGTCCGTGATGTTGGCCCGAAGAAATTGCGGCGCTTCCAGAAAATCCGTCACCACGCCCCGAATCCAGTCAAACATCCGTCGGACTTCCCAGGTTCGGGAGGGATCCTGCGTGTGGTGAAAGACGACAAAGATACGGTTCGCCAGATGGTATCGCCTTTCCGCTGATTGATGGGTGTAAAGCCAATTGACCAGGGAGCGCGGTTCGGCCCGAGCCTCGTCCACAGAACCCGGATAGCGGCGGGGAAACTCCGTCAGTTTCAGGTCAAAGGGGATACCGTCCACATAGAAATCCACCCACGGATGTCGGGGATCTTCCTCCCGGAGGACCCGCGGGTGGGCACAGAACATCTCCAACACGATCTGATGGGTATGGAAGTTGTACCAGCGACGGATCGCATAAGCAGCGAAGGGGCGCAAAGGGAGCATAAAGGCTTCCGCAGCCCGGCGGATTTCCCGACGCAATTGGTCCAGGGAATACGTCGTGTAAATGAAGTTGCTATAGACGTCCCACTCGTCGTGCTGGACCCGATCCCATGATGGAAGGTGGGTCAGGCGCATCAGTTCAGCCCGTATATCTGCGTTCACCGAGGCGATTCTCCTGGTCGGCGACTCCGAAAGACGGAGGGGACGGCACGAACTCGGCGCCCGCCGGGCGGCTTTCCTTCAAAACCAGCCCCACCAGTAGGGCCCCCAGGCTCAGAACGCCCGCATTGAGGTAGAACGGGGCAACCTGCCCGACAGCATCGTAGAGCCATCCCCCTGCCAGCGGCCCCACCATAGCCCCCAGAAAATAGGCGAAGGTATAGAGCCCGTAACTGGTCCCGCGCGTGTCTTCTCCAGCAATGTCAGCAACAAAGGCACGTTCGGCGGGGAGAGAAATGCAGTACCCCACACTCTCCAGCAACCACAGGAAGGCCAATAGGAACAGATTTCGCAAGGAGGGGATCAGCGCCGAAGCCAGCGCTCCGATCACCAGCCCCACGATCATCGGTCCCTTCCGCCCCCATCGGTCGGCAATGCGCCCTGTCCGGGAGGGAAGGAAACTGCTGACCAGCGCTGCGGGCAGGTAGGCCATCGCCAGTTGTTCCGTCCCGGCGCCCAGGGAATCCTGCAGGAAAAGCATCAGGAGGGGCCAGACCATCATCCCGGAGGCCCCCGTTATAAAGACGATCCCCATCAGGGCCAGCAATTGCCCAGAAAGGGGACGGCTCTCCACGGGCGCGCGATTCTGGGGACGGGTCTCTGGGACGCCGCGCCAGCCGAACCAGAGGGCGACCAGAGCGGAGAGGGTATAGAGGGCAAAAAGCCATGGCCACGTCTCCGAAAGGGAGTGCCCTGCCCGACGAAAGGCGAACAGAACCCCAAAGCCCACCAGGGAACCCAGGATCGCCCCCCGATAGTAGGCCTCGTCAATCTGCCCAAAGGTATGCCCTCGGTCCTCCTCCAATGCCAGGTCCGCCACGATTGTATAGGCCGTGAGCCAAAGGAAAGCGTCCCCCCACCCTTGAGTGAACCGGGCCAGGGTGAGTGTCCGGACCGTCCACGCCAGGGTGAACAGGAGCATGGAGACGACGTAGGCCCCCAGTCCCAGAACCAGGAATGGACGCCGCCCCCATCGGTCCAGCGCCCGCCCCAGAAACGGCCGGACCACTACGGGGCCGAAAGACATCACGGTGAACAGGGCCCCGACTTCCAGCGCTGTGGCTCCCAGTTCTCGGCTGTATATCGGGAGCACAAAGGAGAGAATGCCGAACGGGAAAGAAACCCAGAAGACGGTCCTCCAGAGGTGTCGCGAAGCCTCCCGATGGATCATTTCACCAATGAAGGGAGCAATACGGGCTGAATTCGTCCCGCTTATCCTCGGGCACTCTTACCCTCAAGAAACGAGGGGAGATTTGACCCCCCTCATTCTCCTGGCCTCCCTTCTCCTGGAGGCGGGGAACCCACTCCAGATTCCCCGAAAATGAGGGATTTACTCTCTTTTCCCCGACTTTGGCCTTTTGGCCTGCGGCCCCGCTGCACGGGCTTCCAGCCGGTTGCGCGGCCCTAAAAAGAAGATTTTTTTCGCGGTGACGGCGAGGCCGCCACCCCAAAAATATTTTCTTGGAATATCACTCACGGGCCTGCGGCTCCGACCGACGCAGTTGCTCCTCCAGCCGCGCCAGTTCCCGCTCCAGACGGCGCTGACGGGCCCAGATGGAAAAGACCAGCACAAAGGTCAGCCCCCAAAAGACCGTATAGGCAGCCACCAGGTATGTCATCGT
>JANXAH010000023.1 GCA_025062415.1 Anaerolineae bacterium | reverse complement strand
CCCACTCAGACGATAGGGCAGTGCTGCCCACACCACTGCAACTCGGAGGACAACGATGGACTTGAACTTTCCTGGACGTGGCCGGGTAGCGGTCCTGCGGACCCGCCCGGAGACCGTGCTGGAAGATTACGAACGCCTGATGGAACTGGCGGGCTTCCGCCAGGTCCTGGACCCGAACCGGGAAACTGTGCTCAAAGTCAACATCTCCTGGCAGACCTGGTACCCGGCCTGCTCCACGGCCCCCTGGCAACTGGAGGGGGTCATCCGCGCGCTCCTGAAGGCCGGATACAGAGACCTCATCGCAGCCCACAACAACACCGTCGTTGTGGACGCCTACGTGGGCGAGCGGAACAACAAACACCTCTACGTCGTCCAGAAGTACGGTGTCCGCAACGTCCACCTCTACGAGCCCCAGTACCGCTGGGTCCGCTACGAGCCCAAAGAGCCCTTCCTGGTGCTGGACAAAATCTACCCGGAGGGAGTCTACATCCCGGAGATTCTCATCGGGAAGAACATTATCCAACTTCCGACCGTCAAGTGCGTGCATCCGGACACCCGTATCCCTCTGGCCGATGGGACGCTGGCGCGCATCGGGGATCTGGTGGAAAGCGAACTACGGGCCGGGGCCATTCCCCTGCTGGACGACGACGGAGACGTGCGCTTTGCCGGAACGGCGATGCTCTGGAGCCTGGCCCCGGACGGACGGATAACTCCCCAAACAACGCATTTCTTCTGGCGGACACCTCTAAATGGTCAGCCCCTCTGGCGAGTCCGCACGAAGACTGGGCGGGAAGTTACCGTTTCTGCAGAGCACCCCTTCCTGACCCCCTTGGGGTGGCGAAAGGCCTCTGAACTGGCTGTCGGAGAACGGATCGCCGTTCCAAGACGGATCCGGATTCAGGGCAGCCCTCAGCCCCTTCCCCGGCTTTCCGCCGCGCTGGAAGAGGTAAATGTGGCCGCGATTCCGTTCCGGCCGGGCCGGAAGTTCTCTGTGGAGTTCCAGAAGAACGTCGTAGAAGCCTACCTTTCCGGTGAGACTCTGGAACGCATCGCAGCCCGGTATGGAGTGCGCTGGCAGAGCCTTCAATCCATCCTCCGGCGGTACCGAATTCCGATCCGGCGGATGAAACACCGGATTCGTGTGCCCGAACGGACCTCTCCGGAGTTCTGGCGGTGGTTCGGGTACTTTTTGGCGAAAGGATGGGTACAACCGCTGCGCACCACCTGCCGGTTCTGGTGGACGAACGGAACGCCGGAAATCCGAGAGGACTTCTTCCGCCTGACCCAGGACCTCTGGGGCCTGGAGATGACGCCTCGCCGGCGGAGATACGATTGTTATGTGGATAGCGTTCAACTGCGGCAATTCTTTGAGAAAATGGGGCTTCCTATCCCCCTGGACGCCACCAACAAAAGGGTGCCGCCCCTTTTGTTCCAATGTTCCGACGAAGAGATCGCCGCTTTTCTGAGCGGGTATCTGGACGGCGATGGAGCGGTCGGTCTCCGGGACGGACTCCACGTTGTGACCAAGAGCGAGGCTCTGGCCCAGGATCTCCAGTACCTGTTCCTGCGGCTGGGGGTAGTGGCGTTCGTTCGTGACCACTGGGCCCGGGCGACCGACTCCTCTTCTCCGCCTCGGCGTTACTTCCTGGTCTCCGTGCATGATGATGACCTGATAACGCTGGCCGAGTGGGTCCGATTCCGGAGCCCTCAAAAACAGCATCGCCTGCAATCGCTGGTGGAACGCCGAAAGAAGGGGAGTCAGCCCAGCAACTGGGATACGATCCCGATAGACCGGGCTCAGTTCCGGAAGGTCCGCAGAGGACTGGGCTTTACTCAGACCTCCACTGGCCGCCCTGCGTGGGTGCACAACATAGAAAACGGGAAGACGAACCCCACTCGCCGCGTCGTTCAGTACTTTGTAGACCTCTTCCGAAAGGCCGATGCGCAGGGCCGTTACAGAAGCGAAATAGAAACGATGGCCTTTCTGGCCAGTGAGGATATTGCCTGGGACCACATCGTCGCCTTAGAGCAGGTCCAACCCGATACACCCTACCTGTACGATTTCACAATGGCAGCCCACTCCAATTTCGTGGGCAATGGCCTGGTTCTGAGCAACACACATGTCTTTACCACCATCACCGGCGCGATGAAGAACGCCTTCGGCGGGCTTCTGGGGACCAAGCGCCACTGGACCCACTCCGTCATCCACGAGACGCTGGTGGACCTCCTGCGCATCCAGTACGACATCCATCCAGGCATCTTCGCCGTGATGGATGGGACCTTTGCGGGTGATGGGCCGGGCCCGCGCGCGATGCGCTGGCACGAGAAGGACATCATCCTGGCCTCGGCCGACCAGGTGGCCATAGACGCCATCTCGGCCCACCTGCAGGGGTTTGACCCCCTCTCCATCCCCTTCATCCGTATCGCCCACGAGATGGGGCTGGGCGTGGGCGACCCTCGCCAGATTGAGATCGTCGGCGAGGACCCGGAGTGGGTCCTTTCCCAGAACTGGGGCTTCGTCCAGGAGGACACCTTCGCCAGCCGCGGGCAGAAGCTAATTTACCACGGCCCCCTGAAGCCCTTTGAGAACCTGCTCCTGCGGACCCCGCTGGTTCCCTGGTCCTATGTCGCCTCCCGCTTCTACCACGACGTCTACTGGTACCCCTTTGTGGGACGCAAGCGGGTGGAGGCTGCGCTCCAGACCAAGTGGGGCAAACTCTTTACCGAGTACGGCTCCGAGGCTGGCTACGGCGGCGTCGTGATGCCGGGGATGGACCCCAGGACGGTGACAACAGCCGCTGTCGGCCTGGCCCTCTTCGCCGCCGGCATTGGGGCCCTGATCTGGTGGTTGGGGAGGAAGAAGGACTGACCCCTGCCTCCTGCGATCCCGCGCCCTGCGACGCGCGACCTTGCAACCCTGCGCCCTGTCCGTGGAGGTATGAGCGGAGATGACACCGATTCGGACCCTTCGTCTGGTCACCATTCAGCGAAGGCAGCGAAAGCGCCTGCGGGCCCGCACCGGGCTGAACGCGCTGTTCCGGGTTCTGGGCGTCCTGCTGGCCGTTATCTTCATCCTGAACCTGATAGCCTTCTCCGGCGTCGTCGGGAGCGCGATGGCTGTCTATTCCTCCATCGCCCAAGAACTCCCGGAGCCAGAGCAGATTGAGTACGCGGAACAGCAGTTTGAGACCACCCGCATCTATGACCGAACCGGGGAGGTCCTGCTTTGGGAAATCATTGACCCCCACGCGGGCGACCGCGTCTGGGTGCCGCTGAAGGACGTGCCGGAACACCTGATCTGCGCCACCGTCGCCATTGAGGACCGGACGTTCTGGGAGAACCCCGGCATCAATCCCCGCGGCATCTTGCGTGCCCTCTGGGCCAACCTGCGGGGCCAGCAAATTCAGGGCGGTTCGTCCATCACCCAGCAGTTGATCAAGAACGTCCTCATCCCTCCGGAGGAGCGGGTGGTGAGCGCCGGAGGGCCCCAGTGGCGGGACTACGCGCGCAAAATCAAAGAAATCATCCTGGCCCTGGAGATCACCCGCCGCTACGAGAAAGAGAAAATTCTGGAGTGGTACCTGAACACCAACTTCTACGGAAACCTGGCCTACGGAATTGAGGCTGCGGCCCAGGTCTACTTCGGAAAGCACGCCAAAGATCTCACCCTGGCGGAAGCCGCAACGCTGGCCGCGATCCCCCAGTTCCCCCAACTGAACCCCTTTGACGCACCCATTGAGGCCCGCAAGCGCCAGAACATTGTCCTGGACGCGATGGTCCGGCAGGGGTGCATCACCGAGGCGGAAGCGGCGAAGGCCAAGGTGGAGCCCTGGCGACTGGCCTCCCCCACTCAGCAGTTTGACTTCAAGGCCCCCCACTTCTCCGTCTATGTCCGCAACGAACTGGAGAAGATGTTCGGCGCCGATATGGTCTACCGGGGCGGCCTGAAGGTCTATACCACGCTGGACTACGACCTCCAGCAGCAGGCGGAGTGCGTCGCACGGGCCCAGATTCGCCGCCTCTCCGGGGAGGACGAAAAGAAGGTTATAGAGGAAGCCATCGCTGCTGGCTGTGAGGCGGCCCAGTACCTCCCGCCCCTGCGGGCTGCCAGCCGGGGCAAAGACCACCACGTCACCAACGCCGCCGTTGTCGTCCTGCGGCCGGGAACAGGGGAGATTCTGGCGATGGTCGGCAGCCTGGACTACTGGAACGAGGCCATCTCCGGTCGGTTCAACGCCGCCCTGGGTCTGCGCCAGCCCGGTTCCGCCTTTAAGCCCTTCACCTACGTAACGCTCCTCTCCCAGGGCTACACCGCCGCCCACCTCTTCTGGGACGTCCGGACAGCCTTTCAGCAGCCGGGCCAGCCCCCCTACGTCCCGGAGAACTATGACCGGAAGTACCACGGCCCTCAGCGACTGCGGCTGGCGCTCGCCCGTTCCTACAATATCCCCGCCGTGGCCGCGCTCCAACTGGCGGGGGTGGACAACGTCATCCGGACCGCCCACAGGATGGGCATTAACAGTCTGGACCGGGGGACTGAGTACTACGGCCTGAGCCTCACCCTGGGTGGCGGCGAGGTGAGCCTGCTGGACCTGGCCTACGCCTACTCCGTCTTCGCCAACTACGGCAAGATGATCGGCAAGCCCACCACCCCCAAGGGGCCCGGATACCGGGAACTGGACCCCGTCGCCATCCTGCGGGTGGAGGACCGTTATGGCCGCGTACTCTACGAGTACAAACCCGAAGAGCGGCAGATTCTCTCCCCCCAACTGGCCTACCTGATGATCAGCATCCTCTCCGACCGACAGGCCCGTTGGGCCGCCTTCGGCCATCCCAATGCCCTGGAACTCTCCAACAACCGCCCCGCCGCGGCCAAAACCGGGACGACCAACGACTTCCGGGATAACTGGTGTGTGGGGTTTACCCCCCAGATTCTCACCGGCGTCTGGATCGGCAACTCCGACAACACCGAAATGGCCAACCTCCCCGGCTCCGAGGGCGCGGCGCCCATCTGGCATGCCGTGATGGAGTATGCCCACAAAGACCTGGAGATTCTCCCCTTCCCGCGCCCGGAGGGACTGGTGGAGCGGGAGATCTGTGCCACCAGCGGCGAAATCCCCACCCCCGATTGCCCGTGCCCCCGGACCAAGGAACTCTTCATTCCGGGGACGGAGCCCGCGCCCAGTTGCAACTTCTACCAGAAACTCCTGGTCAACCGGGAGACGGGGCGCCTCTGCACCGTCTTCACCCCGCCTGAACTCTGTGAGGAGCGGGTCTACGAGGTCTACCCGCCGGAGGCAATGGACTGGCTCATGAGCCTTCCGGAGGACCAGCGTCCGCCTCTCCCACCCACTGAGTACGATACCATCTACGGCCCCAACCTGGCCGATGCCGATGTTATCATTACGGACCCCAAGCCCTACTCCTACATCGGCGGCGAGATGGTCCCCATCATCGGAAGCGCCAAGGGCGGCGACTTCGCCTTCTACCGCATTGACGTCGGGGAGGGAATGAACCCCACCCAGTGGATCCAGATCGGCCCCGACCACTACAACCAGGTGAACCGCAACGTCCTGGAAAACTGGTACCTGGCTGGCTTTGAGGGCCTCTACACCCTCCGGTTGACCGTGGTGGACCACAGTCAGGCGGTCCGACAGTACGCCATCCAGGTGACCGTGGACCATACCCCGCCGACGGTGAAACTGACCAACCCGGAGCCGGGCAAGGAGTACGTACTCGGCAAGGACGAGTGGGTCAACGTCAACGCCGACGTCCGGGATAACTACGCCATCGCGCGGGTGGAGTTCTACCGCAACGACGAGACCGAACCCTTCGCCGTCCGGACCATCCCGCCCTACAACGTCAACTGGTGGATTAAAGAGGTAGGCGAACAGCGCTTCCGCGCCGTCGTCTACGACGCAGCGGGCAACCGCGCCGAGTCCGAGGTGGTGAAGATCCGGGTGAGGCCCAAAGAGTAGTTGGGCGTGTCCGACGATCGGGAAGTGCCCGGCACGTTCCCGTTACTGGACCGGCACTACATTCAGTCCCGGTATCCCAACGGCTTTGCTTCTGGGTATCCGGCGGAATTCTACGACCTGGAGACGGCCCGGAGGGCCCTTCAGCATGCCCGAACCATCCTTCAGTTCGTTCGGGAACACCTGGCCTGACGTCCCTCAACGGGCATCGGTGGAGCGTTTCCTCCAGCAGGTCCGCCGACTGGACCCGCTGCTGATGGTTCTCTTCGGCTCCCTGGCGACGGGCGACTACACCCAGTACAGCGATGCCGACGTCCTGGTGGTCTTCCCGAAGCCCGTGGACTGGGAAACCGTCTACGCCTGCAGCGACGGCGTTGTCCAGCCCGTGGTCGTCACGTGGGAGGAGTTAGTGGCACGGTTGGAAGCGGGGGAGCCCTTTTTCCACGAAATTCTCGCCGAAGGGATTCCCCTCCTGCAGGCAAGCGATACCCTCTGGGGCGAACTGACCCACCGGGCCGCCGTTGCGGCGCAGGCGCACGCCCTGGCCCGCACTCCTCGCGGCTGGCGTTGGAGGGAATAAGCATCATCATCCCATCGGAGGCCAACGATGCAGGAAACCCTGGACCGGATTCGGGCCCTGAAACAAAAGTGGCTCCCCAACCTCTTCGGACGCCGCAACGTTGTCGCCTGCGGCATCGGCTACAAAATCCGCAGCGGTGTCCAGACCCGTGAATTGAGCCTGGTCGTCTCGGTGACCCACAAGGTCCCCGCCGCTAACCTCCTGGCCGACGACCTCATCCCGCCCCAGATTGAGGGCGTCCCCACCGACGTGGTGGAACTGGGCGTTCTCCGGGCTTTCGCAGGTCCCAAAGAACGCTGGCGGCCCGCCGTCCCCGGCGTCTCCCTCGGCCACGCCCGCATCAGCGCCGGGACCTTCGGCTGCCTCGTCCGCCGGGGAAGCGACCTCTTCATCCTCTCCAACAACCACGTCCTGGCCGACATCAACCGCGCCCACCCCGGCGATCCCATCCTCCAACCCGGCCCTTCCGACGGGGGGACCCTTCCCATAGACCAGATCGCCGCCCTGGCGGAGTTCGTCCCCCTGGACTTCGGTACCGCGGAGCCTACCTGTCCCCTGGCGGGGCTGGCCGCGGAGGGGCTCAACACCCTGGCGAAACTCCTGGGCTCCTCCTACCGCTTCCAGCCCGTCGTCCAGACGCCGGGGGTCAACCGCGTGGACGCTGCCATCGCCCGTCCCCTCCGGCCCGACCTGGTCTCCCCCGAAATCCTGGGCATCGGGATTCCCGTCGGCGTCGGGGAGGCCATGCTGGGAATGACCGTCCAGAAGAGCGGACGGACAACGGGGTACACCACTGGCACCATCACCCAGATTGAAGCCACCGTCCGGATAGACTACTACGGCCCTCAGGCCACCTTTGAGGGGCAACTCATCGCCACTCCGATGAGTCAGCCTGGCGACTCTGGCTCCGCTGTCCTGGACATGGAGCGGCGGGTAGTGGGCCTCCTCTTTGCTGGCTCCGACCAGGCGACCATCATCAACCCTATCGCCGACGTCCTTTCCGCCCTCCGTGTGGAACTCGTCACCTGACCCGACCGACTCGCTCCCTTGCCCTTTCGTCTACTTGCTCACTCACCCTCTTTCCCTATGCAGCGCGTCACCGACAGTGGCATCGTCTACTACCATTTTGAATCGCTGACTGCGGCGGGCGTCACCCACGCTTTTCTCACCCGGCTCGGCGGCGTCAGCCAGGGGCCCTACGCCACCCTCAACCTGGGCCACACCGTCGGCGATGACCTGGACGCGGTCCAGGAGAACCACCGCCGGGTCTTCGCCCTCTTCGGCCTCCGGCGGGAGCAGGTGGTCAGCCCCTATCAGGTCCACAGCGCCCACGTCCGCCCCGTTGGGCCGGAGCACGGCGGAACCGTCCAGGGCCAGACCGACGGCCTGCTGACGGCCGCGCCGGGCCTGGCCCTCCTCTTCCGCTTCGCCGACTGCGCGCCAGTCGTCCTTTTTGACCCCGTCCAGCGCGCGGTGGGGCTGATCCACGCCGGCTGGCGCGGCCTGGCGCGGGGCATCGTCCGGGCTGCCGTGGAGGCCTTCACCCGCTACGCGGGAAGTTGCCCTGGAGACCTCTGGGCCGGCATCGGCCCGGCCATTGGCCCCTGCTGTTACGAGGTGGGGCCGGAGGTTGTGGAGGCCGTCCGGCGGGTTTCC
The DNA here is from genome assembly GCA_025062415.1 of Anaerolineae bacterium. Taxonomy (GTDB): domain Bacteria; phylum Chloroflexota; class Anaerolineae; order B4-G1; family DUEL01; genus SpSt-77. The sequence continues at coordinate 16,991 of JANXAH010000023.1, read as the reverse complement.
CCCCCAGAGGCCGAGATTGTCCGTCGGCAGGATGGCCGCCTGTACCTGGACCTTCCCGGCGCAGTGGAGGCACAACTTCTGGCCCTGGGCGTCGGGCGGGTGGAGCGATCCGGCCTCTGCACCGCCTGCCGTACCGATGAATGGTTCTCCCACCGAGCCGAGGGCGGCCGGACCGGCCGCTTCGGCGCGCTGGTGATGCTGAAGCAGTAGTTTGAAACCTTGCGCCTTTGCGTCTTCGTGGTAAATCAGAGTCCGTGTCCCATCCCAATGAGCGCCATCACCTTCACCCTTCTGGCGACCGATGGACGGGCCCGTGCGGGCCTGCTGCGGACCCCCCATGGGGAGGTCCCAACTCCGGTCTTTATGCCTGTGGGCACCCAGGCCACCGTCAAGGCCATGTCTCCCCGCGACCTGAAGGATGTGGGGGCGACGATGATTCTGGCCAACACCTACCACCTCTACCTGCGGCCCGGCGACGAGCGCATCGCTCGGCTGGGGGGACTGCACCGCTTTATGGCCTGGGAGGGCCCCATCCTGACCGACTCCGGCGGTTACCAGGTCTTCAGTCTGGCCCGGATGCGCCGGGTGGACGCCGACGGGGTCACCTTCCGCTCCCACATAGACGGCTCCGAACACCGCTTCACACCGGAGAAGGTCATCGCCATCCAGGAGAACCTGGGGGCCGATATCATCACCTGCCTGGACGAGTGTGCGCCGCCCACGGACTACGACTATAACCTCCAGGCGCTGGAGCGGACCCACGCCTGGGCCGTGCGGTGTCGGGAGGCCCATCGCCGGGACGACCAGGCCCTCTTCGGCATCGTCCAGGGCGGCGTCTTTCCAGACCTGCGGGAGCGCTCCGCCCGCTTCATCACCGGCCTGGGCTTTGACGGCTATGCCATCGGTGGTTTGAGCGTCGGGGAACCAAAGGAGCAGACCTATGCCGTTCTGGAGTGGATGGACGACCTGCTCCCTGCCGACCGCCCCCGCTACCTGATGGGCGTGGGGACGCCCCAGGACCTGGTGGAGGGAGTGGCGCGCGGCGTGGATATGTTTGACTGCGTCCTGCCGACCCGGATGGGGCGCAACGGCGGCGCGCTCACTCGCTGGGGGCGTCTCAACTTGCGCAACGCCTGCTATGCGGATGACCCCTCGCCGCTGCTCCCGGACTGTGCCTGCTACACATGCACCCATTTCAGCCGGGCCTACCTGCGCCACCTGATTCTGGCCAACGAAATCCTGGGCGCGCACCTGCTCACCCTGCACAACCTGCACCTGATGCTGACCATCGCGCGGGAAATCCGGGAGGCCATCCTGGAGGGCCGCTTTGCGGCCTACCGGGAAGCCTATTGGGCAGACCGTTCCACAGCCGCCTCCAAAGATGATGAATGAGTGAGCGAGCAGGAGTTTCGGCTCCTCTTTTGCGAGACCTGGTGTTGGGCCATCTTACCGCTTTGGGCTTTGAAGTCAACCCAAGGACTGGCACCCTGGCTCTGGACGGGAAGAAGAGCAAAGACCTTCTTCGCCGCCTTCACGAGCAGGCCCGCCTCTTTTCTTTGCGCTCACACCAGGCCTGGATTCACCGCTCTTGGCCTCGTCTTTCCGGCTATTTTGCCAGCGGGCCGTACATCACCCCGGAATCCGTCCGGCCCATCCTGGTAGAAGTGACCGAACCGTGGCAGAGTGACCTCTTTCGCCTGGCTCGCCTGACCTGGTCTCTCCCCTACAACAAGGGATACGGGCGCCGACTCCGTTTCCTCCTTCTGGACGAGGGCAACCGAGGTCCGGAAGGGCAACCTTTCTTGATAGGGATTCTGGGCCTCCAGTCCCCGCCCCTTTCTTTCCCTCCGCGAGACCGTCTCTTTCAGTATCCGCCTGGCCAGAAGACCGAACTGGTCAACCAGACAATGGACATCTATGCTCTGGGCGCTCTCCCGCCCTATACCGACCTTCTGGGTGGCAAACTGGTCGCCCTGGCGGCGGCCTCGGATGAAATCCGGGAGGTCTATCGCCGCCGATACGAAAGCCGCCGAACAGAAATAGAGGGACGCACGCTCCCAGCCCACCTGGTAGCCCTGACCACCACCAGCGCTTTCGGCCGCTCCAGTCTCTATAATCGGTTAAAAGTGAATGGAGAGCCCGTTGCGATCTCCCTGGGTTTTGTAGAGGGGTACGGAACCTTCCATCTGGAGCCCCTCTATCCTCTCTTCCGGCAATACCTGGAAGCCCAGGGAATTGCCACGCGAGGGGGATATGGAGTTGGGCCTCGGATCAAGTGGCAGACCTGCGTCCGGGCCCTGGAACGGCTCGGCCTTTCCGGCAACCTTCTCCGTCACGCCCTCCCGCGCGAAGCCTTCCTGTTCCCGCTTGTTCACAACCTGAAGGACTATATGGAGGGTCGGGCGCAGGAGCCCCTTTATCGGAGCCTTCCCTTTGCCGAACTGGTGGCCTACTGGAGGGAACGTTGGCTCCTTCCCAGAGCGGGACGGGTCAGTGGGTGGCGAAAGTGGCGCCGGGAAAAACTTCTGGAGTTCCTGGTAGTAGGAAGCGAGGAACGATGATGATCAGAGACCAAGAAAGGCCTTTCGCAGAACTTCCTGCGGCGCTGGTGGAGGAACTGTTGAGCCATTCCGGTCGCTTGAGTGAACAGATCGGCGATGACCTTCAGAAAATCCGCCAGAAACGCCAGGAGATCCGGGAGTCCCTGGAGCGGAGTGGCCTTCTTCGTCGGGAAGGGGACCTTCCGGCCGTAGCCCCTCCGACCACCTGTGGCATAGACGGTGCCTATGCGGTAGAACGGTTAATCGCAAAAGACCTCGTTGCGGTTGTTGCCGTTGCGGTGGAAGGACTGACGCCTCCCTCTGAGACTCGCTTCTGGCCCGAACCCCGATATCGGTCATATACGACAACCGAGGGACACGAAGAGGAAATCGGAACCATAGCACGGGGCGTGATGATCGGAATGGAACTGGAACTGGCCGTCCAAGCCCCCCACGAAGTCGTTTTTCTGGATGGCTCTCTGACGACACCACTCATCTACTTCAATCAGGCCCTGAACCGCGCAAAAGAGGTGCCTGACCTCGCCCTGAAGGGATGCTTTTTAGAACAAATAGAGAAATATCTGCAGGCCTACTGGAACATCCTGCGGGCTGGGCGCACCGACCGAGCCTGGGTCGCTGTCCCTAAATACTCTGTTCGGCGAGAGATTGGGCAACGGCTGGGCTGGCCTCGTCGGATAGACGATCGGGCAATGCTGACGAACGTCCTGGAACCGGGAGAGTACACGGCTCCCCAGCCCCTGGAAGCGCCACAGCAGCCCTGGCACCTCACTCTGGATCCTCTCTACGAACAGAACCGCCAAGAGGCCGAGAGGTTGCGGAGCGACATCGTCCAGTTGTTGAATGAGATCCGGGTGACCTACTACCGTCCCCGAAGTTGGCTGCCCGCGCTCCGGCTGGAGATGAGCCGATCGGTTGCTGAAACCCCGGCCCGGTTGGCTTCGGTAATTCAGGCCCTCCATTATCAGTGCAGCGCGCCCGGAATGCTGGAACCCTATCCGCTTTACCTGGCGGACCGGATGGTGAAACACCTGGGTCGGGTTATGCCTACGCTGCGCCAGGTGACCAGCCAGTGGCTGGCGAAAGCCTATTCTGGGGATCTAAACGACATCTTCCTAAACCTTCATAGTTACCGTACCGAAAGTGGCCGATAATCGGAGGAGGCGGGTATGATCACGTGTGACTTGGACCAACTGATAGACCAGACGGAGCGTATCGGAGTTGTCGGTTCTCCCTCGTCCACGTCAGAGTTGGCGTTGGATGTCCTGGGGAGTGCGGTAAACCGGAAACTGGTGGGCGAACTGGCCCTCTTCCGCTTCCAGCAGGATGGCAAAAGTCACTATGCGCTGGGCCAGATTACCGAGATCGTTCTGCGCAACGTCTGGCACGAAGATCCGACAATGCGCAGCCTCATTCGCCAGCGCGGGCGAGTGGATGCCGTCAGTGAGCGACAGGACACCCACCAGGGAGAAATGACGGTCAGCGCCGTTTTCTGTCGGGATGGCGATACCTACCGCCCCAGTATCTTGGGCACCGTACCGGCGACAGGCACTCCCATTCACATCGCGGAGGACAATGTCCTGGAAGCCCTTCTGGCGCCATATCGGACGCAGTTATTTTATCTGGGGCGAGTCTACGGGTCTACCCCCAAACTGCCCCTGTGGTTCAAACATTTTGACAGCGGGCCCAATGGCGCAGGAGAGGCCTATCACTTGGGTATTTTCGGCAAAACCGGGTCTGGCAAATCCGTTCTTGCCAAAATGATTCTCCTGGCCTATGCCCGCTATCCCCAGATGGGAATACTGGTTTTAGACCCTCAGGGAGAGTTCGCCAAAGACTTGCGGGGAGAACCGACGGGAGAGTTCCGACTCCCCCTGGAGGACGTACTATCGCATCTGCGGAAGCCCTTTTCGGTAGTTAGTGTGCGCAATTTGGTGTTAGACCGATGGGAACTTTTTGCGCAGATTCTCTACGAATCTCCGTTTTTTGAACAACTGAGCATCCCAAAGGGAGAAAACCGCGAACTGGCATGCCAGACCCTGGCCGACCGATTAAAACGGGAAAGCATCCGACTTTCCGACCTGCACAAACCTGTAGCCTTTCAGGTTGCGTGGCGGCTTTTGGGAAACGAGTCTGTTCAGAAAGTATTTTATCGCTCTGAGGGCTCACGAGCGCGCTTTCAATCTATGTATCAGGACGCTAAATCGGATGAGTTCTATCACCGATACTGGAGGCCCGTGGCCTGGTTATTCCGGGAGGACCGAAGAGATGCCCAGAAAGTAGACGACCTGCTACGTCGGTTGCTGGGACCTACAACAGAAGAAGTTCGCTCTCTGGTGGTTATTGATCTTTCCGGTGAACAGATCAGGCGGGTGGACGACGACTTTTCGGACCTTCCCCTGTTTGGGGGAGCGCACGGGACTGAAGAGAAAGAGCCAGTAATTTTTTGGACAGAAACGACCCAGGCTTTAGTGATCAAACGAGTGCTGGAGGGGATTCAACGGGCGGCCGAGGTCGCCTATCGGGAAAGTCGGAGTCTGAATACCCTGGTGCTGATGGACGAGGCTCATCGGTTAGCGCCACGGGAAGACCCCGAAAACTCAGAAAAGAAGGCCATTCGGGACTTGTTAGTAGACGCGGCCCGCACAACTCGGAAGTATGGCGTGGGTTGGTTGTTCATCAGTCAGACCCTTTCCAGCCTGCACCGGGGCATCATAGACCAATTGCGCATCTTCTTCTTCGGCTTTGGTCTGGGCATGGGCCAGGAGTTCCGTGCGCTCAGCGAACTCGTCGGTGGCCGCGGGAGGGCTTTGGAACTGTATCAGTTGTTCCGTGACCCCCATTCCGCCTTTGACGCCTCTTCTAGAGAATACTCGTTTATGACACACGGCCCTGTCTCTCCCCTCTCCTTTGCCGGGACACCTCTTTTCTTCAACGCCTTCAACACAGTGAAGGAGTTTTTGGAAGCGAATGGTTGGAAAGGAGTGCTCAAATGACGACATCCCCAACAGCGACCCCGGGTGAGAAAAAACGGGAAACAGCGATGCCTCCACAGCGCCGTCCGGAGTGGCTGCGGGTTCCCCGGCGGGAGGGCCCGGACTACCACGAACTGAAGCGGCTGATGCGGGCGGCCCGTCTCCACACGGTCTGCGAAGAGGCCAACTGCCCCAACATCGGCGACTGCTGGGGCCGTCGCACAGCCACCTTCCTCATTCTGGGTGACGTCTGTACCCGCGCCTGCCGCTTCTGCAACGTCCGCAGCGGCCGCCCTGCCCCACCCGACCCCGACGAGCCCCGGCGGGTGGCCGAGGCCGTCCGCACCCTCGGCCTGCGCCACGCCGTCGTCACCTCCGTCACCCGCGACGACCTCCCCGACGGCGGCGCATCGGTCTTTGCGGCTGTCATCCGGGAAATCCGCGCGCTCAATCCGGAGTGCACCGTGGAAGTCCTGATCCCCGATTTTCAGGGAGACCTGGACGCGCTGCGGGTGGTGATGGAGGCCCGTCCCGACATCCTCAACCACAACGTAGAGACCGTCCCCCGGCTCTTCCCGCGCGTCCAGCCCCGCAACCGCTACGAGTGGACCCTCTCCATCCTGGAGAACGCCCGCCGGATGGCCCCGAACGTCTGGACCAAAAGTGGGCTGATGGTGGGCCTGGGGGAGACGCCGGAGGAGGTCCTGGCCGTGATGGCCGACCTGCGCGCAGTGGGGGTGGACATCCTGACCATCGGGCAGTACCTGCAGCCGACCCGCCACCACCTGCCCATCTCCCGCTACTATACCCCGGAGGAATTTGAGGAGTTCCGGCAGCGGGGGCTGGAGATGGGCTTCCGCTGGGTGGAGAGCGGCCCCCTCGTGCGCAGTTCCTTCCACGCCGCCCTCCAATGGGAACACCTCGCTTCCGATCGGGCTTGTCCAGAAAAATAGAGAAAATCCGCGCGTATCCGCGTCCATTTTGTCCGTCCGCTTTCACCCGATGAGACCCGTTTTTACCGTCCACAAACTGGACCACGAAGGGCGGGAGGTTTTTTCCTACCCCGCTACTCCTATCTTCCGGACCCCCGATGCCGTCCTTTTGAAAGCCATTTGGGACCGGCCACCGGTAGATGCGGGTTACGTTGTCCTGGAACTGGGCGACGGGTGGCTGGAGACTTTTTACGCCGACCGCTGGTACAACGTCTTTGAAATCCGCTCTGCCGACGGCCGGTTGAAGGGCCGTTACTGCAACATTACCCGTCCGGCCCGGATTTTCACCGATGCAGTCTATGCGGAAGACCTGGCCCTGGATGTCTGGATCGCCCCGGATGGCCAGACGATGGTGCTGGACGAAGAAGAGTTCGCCCGGATTTCCCTGCCGCCCCGCGAACGGACGGCGGTGGAGATAGCGCTGGAGACCATCCTGAAAGACCCCCTCAACTTCTGGCAAGAGCCTCCACTGGAGGTCGTCGTCGGACACCTGCTGCGGGAGCGGGGCCTGACCCTGGCGACCGCCGAATCCTGCACCGGCGGCCTGCTGGGCCATCGGGTGACTGAAATCCCCGGAAGTTCCGACTATTACCTGGGCTCCGTCGTCGCCTACGCCAACGCGGTGAAGGTAGACCTGCTGGGAGTCCCTCCGGAGGTTCTGGAGGCCCATGGTGCAGTCAGTCGGGAGACGGCCCTCTGGATGGCACGCGGGGCCCGCCGCCTGCTGGGCGCCGACCTGGCCCTCTCGGTGACCGGCATTGCCGGTCCGGGCGGAGGAACTCTCCAGAAGCCCGTCGGCCTGACCTTTATTGCGCTGGCCGCGCCGGACGGGGAATGGGTGGAGGAATACCACTGGCGCGGCGACCGTTCTGCCAACAAAGATGCTTCTGCCGCGGCCGCCCTGGCCCTTCTTCGCTGGTACCTGGCCTTCCGATAACGGAACGCGGGGGGCAGAAGTGCGGAGGAGGCGGGGCCGCACAGCGCACGCAACATACAATACGCAACACGCCATGTTCATCCTCCACATCTACAAAGACTACTTTCCTATTCTGGGCGGGATTGAGAACCATATCCGGGTCCTGGCCGAGGCCCAGGCACAGGCCGGACACCGGGTCACCGTCCTCGTCTGCAATCCCGGACGGCGCACCACGGTCCGAGAGGAGGCGGGTGTCACGGTCATCCGCGCTGGGCGGTTGGCGACGGCCGCCTCCATGCCCCTGAGCCTCAGCCAGCCGCTGATCCTGGCCCGCCTCCGGCCCGACGTCGCCCACGTCCATTCGCCGTACCCGTTGGGAGAACTGGCGAACTGGCTCCTGGGACGTGCGCGGGCTACCGTCATCACCCACCACTCCGACGTCGTCCGGCAGCGGGGATGGCTTCGCCTCTACGGGCCGCTCCTGCGGCGGGTCCTGGCCGCCGCCGACCGCATCCTCGTCACCAGCCCCCGCTACCTGGAGACCTCCCCCTGGCTGAAACCCGTTCGGGAGAAGTGCACCATCGTCCCATTGGGAGTGGACCACCGCCGTTTCGTCCCCCCTCCTGTTCCCTATGATGGCCCTCCGACCCTGCTCTTTGTGGGCAAACTCCGCTACTACAAAGGGCTGGACACCCTTCTGGAAGCGTTGCGGGACCTCCCCGGTGTCCACCTGAACGTCGTTGGCGAGGGGCCGATGGGGCCCGTTTGGGCCGATGGAGCAGCCCGCCTGGGCCTCTCCGACCGGGTCCACTTTCTGGGCGAAGTGGACGACGCGGCCCTGCCTACCCTCTATCACCGGGCCCACATCTTCGTCCTGCCCGCCAACGCCCGTGCGGAGGCCTTCGGGACCGTCCTGCTGGAAGCGATGGCCTCCGGCCTCCCCTGCGTCACCACGGAGGTGGGAACCGGCACCTCCTGGGTCGTTCAGGACGGGGTGACCGGCCTTGTTGTCCCTCCGCGCGATCCTCAGGCCCTGGCCGCCGCTCTCCGCAACCTTTTGGAGAACCCCGACCTGCGGCAACGGATGGGAGAGGCCGGGCGGGCGCGCGTGGAAGCGGAGTTTACCCAGGAAAGAATGATCGCCCAGGTGGAAAGGGCGTACAGGGAAGTCCTCGGTTTTTAGAACATGTCCGCCATATTCCCTGAAGGAGGCCTGGGTGCGTTGGAACTTCGTTTATGGGATTGCCGTTGGCTCGCTCCCGCTCCTCTTCGCCCTTCTGGTTCTGGGGGCCCGTCCGCTTTCTCTGACCTCGGATGAGCCTGCGCATCTTGCGGCCGGATACAGCATTTTGAAGCAGGGAACAAAGGCCTTCTGGCTTCTCCCGCAGCACGGACATCCGCCTCTGCTGAACGTCTTCAACGCCCTGACCTTCTAACTATGGAAACCGCAAATTCCTGTGGAGAAGTTGGAAGGATGGTCTCTGGATTTCTCCAAATCCATCTATGGGACATCTTCTGAGCGAGACTGGAGGGATGATCGGTCAGAACGATGGCCTGGGGGTACCCCCCGTCATCTGGCAACCAGGGGACATCATTGTCCAGCGCCACCGTTTTCCCGCAGTCCCCGATCAGAAACGGGTCTGGCTACGTACGGGACTTATTGGATGGACACTCTGGAGCGGTGGGCGGTTGCAGAGCGATCCGAGGAGGATGTGCTGTGGGTTCCGGTAGGGGATTGACGTCACCCCATTACCCCCGCCAGATAACCCGTTTCCACTTCCAAGGAGTTGCACAAGGCTTATGCCAAAGCGGCCTCCAACCTCCCCTATGGCCCTGATGTTGACTCGGAATTTGCATCCCTACCTCAGCCCAGACCATTTGACGCTCATCCAGCAGGCTGGTATAATCACAACCGCAGGAAGTGGACGATGGTAGTTCCCTTCCGGATCGGCGACATTTTCCGACCCAGCCGGGCTGCGCCGGACGCGCGAGTACTCAACAATATGCCCGGCTGCTACCCCGTGGAGGATTGGTACGCCTGCTACTGGACCGTCTCCGAGGATGGGACGCTGCGGGAGTACGCCGTCACCCTTCAGTTGCCCCAGGGGTACGCTGCGGTCTGCGAGCCCGTGCGCGTGGGTCAGGCTGGCTGCGTCCTGCGTGTCCGACGATGGGGAGTCTCCTGCCGGATTTCCATCCTGGAGGCTATTGCCTTTGACCCCGCTGCCATCGCAGGTCCGGACGCATCGGACGAAGCGCTGATGGAAATCTGCTTCGCGGCCACCCAGTTTGACCTCCCTGGCGGCTTCGTCATCGCTGACCCCGACTACCCCTTCCTGCTCTTTGACCCCAAAGGTACCCTGAAAGGTTCTTCGGTGGACGGGATCAGCCTGCTGGGAGCGCTGGCCTTCTTCGCCTCTGGTGGGCGGGTCGCCTCGGACTTTCAGCGGCTGCGGCGGGAGGCCCCCAGCCTCTACCGCCGTGCCGTCGCCGAACTGACGGACCTGCTGAAAGCCCTGAGCCAGATGTAGCCCATATACTCTACCTCTCTATCGCAGGGGCTTCCCCTTGCGAACAGGAGAAATAGCCATGAGCCAACCCTTTCCCGAAACCCCTCAGCCAGTTCGCCTGAGCCTGGGTTACAAAGTCATCTGGGGCCTGGCCGCTCTGGGCACTTCCCTGGTCTCCGGTACCTACGGAGCGCTCCTTCCCATCTTCTACCAGGACTACCTGGGCCTTTCGGCCCGCTGGATTGGGATCGTCTCCGTTGTTTACGCAGTCTGGAACGCTCTCAACGACCCCCTCTTCGGCTACATCACTGATAGCACCCGCTCCCGCCGAGGGCGCCGGATTCCTTACATGCGCTATACCGCTCCCTTTCTCGCCCTTACCTTCATCCTGGTCTGGATGGCCCCCCGGCAGGCCAGCCCGGTCGCCCTTTTCGGGTGGATGCTGGTCACCATGCTCCTCTACGATACTTGCTACACCATCATCGGGCTGGTCTACTCCGCCCTCCTTCCCGAAGTCTCCGAGTCCGACGTAGAGCGTCATCATCTCCAGATTTCCGCCTCCCTCTTCGGCCTGCTGGGGTTCCTCATCGGCTTCATCGTCCCGGAAATGTTCCGCCCCAAGGCAGGTTCCTCCCCCTCTTTCCTGCCCCTACAGGTCGCGATGGTTGTGCTGGGGGTGGCCAGCGCCCTGCTCATCCTGGCGACTACCCTCAAGGTCCGGGAACGGCCGGAGTTCTACCGGGTGGACCAGCCCCTCCCCCTGGGCGCAGCGGTCCGCTACACCTTCACCAGTAAATCCTTCCTGATCCTTGTCTCCCAGAACTTTATGTCCATCCTGATGCAGTCGCTGGTCACCGGGATGCTCTTTTATCTGGCGGACTACGTCCTCAACATGAGCGCGCTGCCGCTCCTGGCTGCGGTCTTTCTCCCCCTTTTCATCGGCGTCCCGGTCACAGCGTTTATCCGACGGCGGCTGGGCGTGGTGGGAACCCAGCAACTGCTCCTGCTGGTGGCGGGCACTGCCCTCGCCCTCATCACTGTTGTGCCGAACGCCCTGATCCCCCTCTGTCTGGCTGTGGCGGGGTTCGGCCTGGCCGGCCCCCAGACCCTGACCAACGTCCTCTTCGCCCAGGTCGCCGACGAGGACGAACTCCGTTCCGGCGTCCGGCGCGAGGGGGCCTTCTTTGGAGTGAACGCGCTGCTGACCAAACCCGCTCAGTCCATTGCTCTTGCGTTGATCGCGTTCGTGCTGGACGCAACGGGGTTCATCCCGCGCGAGGCGACGGGTGGGATGATGGCTCCCCAGCCCCCCAGCGCGATCTTTGGCATCAAGGCCCTCGCTGGCCTCATCCCCGGCCTGGCCCTCATCCTGGGGGCATTCCTCCTGCAGTGGTTTCCCCTGCGCGGCGGGTACCTGGCCGAGGTTCAGGAGCGGGTGCTCCGTCTCCATGCCGAGAAACACGCGCGCCTGTAAGAAAAAACGTGCCAGGCACTTCCGAAGCGCCTGGCACGTCGTATCCGGGGCGGGAGATGGGGCGGGGGGGGGGGGGGGGGGGGGGGGGGGGGGGGGGGGCGGCGCCGGCCCGCGGCCCGCCCCGCCCCCCCCCCCCCCCCCCCCCCCCCCCCCCCCCCCCCCCCCCCCACAGTTCAGGGTCAACTCTCCCCTACCTCCACCTCCACCCGCACATCGGTAACTCCCGGCCCCGGCAGCGGCACCACGTCCCCGTCCACCGGTGCTCCGTCCACCCACAACCGGACCCGGTTTCCCGGCCCGACCCGCCGCACCGTGATGTGATACGTCACCCCGCGGAAGACCCGGCGCGCCGTGAAGCCGGACCATCCCGATGGGATCACCGGAGCGACCCGAAGTCCCCGGAAGGTCGGTCGGATGCCCAGGATGTGCTGAGTGATGGCGACATAGTTCCACGCCGCCGTCCCTGTCAGCCACGAGTTCTTCGCCTCCCCGAAAGTCGGCGCGTCCCGTCCCGCAATCATCTGCGCGTAGACGTAGGGCTCACAGCGGTGAACCTCGCTGATCCCCTCCCGAGCGGAGGGATTGATGCGCAGATAATAGTCGTGGGCCCGGTCCCCGTTCCCCACCACCGTCTCCGCAATCATCACCCACGGATTCGTGTGGCAGAAAATCCCCGCGTTCTCCTTGTACCCCGGCGGGTACGAAGAGATCTCCCCCAGCCGGATGTCGTAGCGGGAGTAGGCCGGTTGCTGAAGGATAATCCCGTGCTCCGTCGCCAGATATCGGTGGACCGACTCCAGTGCCCGTCGGGCCCGCCCATCCTCCAGCCCGATCCCTGCCATCACGCACATCCCCTGGGGCTCAACGAAAATTCTTCCTTCGGCGCACTCCCTTGAGCCAACCTTCTCCCCGAAGGCGTCGTACGCCCGCAGGAACCACTCCCCATCCCAGCCGTGTTCCAGCACCCGGCGGGCCATCTCGTTGGCTGTGGCCTCGTAGCCTGCCGCGTCCTCCTCCAGCCCCCGCAACCGGGCGATCTCCGCCATCTCCCGCGCCGCCAGCACAAAGAGCCCCCCGATAAAGACCGACTCCGCCACCGTTCCGTCCCGCCGCAGCGGCGCCGTCTGGAAGGACTCATCGGGCTGATCGGAGAAAACGTTCAGGTTCAGGCAGTCGTTCCAGTCGGCGCGGCCGATGAGAGGGAGCCCATGCGGCCCCAGCCGCTCCAGCGTGTAGCGGATGGCCCGCTCCAGGTGACCGTAGAGGGGCTCCTCCGTCCCCGGCCGGTTGTCGTAGGGAACCTGTTCGTCCAGAATACCTGTGTCCCCCGTCTCCTTCAGATAGGCGGCCACGCTCAACACCAGCCAGAGGGGGTCATCGTTGAAGCCGCTCCCGATCTCGTTGTTCCCCCGTTTCGTCAGCGGCTGGTACTGGTGGTACGCGCCTCCCGTCTCCAGTTGCGTCGCCGCCAGGTCCAGGATACGCTGCCGGGCCCGTTCCGGCACCATATGGACAAAACCCAGCAGGTCCTGGTTGGAGTCCCGGAACCCGATCCCCCGTCCGATGCCCGATTCAAACAGAGAAGCCGAACGGGAGAGATTGAAAGTCACCATACACTGATAGGGGTTCCAAATGTTGACCATACGGTTTGTGTGGACATCGGGAGTCTGGACCTGCAGGCAGTTCAGCAACTGGCCCCAGTAGTCCTGCAGCGCTTCAAAAGCCGCGTCCACGTTTGCCGCGTCCAGATACCGCCGGATAATGGGGAGCACTGTTCTTTTGTTGATGCGCAGCGACTCCGGGGGATCAAATTTCTCCTGGGGCGAGTTCTCGTGGTAGCCCAGGAGAAAGAGGATCCGTCGGCTTTCCCCTGGTGCCAGAGTCAGCCGGACGTGGTGGGAGCCCATCGGTGCCCAGCCGTGGGCAAGGGAGTTGAAGGATTCCCCCCGCTCTACTGCCAGGGGCCGGTCCCATCCCCGGTAGGGGCCCAGGAAGGCCTCCCGTTGGGTGTCAAACCCCGCCAGGGGTTCCGAACAGGCAAAGAAGGCGAAGTGATTGCGCCGCTCCCGGTACTCCGTCTTGTGGTAGATGACCCCGTCCTCTATCTCCACCTCCCCCGTGCTGAAATTGCGCTGGAAGTTGGTCATATCGTCCAGCGCGTTCCAGAGGCAGAACTCCACCGCGGAGAAGAGGGAGAGGATAGCGGGCCGATCCCTCCGATTGGTCACCGTCAGGTCCCAGATTTCCAGCGAGGCGCCCAGAGGGACAAAGTAGCGAATTTGAGCCGCTATCCCCTGGTAGGTGGAACCGATAACCGTGTAGCCCAGGCCGTGGCGACAGAAGTACGCCTCCAGGGGGGTTCGGGTCGGTTGCCACGTGGGGGACCAGAAATCGCTCGTCGCGTTATCCCGGATGTAGACGTACCGGCCGCCGCAGTCCAGAGGGACGTTGTTATAACGGTAGCGGGTCAGGCGGCGCAGGCGCGCGTCCCGAAAGAAGCAGTATCCTCCGGCAGTGTTGGAGATAATGCCGAAGAACTCCTCGCAGCCCAGATAATTGATCCAGGGAAGCGGAGTATCCGGGCGGGTGATGACGTACTCCCGGCGCTCGTCGTCAAAGTAACCGAACCGCATTACCGCCTCCTCGCCAAAACCGTAACGTGGGAAACTGCAAGCAGTTGTCCCCATCGCTCCGATTTGAGAGCGCTCCCAAACAGAGGCTTTATTTTGCCGCTCCAGCAACGCCGGAGCGGCAAAACATCCCAGACAAGAATTTTGCGGTGCAATGGCCCTATTGCCAGCACCGAAAATTTCAGAGGGAATTCTCCTTCACAAACTCCACCACTTCGTGCAGATAGGCGAAGGCCAGGCAGGTGACCGTGTCGGCGCCGCCGTAGTAGATCGCCATCCGGCCCGTCGGCGGGTCCACCAGCGCTGCGCAGGGAAAGACCACGTTGGGCACATCTCCCACGCACTCATAATACTCCCGCGGGTTCAGCAGATAGGGCCGGGTCCGGTAGATGACCTTCCAGGGCTTCTCCAGGTCCAGGAGCGCCGCGCCGAAACTGTAGACGAAGCCGTTGCAGGAAGTCAGGACGCCGTGGTAGATGAGGAGCCAACCCTCCGACGTCTCTATAGGCACGGGGCCAGCACCGATTTTGGTGGATTGCCAGCCCCCCACCGGGGCCATCACGAACCGGTGACATCCCCAGTGGACCATATCCGGGCTCTCGCTGTAGAAGATGTCTCCGAAGGGAGTGTGCCCCCGGTCGCTGGGGCGACTCAACATCGCGTACTTCCCGTTGATCCGGCGCGGGAAGAGGACTCCGTTGCGGTTGTAGGGCAGGAAAGCGTTCTCCAACTGATAGAAGGTCCGGAAGTCGTAGGTATAGGCCACGCCGATGGTTGGGCCGTGGTACCCGTTGCACCAGGTGACATAATACCGGTCCTCTATCCAGCAGACGCGCGGGTCATAGCCGTAGACGAATTCCCCAATCTCCGGGTCATCACAAACGAACCGGATGCGCTGGGGCTCTATCTGCCAGTGGATACCGTCGTCGCTGAAGCCAGCGTGCAGTTGCATATCCCGCGCCGTGTTATCGCATCGGAAGACCCCAGCGAACTTTCCCTGGAAGGGGACCACTGCACTGTTGAAAATACTGTTGGCCCCGGGGACAGCGTCCCGGGTGACGATAGGGTTTTTGCTGTAGCGCCAGACGACGTCGGAGCACCCTGGGGGGCGATCCTCCCAGGGGATATTGGGAAGAGCGGGGCCAATGGCCTGAATCATTCTCTGCACCTCCCTTTGCGTTGTGACTTGCGCCCTGCGACCTGCAGCCCTGCGGCGTGTACCCCGGCTCACCTCGCCCAGCAGGCCACGAAGTGGCCCGTTTCCACCTCTCGCAGTTCCGGCTCTTCCCGACGGCACATCTCCATCGCCTCCGGACAGCGGCCTGCGTACACACATCCAACTGCCCCGGAAAGGGAGAGGTCTCCCTCCCGCTCCATTCGGACTCCCTCCTCCCATTTCCGGTCCAGCCGGGGGACCGACTCCATCAGCATCTCCGTATAGGGATGGAGCGGGCGGTTGTAGACTTTGTCCGTCGGGCCCATTTCAGCAATGCGGCCCCGGTAGAGAATGACAGCCCGGTCGCTGATGTAGTAGCCGAGGGAAAGGTCGTGAGTGATGAACAGGATGGAAAGCCCCCGGGCCCGCAGGTCCGCCAGCAGGTTGAGTACGTCCACGCGGGTGGAGGCATCCAGCATACTGATAATCTCGTCGGCGACCAGCAGCCGGATGTCCAGCAACAGCGCGCGGGCGACCAGGAAGCGCTGAAGTTGTCCGCCACTCAACTGATGGGGAAACTTGTTCAGTACGTCCGGGGGATTGAGGCCCACTGCCCGCAGGGCCCCCTCCACTTTATCGGCCCACTCCCGAAGGCTCATTTCCGGGTAGAACTCGTCGTGAACCATCCGGAAAATCCGGTCTGCCTTGAAGATGGGGTTGAAAGAGGCGAAGGGATCCTGGAAGACGCCCTGGACTTTCCGGTAGTACTCTTTGAGGGCAGGGCCCTTCAGAGTGGAAATGTCTGTGCCCTCAAACCGGATCGTGCCGGACGTGATGGGGATGAGGCGGAGGATAAGTTTCCCGATTGTGCTTTTGCCGCTTCCGCTTTCGCCGATGAGGGAAACGATCTCCCGCTCACCGATTTCAAAACTGACGTCGCGGACCGCGATCAGTTTCTTGAGGCCGAAGGCGCCGAGCCGGTAGATTTTGGTGACCCGTTCCAGAGACAGCATCAGTAGGCCCTCCAGCAGGCTACGAAATGGCCCGGTGAAATTTCAAGGAAGGGCGGAACTTCCACGCAGCGGTCAAAGGCGACAGGGCACCGTTCCCGGAACCGGCACCCTGGCGGTGGGTTCAGCAGTTGGGGGGGAGAGCCGGGAATCCCCCGCAGCCGTTCCTCCTGATGGCGCACGCCGACCTTGGGAAGGGAACCAATAAGCAACTGGGTGTAGGGATGGCGCGCGTCCCGGAAAATCGTCTCCGTCGGCGCCTTCTCTGAAAGTTGACCCGCGTACATCACTAAGATGGAGTCGGCGATCTGATAGAGGATGGAGATGTCGTGAGTAATAATGATGGTGCTCTTCACGAACCCCCGGTCCCGGAACTCCACCAGCATCTCGCAGACCGCCTTTTGTGTGGATACATCCAGGGCCGAGGTGATTTCGTCCGCGATGAGAAGGGAGGGGTTCAACAGAGTAGAAATCACCATCACCGTCCGCTGCTTCATCCCCCCGGAGAGTTCTATCGGGTACATCTTCAGGACGTCGTGGGTCAACTGGACCAGGTCCAGACGCCGCTTCAGTTCGGGCAGGATGTCCTCGTAGCGGACTCCCCGGTTTGCCAGGAGTTCGGCGATCATCTTCCCGATTTTCCGGGTCGGGTTCAGGGCGTTCATCGCATACTGGGGGATGAGGGAGACGTGCCGGTAGCGAAACTCTCGCATGCGCTCCATATCCCAGATGGGCAGTTCTTGCCCATCCAGAACAACCCGGCCCTCTAT
>JANXAH010000187.1 GCA_025062415.1 Anaerolineae bacterium | reverse complement strand
GACGTGCGCCCCAGCCGCGGCGCCCCCGCGGCCCCCCCTTTACCCCCCCCCCAAAAAAAAACCCCAGGCCCACAAGACCCCCACCCCGGGGGTTGGGACTTCAACCCATGGCCCCCCCCCCGCCGCCGGGGGGGGGGGGGGGCGGGGGGGGGGGGTGGGGGGGGGGGGCGCCCCCCCCCCCCCCCCCCCCCCCCCTTCTCTACGCGTCCATATCCGGGACGCTGCGGCGGAGAATCTCGTACTGTTCCAGGGCCTTCCCGGCGCCCAGGGCGACGCAGGCCATCGGCGCCTCGGCCACCCACGCGGGTACGCCCGTCTCGCGGGTCACCAGTTCGTCTATCTTACGCAACAGTGCCGTCCCGCCTACCAGCGCGATCCCCCGCTCAATGATGTCGGAGGCCAGTTCCGGCGGCGTCCGCTCCAGCACCGCCTTGATGACCCCGATCATCGCCGAGAGCGGCTCCGCGATGGCCTCAGTCACCTCGTCGGAACTCATCGTCACAATGCGCGGGAGCCCGCTGACCTGATCCCGGCCCTGAACCTCCATCTTGAGGGGTGGGTCCAGCGGAAGCGCGCTCCCGATGCGGATTTTCACCTCCTCCGCCGTCGGCTGGCCGATGAGCAGGTTGTACTTGCGGCGGACGTAGTTGATGATGGCCTCGTCCAGTTTGAGCCCCCCGACACGCACCGAGTGGGCCACGACGATGCCGTACATCGCCACGACGGCCGCTTCGCTGGCGCCGCCCCCCAGGTCCACCACCATGTTGCCCGCTGGCGTATCCACCGGAAGCCCCGCTCCGATGGCCGCAGCCAGCGGCTCCGGAATCAGGTGGGCCCGCCCAGCCCCCGCATCCAGCGCGGCCTCCCGGACGGCGCGCCGTTCCACGCTGGTCACCCCGTAGGGAACGCTGATCATCACCCGGGGCTTGAAGAGCCAGGAGGGCCCGGCGACCTTCCGGATGAAATACCGGAGCATCCGCTCCGTGACCGTGTAGTTGGCGATGACGCCATCCCGCAGGGGGCGGACGACCTCCAGCGTCTCCGGGGTACGGCCCAGCATCGCCCGAGCCTCCTCCCCCACAGCGATAATCTTCCGCTCCGGTACGGAGATGGCCACCACCGATGGCTCCTGCAGAACGACCCCCTGGCCCCGAACATAGACCAGCACATTTACCGTTCCCAGGTCTATTCCTATCTCTTTGCCCGGCAAAGGACTCCTCCCGAAGGTGGATTGGAACACAGAGCGACGCAGATTTTGTGAGGGTATTTTACTTCAGTCCTCCGGAAACACAAGGAGGCTGGCGCGGTGTTAAGCACTGCAAAAAACTCGCAGAAATGGGCACACCGCGGGCAGGGGCCTGGTTTCGCCCCGCGCCGAAGGCCACGCAGCACAGGCTGTTCGCCTGTCGTGAAGATTCACAGGCCCGGCGGCCTGCGTTACGGTGCTGCGGGCCCCCGGAGAACCCGAATGTTCAGATTCGCTCTCACGCCTATGGAGGGAGGCGAGAGCCTTCCCCGAGCCCGGAGTCGCCCGACGTTTCGCCGGCGGCACCTCCACCGGCGCTCTCCAGCGCCGCCACCAGTGCATGCATCATCGCCGCCAGCAGAGCCTGCGCCCGCTCATCCATCACCACCCTCTCCGCCAGGGAAAGGGCCTGCTCGTCCACCTCGTCCAGCGCCAGGCCCTGGCGCAGGGCCTGGGGGTTCCGCTCCCCTGCTGCCAGCCGTTTCAGCGCCTCCATCAGCGCCCGCCGCTCGGCGTGCTCCCCCATCTGGGCCAGCGCGCTTTCCACCAGCCGGGCCACCTCCGGCCCCACTTCCCCCCGCGCCAGGGCGACCACCGCCAGAAGCAGAGGTGCCAGTTCCACCACGGCGGGATGGACGAACGGAGGTTGCCCGATCTGCTGGGCGACCTCCTCCACCAGACCCGCCTCCGGCTCCGCCCCCGCCTCTCCACAGGCCTGGAGATAATCCGCCAGGAGCGCCGCAGCCAGTTCGCCGAAGGCGGCGGGGAGCGCGCGGGCGAAGGGAAGGACGGCCCGGAGCCCCTCCGCGAAGGCCTCCCGGGCCTCCAGCGCCCGGCCCAGGCCCAGAAGGATCCTCCCATACGCGCCCAGACTGCGGGCCAGGTATGGC
>JANXAH010000177.1 GCA_025062415.1 Anaerolineae bacterium | reverse complement strand
TCGCCGAATCTGCAAGATTTCATCTCCCATTGTTCCTCCTCACAGGAGCACCACTAACACCACAATCAATGTGACCCCCGTCAGGATGAGCAGCAGCGTGTCGCTCATCCAGACATAGGGCAGAAAGTTGGTGGCGAACTGGTAGGCGGGCGAACCGGGGTCAGGGGGCAAGATTCCCCAGATGTTGTACCCGGCAAAGTGCATAAATCCCCAAATTGTCCCCGCCAGCAGGTATCCGTTGACCGCGCCAAAGACAAACCCCAGGAGCAGGTCCTGAATCTTCTCCCGCCGCGCTTTCCCCGCCAGATAGGGCGACATCACAGGTCCGGCATAACCAAACATCGCCATAACGACAAACAGCGTACTGAAGATATAGAAGTGGTCCAGAGCTGAACGCCCGTGCAGGTAGTCCTTCACGAACGGAATGATGTTCAACGCCAGCCAGCGCAGGAAGTGGGCGGAGATAATGGCCAGGGTGACCAGCAACTCCCGCACCCATCCCCGCAGCGCGCCGATGAAGGCAAACAGCAGGAGGACCAGCCAGAAGAAGGTATTGAGCGGGATCATACCGCCCCCTTTCCTGCACTGCGCTGGAAACTACAAAGAATTTCGGCCAGCCTCTTCGCCGCGTTGGGGCGGGCCAGGGCCAGCACGCGCTCCCGCATCCCGGCCAGCCGCGCGGGGTCTCCCAGAAGCGACCGCACCGTTGGCACCAACTCTTCCTTCAGCCGCGCGTCCTCCAGGACGACGGCTGCGCCGCGCGAGGCCAGCCATTCGGCGTTCACCCGCTGGTAGCGCCAGGCGTAGGGATAGGGAACCAGAACAGCGGGCAGGCCGAAGTACGGCAACTCCCCCAGCGTGGACGCCCCCGCCCGACAGACGGCCAGGTCTGCCGCAGCCAGTGCCTGTCCCATCGCCACTCCGTGCAGATATGGGTAGAGATAGTAGCGGCTCCGTGCACTCGCCGGAAGTGTATCCCGCTGCGCCGCCACCCAGGGCCAATCCCGCTCTCCACTGATGTGGACCACGTGCGCCATCTCCAGCAGCGCATCCAGGTTCTCCACCACGGCCTGGTTGATGCTCCGGGCCCCTGTGCTTCCTCCGAAGACCAGAAGCACCCGTTCCCCTTCCGGCAACTCCAGCGCCGCTCGTGCCGCTGTCCGGTTGATCCCGGCGAACTCGGGCCGGACTGGATAGCCCGTTTCCACGACTTTGTGGGCCGGCAGGAAGGCCCGGGAATCCTCTACGGTGACCCCGATGCGGGTCGCCAGGCGGGCGATGAACCGTACCGCCAGCCCGGGCTCAATGTCGGGCAGATACAGCAGAATCGGCACCCGCAGGGCCCAGGCCGCCAGGGCCACGGGCACGCTGGCGTACCCTCCGGTGACAAAAAGCGCGTCTGGCCGACGCCGACGGCCCAGTTGCAGCACTGTCAGGAACCCCCGCGCCAGTTTGATCAGGTTGACAGCGGCCCGCCAGGGTGCCAGCCCGTGCACCCCACCGGCCGGGATTCCGGCGAAGGGGAGCCCTGAACGGGCGGCCAGCTGCTCCTCCACGCTCCCCCGACCACCCACGTACAATACGTCTACCGGCCCCTTCGCCCGCAGCGCCTGGAGAACCGCCAGGCCCGGATAGACATGCCCGCCCGTTCCACCCCCAGCCATCCAGAGAAACATCGTCTCTTGACCACTGACCATTAACGACTGACCACTGACCACCTTCACCGCAGAGAGCGCAGAGAACGCGGAGAGGTTTCACTTTGCGCCCTCTGCACTCTTTGGGGTGGAACCTCCTCTCCCTTCCAGCGGCGAGGCGGGCGCCCCCGGACGACGCTTTCCAGAAGCCCCACTGCCGCCAGCGAAGTCACCAGCGACGAACCGCCCATGCTGACGAACGGCAGGTTGGTCCCGGTGAACGGCAAGAGAGACGCGATGACCCCCATATTGAGCACGGCCTGGAAGACCAGGAGCCCTGTCAGCCCTGCGGCCAGCAGTCCCCCGAAACTGTCCTTCGCCCGCAGCGCGATGCGGAACCCCCGCCATGCCAGCACGCCGAACAGTCCCATCACCAGCAGACACCCCATCAGCCCCAATTCTTCGCCGACGACGGCGAAGACAGCGTCGGTATGGGCGGCGGGCAGGTAGAACTTCACTCGTCCCTCCCCCAATCCTATGCCGAAAAGCCCACCGCTGGCCAGCGCATAGAGCGCCTGCTGAGGGTGGTACGGGAGAAGCGACGGGTCCTTCAGCCCGGCCAGGAAGGCCGCAAACCGTTCGTGCGCGTGGGGGTAGGCGGTGATCAGCCCCCAGAAGACTGCGGCACCCATCAGCCCGGCGACCACCAACTGCCCGATATGCGCGCCGGAGAGGAAAAAGACCAGAAATCCAGAAAAAACCAGAACAGCCACCGCGCTCAGGTCCGGCTGCAGGGCTACCAGTCCGGCCACCAGCCCCATCCAGACGGAAAAGGGAATCAGGCCATAAGAAAGTTCCCGGATGCGTTCCCCTTTGGACGAGGCCCACGCAGCCGCGTAGATGACCGTTGCGACCTTTGCCAGTTCCCCTGGCTGAACGGAGCCCCCCAACAGGGAACGCTGGGCTCCCCACTGCGGCCGACCCACCAGAAGCACCAGCAGAAGCAGGACAAGGGTCCCGCCCAGCAGCGGCACAGCCCAATCCCGCCAGAGGGTGTAGTCCGTCCGGGCCAGCACCACGGCGACGAAGACGCCCACCACGACCCACAGCATCTGCCGCTTGAGCCAGTAAAGTGGGTCGCGGAAATCGCTATACCCCCAGTCAAAGGTCGTGCTGTAGACCATCAGCAGCCCCAGCGACACCAGGGCCGCGGTGGTCAGCATCAGCAGATAATCGGGCGGTCGGGATTCTCTCATGGACGCTTTCAGCCACGAATGACACGAATGACACGAATTACACGAAACAAAATAGATTTTTGGCCACGAATGACACAAATTAGAAATCAAACTATCTATTTTCGTGTAAATTCGTGAAATTCGTGAAATTCGTGTTTCCGTGCAAATTCGTGTCCAAACTCCACACCAGTTCCTTAAACCGGTCGCCGCGCTCGGCAAAGTCCCGGAAGGCGTCAAAACTGGTCCCGCCGGGGGAGAGGAGTACCACGTCTCCCGGACGGGCAACCCGCGCAGCGGCCTCCACTGCCTCCTCCAGCGTCCGC
Organism: Anaerolineae bacterium; assembly: GCA_025062415.1. Classification (GTDB taxonomy): domain Bacteria; phylum Chloroflexota; class Anaerolineae; order B4-G1; family DUEL01; genus SpSt-77. The sequence continues at coordinate 1,419 of JANXAH010000177.1, read as the reverse complement.
ACCCGCTGGATTCCCTCCAATTGTCCCGAAACGGCCCGCGCGGCCTCCTCCACCTTTCCGGCGATCATCTCCCCAGCCTCGCCGAAGGTGATGAGGTAGCGAACCCGCTGCACGGCCTCCCGCGCGAACTCCTCCCAGGGCAGTTTCTTATCCCGTCCCCCAGCCAGAAGGACGATAGGCTCGGTGAACGACCGCAAAGCCGCCACCACCCGCTCCGGCGCCGTGGCGATGGAATCATCGTACCACTGGACCCCGCGCCATTCCCGGACAAACTCCAGCCGGTGCTCCACACCGGGGAACGTTCGGATCACCTGCCGCATCGCCTCCACCGGCACGCCCACGATCCCCGCCAGCGCGCAGGCCGCCAGGACGTTCAGCAGGTTGTGGTCGCCCCGAAGCCGGACCTCCTCCCGTTGGCAGATGACCTCCTCGGTATCCCCCAGCCGCAGGGCCAGTTGGCCGTTGGTCTTGTAGGCACCCCGGTCCACCTGGGCCCTGCTGCTGAAGAAGACCACCTGCGCCGGTGTCGCCAGCGCCATCGCCCGCGCGTTGGCGTCGTCAAACCCCAGGACGGCCCAGTCCTCCGGCTTCTGGAAGGCGACAATGCGCCGTTTGGCCGCGATGTACGCCTCCATCGTCTTGTGTCGGTCCAGGTGGTTGGGCGTAATGTTGAGCACCGCGGCCACCGGAGGGCTCACCGTCACCAGTTCCAGTTGGAAACTGGAGAGTTCCATCACCACCAGGTCGTCGGGCGCGATATTCTCCAGGTCGTCCAGAAGCGGGTTGCCGATGTTGCCGCCGACCCAGGTTCTGCGCCCGGCAGCCCGACACATCTCCCCCACCAGCGCAGTTGTCGTTGTCTTGCCTGCGGAGCCGGTGATGCCGATGACCGTAGCAGGGCAGCGCTCCAGGAACAACTGTGCGTCGCTGGCCAGCGGAATCCCCTTCTTCTGAGCCTCCACCAGCAGTGGGATGTCCAACGGCACCCCGCCGCTGACGCAGATGAGGTCGGTCCCCCGCAGGAGCGACATCGGATGCCCGCCCAGCACGTAGCGAACGGGCAGGTCGGCCAGAGCGGCGATCGCATCGGCCAGTTCCGCCTTAGTCTTCAAATCGGAGACGGTGACCTGGGCCCCGGCGCGGGCCAGGAACCGGGCCATCGCCATCCCCTGCCGCGCCAGCCCCAGCACCACCACTCGCTTCCCAGCCAGGTCGCGAGTTACCACCTCAGACACAGATAAACGCAGATAAGACACCGATTTGGTCATTCTGTCATTTGGTCATTCTGTCATTGCACCCAGATGTGATCGGGCAGGATGGCGCGCGAGGGCCGGACCTCCACCTCGCCGACCCGTATCGGCCGGGCGCGGCCGTTCCCGCCCAGCAGAGTAGGATGCACGAAGCAGAGTGTTGGGCGCC
>JANXAH010000160.1 GCA_025062415.1 Anaerolineae bacterium | reverse complement strand
GCCGGCCGTCGTGCCACTTCACGCCCTCTCGCAGGGTGAAGGTCCAGGTCTTCTGGTCTGCGGAGACGGTCCAGTCGGTGGCCAGCCAGGGGATGGTTTTACCGCTGGCGTCCCGCCAGGCCAGGGTGTCAAAGATGAGGGAGGCGCGCATATAGCCCGGCCCCCGGACGAACCCGAAGGGCGAAGGATGGCCCCAGTACCCACCGCCGGGCACCCGCAGGACTTCCACGTAAGAAGGAGGCACAGGCGTAGGAGTTGGGGTAGCCACCGGCAGCGGAACAGTCGCCGTCGGAGAGGGCGCAATAGGCCGGCACGCTGTCAATGCCAGGGCCAGTAGAACAAAAAAGGAAAGCCAAACTTTCCTAAACATAGTTAACCTCCTTTTTTGGTCTGGATTCAGGATGCAGGAACTTCTCTTGCCTCATTTCTTCCCCAGCCGCGGCGCGCTTTCCACAAGCGCGCGGGTGTGTTCATGGGTTGGGCGGGTCACGATCTGGCTCCCAGGTCCTTCTTCTACGATCCGACCTTTGTGCATCACCAGGATGCGGTCGGCGACTTTCCGGACCAGGGCCAGGTCGTGGGAAATAAGCAGCATCGCCAGCCCCCGCTCCACCTGGATTTCCTTCAGCAGGTTCATCACCCGGGCCTGCTCGCTGGGGTCCAGCATCGCCACCGGCTCGTCGGCGATGAGGAGTTTGGGCTCCAGGACCAGCGCGCGGGCGATGACAACCCGCTGGAGTTGCCCGCCGCTGAGTTCGTGGGCCCGCTGGGAGAGGAACGTCGGGTCGGTGGGGAGTCCCACGGCCTCCAGCGCTCGGCGGACCCGTTCCTCCCGCTCCGGAGGCGTGCCGATCCCTTGAATATCCAGCGGCTCCCGGACGATCTGGGCCACCGTCATTCGGGGGCTGACAGCGTCAAAGGGATCCTGGGGAATCAACTGGACCCGACGGGAGAGCCACCGCCGTTCATCCCCCCGGACCGCCGCCAGGTCCCGCCCCTCCAGAATGATGCGACCCCCGTCGGGGGAAAGAAGCCCCACCAGCATCCGCCCCAGGGTGGTCTTGCCGCTTCCCGTCTCTCCCACCAGCGCGACGACTTCCCCCTCCCGGATTTCCAGGGAGACGTCCTGGATCGCCTCCAGGCGGCCCCTGGAAGTGCCGTTTTCCACCAGAAAGGCCTTGCGCAGCGACTCGGCCCGCAGCAGGGTCTGAAGGCCGCCCAGGTGACAGGCCACCCGGCGGCCTGCGACTTCCACCAGCGGCGGCTCCTCGTGCCGACACTGCTCCACCGTCTGGGTGCAGCGGGGATGGAACCGGCACCCCGCTGGCGGATGGGCGGGGTCTGGAGGCAGTCCCCGGATGCTCCGCAGGTCCCGGGCCGTATCCATATCCGGGTAGGAATGGAGAAGGCCCCACGTATACGGATGACGGGGGTCGCCGAAGACAGCCTCCGTGGGACCGACCTCCACCAGTTTCCCGGCGTAGAGGACGGCCACCTCCTCCGTCAGTCGGGCCACCGCCCCCAGGTCGTGGGAAACGACCAGGAGAGCCGTCCCCCGTTCCCGCCGCAGCCCTTCCAGCAGATTCAGCAGACGGGCACGGGAGAGCACGTCCTGGCCGCTGGTGGGCTCGTCCAGCACCAGCACCTCCGGGTCGCAGCCCAGCGCCATCGCCAGCAGGGCCCGTTGTTTCTCGCCACCGGAGAGTTGATGGGGATACGCGCGCAGGTGACGGGGCTCCAGTCCCACCCGTCGGGCCAGTTCCTCTGCCCGGGCCCACGCCTTTGCCGGGGAGAGCCCCAGGTGGAACCGCATCGGCTCCGCAATCTGCTCGCCGACCCGGTAGACCGGGTCCAGCGCCGTCCCCACCGACTGGACGACAAGGGCGATGCGGCGCCAGCGGACGGCGCGCCATTCCTCTTCGGAAAGCCCGATCAGTTCCCGGCCGTCCAGCCGGATGGAGCCCCGGACGCACTCCGGCGGATGGAGCCCCAGCAGGGCCCGGGCCAGCGTCGTCTTGCCCGCACCAGTCTCACCGACGACTCCTACCGCGCCACCCCGCTCCAGCGCGAAGGAGACGCCGTCCAGAGCCCGGATGCTGGAGCAGCCATCCAGCGAAAAGGTCACCCGAAGGTCTTGCACGACCAGCACTACCGCCACCTCCGGTTCAGCCGGGGGTTCAGACTGCGCTCCAACCCGATGCCCACAAAGGTCAGGGCCAGAACCAGCAGGGTGATGCAGAGGGCCGGAGGGAGAGCCCACCAGAGCCACCGGTCCGTCAGGAAGAGGCCGGGGAGGTTGAGGGCGAAGCGGACCATCAGCCCCCAACTTTTGACCGTGGGGTCCCCCAGCCCCAGAAAGGCCAGGCCGGCCTCTATCGCTACGGCGGAACTGGCCGAGACGACCAGCCCGTAGGCGACCAGGGGACCGATCGCGGGAAGGACGTGTTTTAGGAAGACGTAGGCCGGTCCGCCGCCGAAGAGGCGGGCCATCCGGACGTAGCCCCTCGTCCGGATGCTCTGGACCTGGGCGCGGATGACCCGTGCTGTCGTCGGCCAGAAGAGAAGGGAGATGACGAGGATGGTCTGGGGGAGGCCGGTACCCAGAAACGTGACCAGGAGGATCATCAGCGGGAGGCGGGGCATGCTCAGCATTCCGTCCACCAGCCGCATCAGGGCCCGATCGGCCCATCCCCCGATGTATCCGGCGACTCCGCCGATAAAGGTGCCCAGCAGGACGGTCCCGGCTCCGGCGGCCAGCGCAACGATCAGGGAAACCCGCGCCCCGTAGAGCAGTTCGCTGAGGATGTCGTGGCCGACGTCGTTGGTGCCCAGA
>JANXAH010000158.1 GCA_025062415.1 Anaerolineae bacterium | reverse complement strand
CCGTGCGGCCTTCCGCAAGATTCAGCAGAACCTCTTCTGGGCCCTCTTCTACAACGTAGTGATGATTCCCCTGGCGGTGGTCGGCTGGATGCACCCGGTCCTGGCGGAGGCGGCGATGGCGACCTCGTCGGTGAGCGTGGTGACCAACGCCAACCTGCTGCGGCGGGCGAGGGTGTAGGTGGGACAACTGTCAGCCGTTGTCCCACCACAACCCTCTGATTTTCTTCAGCGCCTCTTGTTTCAGCGCCTCCCGCCGACGACGGTACTCCCCCTCTTCCAGCCGCCCAGCCTGATAGTCCTCATCCAACGCAGCAATAGCCTCTATCTGGCTGCGAACGGAGGCTGGGATAGGGCCCGGAGCCGGAGGCCGCAACAGGACGTAGGCCACAACGACCGCCACAGCCAGCGCCACCAAACCCAGCGCGGCCTCTGTCGTCGGGTTGCGGGAGGGCCGGGCCGCGGGAGCCGAACTTTCCGGAGCCGGTGCGATCTCCAGGGGCTCTGTCCGAACCCGGAAGCGGACCGGCTGGCCTGCCGCCAGAGGGCCCGCGGTATAGACCCGAACCGGTCCCTGATTGGTCTCCATCACCCCGCCCGACGTGAGGGCGGCCCCTTCCGCGGCCAGGTCACCACCGAGGGCCAGAATCCCCAGCGAAGCCACCTGTACCGGGAAGGTTCGCTCCACCTCCATTCCCTCTGTGAAGGAAAGAGTATACTGAAAGGCGATCTCCAGCGAGGGACCGCCGGGCGAGATGGGTCCCGTGTAGACAAGGCCCCCATTTAACCGTATCCAGTACTCTTCTGGTGGCTCCAGGATTTTTGGGTCTGCGGCATTGGGCGGAAGCGTGAAGGCCAGGGTATATCGTCTACCTGTCTGCGGGTCCTCCCGGCCGATGTAGGCCTGGTCACCGGTGTTACTGACCAGGTAGAACTCATGGACCTCCAGGCGGTCTCCAGCCCGCTGCAGGAAGAGGTGCAGCTGGGTGACGACCACCTGGGACGGGCTCTCCGTCGTCCCTCCCTCCTGGGGGATAGGAGCCCAAGCGATCAGAAAGGGCAGGAATAGAAGCCAAACAAGGACCTTTTTCACCTTTGCTATTTCACCTTGTTTTCCGGAGGGCGAAGGACCGCATCTATAATACCGTACTGGACGGCCTGTTCAGCGGTCATATAAAAGTCGCGATCGGTGAATCGCTCTATCTGCTCATCCGAAAGGCCGGTGTGTTTCTTCAGAAGTTCGTTGAGCAGGGCTCGCTGACGGAGAATCTCCCGGGCGGCGATCTCTATGTCCGTAGCTTGCCCCTCCACGCCCCCCAGCGGCTGGTGAAGATGGATAGTGGCATGGGGAAGGGCAAAGCGCCGCCCCTTGGTGCCTGCAGTCAGGAGGACTGTCGCCATACTGGCCGCTATTCCGACTGCGATAGTGGAAATGGGAGCCCGGATCAGTTGCATCGTGTCGTAAATCGCCAGCCCGGCCGGAATGATCCCGCCCGGCGAGTGGATATACAGGGAAATCTCGCGCTCCGGATCCTCCCGGTCCAGAAAGAGCAACTGGGCAATAATCAGGTTCGCGACCTGGTCGGTAATGGGCATGCCCAGAAAGACAATCCGCTCGCGCAGGAGGAGGGAATAGATATCGTAGGCTCGCTCCCCCCGGCTGGTGGACTCTATCACCATCGGGATAACATTATAAAGTTGCATCGCGTACCTCCCCCTGAGGTTCCAGGACAGGTTCGCCCCTGGCAATTGCTACTAAGCGGCTGACGACCTTATTGTAGAGAATCCGGTCGCCCAGGCGCTCTCGCTGCTTTGAGTCCTGATACATCCGGCGTACAGCCTCTGCTTGGTCGCCCCAACTCTCGCCGAGGGATTGAATGGTCTGCTCTATCTCCTCTTCACTGACATCCAGCCCTTCAGCCTTCGCCAGAGCCTCCAGCACCAGTGAGCGCCGAATCTGGCGGTCCGCCGTAGGCTGCAGGCGCTCCCTCAGAGCGTCCAGTGTCTGCCCAGTGGCCTTTAGGTAATCCTGAAGGCTGAGCCGATACCGAGCCTTAATATTTTCCTCAAATTCATGCAACAGCGATTCCAGATGGTCCTCCAGCATCACGGGAGGATACTCCACTTCGGCCTGTTCTACCAGGCGGTCTATGACCTGAAGCGAATACTTCTCGTGGGCCATCTCTTCCTTCTGTTCCCGAATCCGCTGACGAAGGGCTGCCTTTAACTCCTCCAGGGAGTTGTAGTTGCCCACCGTTCGCGCCAGGTCGTCATCTATATTGGGCAGAATGCGCCGATAGAGAGCCTCCAGTTGGACCCGAAACTCCGCCTCTCCACCTCCCTGCTCTGATGGCATCGGCAAACGGAAGGTCCGGGTCTCGCCCGGAGACATGCCCTCCAAGGCCCGATAGAAGCCCGGAGCCGGGTAATCGTCTTCGGGATTCAGTACGACCTCGGCCGACTGATCCTGCAGGAAGAGACGGCCTTCGCTATCGCGCCCCTCCACGGAGATGACCAACACATCACCCGGCTGAGATCCCCGTCCCTCCACCGGTTCCAGGACTGCGGCCTTCTGGCGCAGGTCTTCCAGCGCTCGGGCCAGGTCTTCCTCGCTCACCTCTGCTGAGGGGAACTCCACTCGCAGGGAACGGTAATCGCCCAGCCGGACGCTGGGGGGCTGATAGACAGTATAGACAAAGCGCATCGGGTTCAGTTCTTTCTCCCGTAAATGAGCAGGCCCGAACATCCGGAGATTATGCTCCTTCACAACATCGGCGAGGAGTTGTACACTGAGCCGCTCGGCGGCCTCCTGGCGCAAGAACTCTTCGCCGAAGAGGCGCAGAATTGCGCTGTAGGGCGCCTTTCCCTTCCGGAAACCCGGAATCGTCCGATGCTCGGAGATTTCGCGCGCGATGGCGCGCATTTCTTGCTGAACCCGCTCCTCTGAGGGTTGAATCACCACTCGCATTGTGCATGTTCCAGCGGGCTCAATCTGAACCTGAAAGGGTGCTTCGCTCATCCTTCCTCCACGATAGGATTCCGTTCTGAAAAACCACAATTTTGCGGCAGCGACCAACTCGCTGCCGCAATTCAATGGGGAAGGCGGGACTCGAACCCGCACGGGGATACCCCGCGTGATCCTAAGTCACGCTCGTCTGCCCGTTCCGACACTTCCCCTGTGCCAAGAATATTATAACCCAAGAGGGTTTTCCTGCAAATGGAGCGCGTTCCATCGCGTAAAATGCTACCGAAGATCGCTGGCCCACGAACGCAACCGCTTCGTGGAGCGATGCAACGGCTGGCCGGTACATTGTTCTTTCCGGCCTGCCAGGGGCAACGATACGAATGCGGCGGGCGGCGGCCCGCCTTTGCGGCGGGCCGCCCCCCCCCGCATTAGTAAAGTTTCCCCAGGCAGGCTGGAAAGAAAAATGTAACGGCCAGCCGTTGCATAGCTCCGCGAAGCGGTTTCGTTCGTGGGCCAGCGATCTTAGGTAGCATTTTAAGCGATTG
>JANXAH010000152.1 GCA_025062415.1 Anaerolineae bacterium | reverse complement strand
AGCAGACGAGAGGTTGCTGGCTTATCTGAAACCCACCTGCGGGGTTCATCTCCCAGCCGACCAGGACCTCCACCGGCCCGACCATCTCCCTCACTGCGTCGCTTCCGGCGGCCAGGACATGGGCGCAAGCCCGAGCCCCCTGGAGCAGGCAGATGACCACTTCGTCTGCCCTCTCCTCCCACGAATACCCAGCAACGGTGGTGGAGGACTGGCTCCCGGCATTCAGGTCGGATTCCAGCCGCACCCGTCCCCACCCGTAGGCCCGCTCGCCGCCCAACTGAACGCGCCCCAGCGCCTTCCGCCAGTTCTCCAGTTCGGGGGGAAGATTATCCCGGACCCAGAGGTCGCCGAGGAGATACACCGGCCGGCCGTCCCGGGCGACGGGAGCGATGAACTCCGTCTCGTGGAGGCTTCCCTCCTCTGCCGCCTGCCGGTCGTAGTCCAGGGCAGTGCTGGCGTAACTGCCCAGGAGCAGATAGTCAAAGTCGTCCTGTTCCCAGGGAAGATACAGCCTTTGCCCGTCAAGGGACGGCCAGAGGTAACCGAAGCGGAAGTGGTCCTGAACCTGTTTCCCAATGTTCTGGTAGGCCCGGCCATCGGCGCCCTGGCCCAGGTCGCGGGTGAGGCGCGCCGTGAGGGCCCCCCAGAGGACTTTCCCTGGCACGTAGGAGCGGGTCTGCATCAGGTTCCCCACCTTCCGGTAGCCGATGTGGAGGGGAGAAAGAAGGCGGAACCTTAAAGTGTAGTGCACCCAGGCCATCCTACCTCCCTATCGCTTTCGCGCCGTAGCGGGTGTAGATGAGGATCTGCTCGTAGAGGTCTCGGACCAGGAGGAGGGTGTCCAGGTTGCCCAGTACATGCTGGGTGTAGAACTCCAGGGAAGATTTCAGGTCGTCCTGGATGCTCATCCCCCCGAAGGCCGGTAATTTCCTCAGAGCCTGATGGAGGCAGGGGCGAATCTTCCTGGCCATCTCGTCCTCAGAGCCGGACCGGGAGAACAGGAAGAGCATCAGAGCGTAGACCCCATGTTCCTGAAGCACCCCCAGCGCCTTGTTGACCAGACGCTCCAGGTCCTTTGCCTCTTGCCGATCCACCCCGCTCACGATGTCCTGGGCAGTCTCTGCGGCCAGTCTGTCCAGGTTGAAAGCGCTGTCCGTCATCCCGACACCTCCCCCAGATTCCGGATGCGCCCGAACCCCCGGGTGCCCATCCCGCCGATGCCCAGGTGTTCGGCCCATTCAAGGCCAGCGACAACGACATCGGTAGGTGATCGCCAATCTTTGTCCAACGGGTCTCCTGCATTGTCTTGATGGTTTATAGCATCGTATTTTTTTGTGGTCTGTGGGAATCTTTCCCTGAAATCGTCCACCACCACCTCCATCCAGAGCACGGTGGAGCGGGGGATGGCCTCGTACGTAAAGAGGGCGCCTTCCTCAGCGGCCCCCGTCTCCGGGTTGATGCTCACGGAGGTGCGGACCTCCAGGTTGGAGTTCACCACCACGGAGAAAATCTCGTCGGAGACCAAAACGATACGGCTCCGAATGGGGCTATCTTCGGGCAGAGAGTTGGTCAACTTTTGGGGCGGCGTCCACGGTTTGCCATCTCGCTCCACCATCAGCCAGCCCAAGTTGAGGTGGGAAAGGGTGGTGATTTCGTTTCCCCACTTCGCTTTATCTCTGCCTACAGACTCGTTGGCAGCGCAGAAATCCCTCAGGACGGAAGGACTGGTCACCCAGACAGGGCCAGCCATAGAGTAGACGGGGAAGAGCAGGATGCGAGCATCGCCAATGGAGACGACGCCGGAAAAGGAGCCGCGGTCGGTCACTGAGCCAAATGTGTAGCAGATGGGACAGGTAGGTTGACCGCAATGGCCCTTCTGCCCGGCGCAGGTCCGCTTCCCGTAGCGGTAGGCAGCATAGGAGCGAATAGCGCCGGAAAGGGAAGTGCCAGGGATTTTGGGGAGCCGCGTCCCCGGCTCCCGGACGATGGAGAGTTCCACCCGGCCCAGGCGGTAACCACCCGTGCCAACGTGGACAGGGTCCAGCGTCATCAAAAGATATTTGTGCACCGAAAAGGGAGTCTGGTTGCTCATCGCGCGTCCTCCTTCAGGATTTGCAGATGGAGTTCTGCAGCGTCGGCCAGCCAGCCCCGGGCAGCGTAGTCGGTCCAGGCCTCCAGCCACAGAGCCCGATCCTGACCCTGGGCCTCCCAGGGCATCTGGCCATGCTGGTTCTTCCGCCATTCAGCGCTCGCCAGGGTCGCCCGACAGAACTCCCGGAAGGTCGTGTCGCTCTCTGTGGCGTTCCACGACTCCCGCCGGGACTCCACGGCCTCCACCAGCGCGTAAATCTGAGTTGCGGAAAGGTGGTCTTTCAGGGTCTGCCAGATGGTCTGCAGGACCTCCAGTTCGTCCAGGAGGTAAGGGCGGCGGGGGAGGTCCCGGCGGCGGCCCTGGTCATCGTAGGCCACTTCAAGACGGCGGCCGGCCATATCCAGCCACACCCAGTCCAGTGTGGCCGGGGTGAAATAGACTGCATAGTTCTGCTGCAGTTCTTTAGCATGAATCAGCCAGGGGTGCTGAGAGTTCCAGGGGTTGACAGATTGAAAGTAAAGGCAGCCTTTCGGCACTGCATTTTGGGCTTGGGCCAGAAACACGTAGGGATACCAGCGATCTTCCGTTTTTCCGTCCCCCATCATGAGGGGGATATACCAGGTAAGGTAGCGGCTGTCTCTCCGCAGCCGGACCTCGTACCAGCAGGCAAACTGTCCCTTAGAATCGGGCGAAAACCGCGATGGTAGGCTCCCACCGCCAGCGGGCTGGAGTTGGACCTCCAGAACCTCCCAGCCGTCGGGGGCAATACGCTGAGTCAACATTCGCCGCCCAGCGTCCAGGATGACCCGGAGAGGGGTGCGACGGTCGGCAAAGACGATACCCAGGTGAAGGGGAAGCCGGTTGCGGACCTTGCCCATCTCCCGTTCGTATTTGGTCCGGATGGCCTCCACCACCTTCAGGGCCTCGCTGGCGGGGACCAGGGCCATGAAGGTGCGAGGCTCGGCAAGGATGGGGATGGCGGGCACGTATTCGGAGTTGGAAATGAGTTGAGCGTCCTGATTTAAGACGACTTTGCCCCAGACCTTGCGGGCTGCCCCGTAGCCGATGGGCTCTTCCAGGCAGAAGGATTGGTGCGCCTTCAGGAATTCCTGCACCGGGCAGTCCAGTTGAGTCGGCCCGCCTACGTACTTCAGGTTGTCACAGGTGATGAAGCGAGCGTTCGGTTCATCCCAAACTACGCTCAGTTTGACGCCCCTGGGGAGGACGAGGTCGTAGGCGTGATAGGGGGCGGGGGTATCGCCAGGTCGGTCAGGGTGCAGAGAGCCCCGGATTTCCAGGCGCGGGCC
>JANXAH010000259.1 GCA_025062415.1 Anaerolineae bacterium | reverse complement strand
CGCCACATTGTCACCCACTGGTTCACGATAGAAGATCTCTTGACCGATGAAGCAGTTCGCGGCGAGGTCTTTGACCTGCTGGGCATCTAATTTCCGGAGACCGTTATGACCGAACCCCTTCGCTGCATCAACCATCCCAACGTGGAGACCTACCTGCGCTGTGCCCGCTGCGGGGCGCCTATTTGTCCGAAGTGCGCGGTGCGGACGGAGGTCGGCTACATCTGTCCGGCTTGCCGGAGCCGCCGCCTTCAGGTTTTCTACGCCGACTTCCGCCCCATTTACTACGGCGTTGCTGCGCTGGTCGCGCTCCCTCTGAGCCTGCTGGCGGGCTGGATCATCCCTGCCACCGGCTGGTTTGCCATCTTCCTGGGGCCCCTGGCGGGAGGGCTTATTGCGGAGGCTGTTCGGTGGGCTATCCGGCGCCGGCGTGGCCGGTACACCTGGCTGGTCGTTGCAGGCTGCATTGGGGCCGGTGGCCTGCCCTGGATGCTGGCTCACCTTCTCTCAACCTTTGTTGACCCTCTGACCTCCTTTTCGCTGAGTGGAAGCGCCTGGCCCCTCCTATGGGGTGGCGTTTATATCGCCGGAGCCATTGGCGCCGCCGTTGCCCGTCTCAGGGTGTGAAAGGGATGCAAGGTCGTAGGGGCGCAGGATCGCTATGATTTCCCGCCTGAGCGGAATTGTCGCCGACATTAAGCCGGACCACCTGGTCGTTCAGGTTGGAGGGGTAGGACTGACGGTCCACGTCCCCGCTCGCGTTCTGGAGGTCGTGGAACGAGTGGGGCGGCCCGTGGAATTGTTCACCCATCTCATCGTCCGGGAGAACGAACTGGCCCTTTATGGGTTCCTCACTGAGGAAGAGCGGGCCCTCTTTGAGTTGCTCCTGGGTGTATCGGGCGTCGGGCCGAAGGTGGCCCTCTCCGTCATCAGTACCCTTTCCCCCGACGCGCTGCGACAGGCAGTGGTGCGAGAAGAGCCAGGCATTCTGACCCGGGTACCAGGGGTGGGCGCAAAGACGGCACGGGCCATCATCTTCCACCTCAAGGACAAACTGGCCGCGCCGGAGGTGGGCGCCGTCCCCCTGCTGACGGACCAGGATGCGGAGGTCATCGCCGCGCTGACCTCCTTGGGCTTCAGCCTGGTGGAAGCCCAGACGGCCCTCCAGCACACCCCACGCGATCCGGACCTTCCGCTGGAGGAGCGCATCCGGCTGGCGCTGGCCTACCTGGCGCCAGGCCACTGACATTTGCTGAGGAGAAGCCCATGAGCGCATCGCCCGTCATTGAAACCGAAGGCCTGACCAAATTCTATGGCCGCTCCCGCGGCATTATAGACGTTAGCCTGAGGGTGGAAAGAGGCGAAATTTTCGGCTTCCTGGGTCCCAACGGAGCCGGGAAGACCACGACCATCCGGTTGCTTCTGGACCTCATCCGCCCTACTCGCGGACACGCCCGGGTTCTGGGCCTGGATCCCCAGCGAAACGGGGTGGAAGTCCGGCGGCGGATCGGATACCTCCCCGGCGAACTGGCCCTCTACCCGGACCTGACCGGCAGGCAGATTGTGGAGTACGCCGCCCACCTGCGGGGCGATGTCTCTCAGAAAGAGGTCGCCCGGCTGGCGGACCGGCTGGAAGTGGACTTGAGCCGACCCATCCGCACCCTCTCCCACGGCAACCGGCAGAAAATCGGCATCCTCCTGGCCCTCATGCATCGCCCGGAACTGCTCATCCTGGATGAGCCGACGACGGGCCTGGACCCATTGATGCAGCAGGTCCTTTACGACTTGCTGGAAGAAGTGCGGGCTGAGGGGCGAACCGTCTTCTTCTCCTCCCACGTCCTGCCGGAGGTGGAGCGACTCTGCGACCGGGTCGGCATCCTGCGGGAGGGCCGCCTCATCGCCGTGGAGTCCGTCTCTGGCCTCAAGCAGAAGGCCCTGCGCCGGATAGAACTCTACTTTGACCGCCCCGTGGAACCGGAGATGTTCCGGAACCTTCCTGGTGTGGTAGAGGTCCGGGCATCGGGGGCGGTGCTCCACGTGGCCCTCCAGGGGAACGTGGACCCACTCCTCAAGGCGGCCGCCCAGCACACGGTGCTGAACATCGTCACCTATGAACCGAACCTGGAGGAGATGTTCCTCGCCCTTTACCGGGAAGGAGGGAACCATGTTCCGTAGCGTCTTCCTCAAGACCCTCTACGATCAGCGAAAGGCCATCCTGGGGTGGGGACTGGGGTTAGGGGCCCTGGCACTCTTTGTCCAACTCTTCTACCCTTCTGTGAAGGCGGCCGGGTCCTACTACGACGAGATTCTCCGGGCCATGCCGAAGGAGTACCTGGTCTTCCTGGGAAACATCACCTCGTTCACGGACATAGAGGGGTACACCATCGCTTCTCTGCTGATCTACCTTCCGCCCGTACTGGCTATCTACGCCATCGGCGCGGCTGTAGGGATGATCACGGGAGAGATAGAGAACGGGACGATGGACATCCTGATGGCTCATCCCCTTCCCCGCTGGCGGGTAGTTCTGGAGAAATACGCCGCCCTGGCGGTGGCCCTGGTCGCCATCGGCCTGATCTTCGGCATCAGTCTGTGGGCTGGGGGGCTGATGATCCGGTCCGAGATCCCCCACATCCCCCCTGCGCGCTGGCTGGTGGCGGGGCTTCACATCGTTCCGTTGACCCTCCTTTTCGGCTCAGTGGCCTTTGTCCTGGCCTGTGCGATCCGGGGGCGCGCGGCCGCCGTCGCCGCGGCCACGACACTGGCCGTGGGCAGTTTCATCCTCAATGGGCTCATCCCTCTTTCCGAACGACTGCAGGCGCTGGAGAAATGGAATCCCTACTACTGGTACGCCGCCGGGAGGCCTTTGACCACGGGCATTTTGCCCGAAGGTGTGGCCCTCTTGCTGGGGCTTTCCCTGTTGTGTCTGGGGATTGGAGTCCTCAGTTTCGGACGCCGCGATGTCCTTCCCTGACATAAGCCCTCTCCTGCAAATCCTGGCGGCCCTTCATACCCTTATCACCCTCTGGCTGGCCCTCTATGGCCTGCACAGTTGGGCCCTGTTGGTGCTCTTCTGGGTTTTGGGGGGGGGGGGGGGGGGGGGGGGGGGGGGGCGGCGCCCGGCGGCGGCCCCCGACCCCCCCCCAGGACCCACACCCACCACCCGGAGCCCGCCAGCCAGCGGGGCACCCCTTCCTGGAGGGTCAGATTACAGAGCACGC
>JANXAH010000251.1 GCA_025062415.1 Anaerolineae bacterium | reverse complement strand
AAACTGTTAGGTTCGGCTACTCGCACCTCGGATAGTCATAGTCATAGAAATCTCCCTGGCGGGGTTAGGCCAGTTGTGGTAAAATTCTTACATACCTTCCAAGACAAAGGAGCAGAGCATGGAAGAGTTCACACCTGTGCTTCCAGAACTGCCGGAGCCCTCGTCATCCTCTCCTCAACCGGAGCAGAAAAGTCGCGTGTGGTTAATTGTGGGTGTTATCGTTGGAGCCTTCCTGCTCTTTCTATCCTGCTGCTGTTGCCTGCTTCTCACCCTGTTGCTGGTCAACTGGGAACAGATCTCTCAATGGATTGGAAGGTTCTGATCTCCTCACAAAATCAGGGGGAATTGGGGTGATAGCCGAAAGCGTCATCCCAATTCCTTATCGCCTCCTATAGAGGCAGGAGTAAAAGAAGCCCTATGGGCATTCCGGAGTCGGTTGAGCGGACCCTGGAGAATCTCCCTGCGCGTCCCGGCGTTTACCTGATGCGGGACGCCGAGGGCCGGGTCCTTTATGTCGGCAAGGCCGTCAATCTGCACAGCCGCGTCCGTTCCTATTTCACCCCCTCAGCCCAGGAGAATCCTAAAATCCGGCGGCTGGTCTCCCAGATCGCCGACCTGGAGTTCATCGTCACCGACAACGAACTGGAAGCCCTCATTCTGGAAGCCAACCTCATCAAGACCCATCGGCCCCGCTTCAACGTCCGCCTGCGGGACGACAAACGATACCCCTATATCGTGGTGACCTGGGCAGAGCCGTATCCACGGGTTATGCTGACCCGCCGGGTGGAACGGGACGGCAACCGCTACTTCGGTCCCTTCACTTCCTCCAGCGCTGTCCGGGAGACGCTGGACCTGCTGCGCCGGACGTTCCCCTACCGGACCTGTGGGCGGGAAATCACCGGGAAGGACGCCCGCGCGTGTCTCTACTACGACCTCAAACTCTGCCCGGCTCCCTGCATCGGTGCGGTGAACCAGGAGGAATACCGCGCTGGCATCGCGCGCCTGATCCGATTCCTGGAGGGCCACGGGGAAGAAATCCTGGAGGATCTGGAGCGCCGGATGCGGGAAGCCGCAGAGCGGCTGGAGTTTGAGCGGGCCGCCATCCTGCGGGACCAGTGGCGGGCCGCGCGTCAGTTGATGGAGCGGCAGAAAATCGTCGCTGCCATCGGCTCAGACCAGGATGTCATCGCCTTCGCCCGCAGTGACGGTGATGCCTGCGTCCAGGTCTTCTTCATCCGGGACGGCAAACTGCTGGGGCGGGAGTACTTCCTGCTGGAGGGCGCTGAGGCGGAAGAGGACCGGGAAGTCCTGACGGCCTTTCTCAAGCAATTCTACGAGGAGGCCGCCTACATCCCCCAGGAGGTCCTGCTCCCCGAAGAGATTGAGGAGGCGCGCGTCATTGAAGAATGGCTCCGTTCCCGGCGTGGCTCAAAAGTCATCCTCCGGGTTCCCCGGCGGGGGCGCGGGCGGGACCTGGTGCGAATGGCCGCCGAGAACGCCGCCCAGATGCTGGCGACGCTGCGGGCCCAGTGGCAGGCCGATTCCCACCGCCAGGAACAGGCGCTGGAGGACCTCCGGGTCGCGCTGGGCCTGCCCAACCGCCCCGCCCGGATTGAGGGGTACGATATCTCCACCACCCAGGGGGCCGAACCCACCGCCAGTATGGTCGTCTTTGAGCAGGGCGTTCCCAGGAAGTCAGAATACCGGCGCTTTGCCCTTCGGACGCTGACGGGAACCGATGATTACGCCGGGATGCGGGAGGTCCTGACCCGGCGGCTGGAGCGCTGGCGGACCGTTACCTCCGGAGAGATGGCGGGAGTGCGCGGAGTGAAGGCCTGGGCCATCCTGCCCGACCTGATCCTGGTGGACGGAGGAAAGGGACAACTGAACGTCGCCCTGGAGGTCCTGGAATCCTTCGGCCTGCGGGATCGGATCGCGGTGGCAGCGCTGGCGAAGGAGGAGGAAGCCCTCTTTATCCCCGAACGGGAGGAACCGGTCCGGCTGCCGATGGATTCGGCCGGGCTCTCGCTCCTGCGGCGGCTGCGGGACGAGGCCCATCGCTTCGCTCTCTCCTACCACCGACTGCGGCGGGAGCGGGCGGGAATGGCCTCCGAACTGGAGAACATCCCCGGTGTGGGGCCAGCCCGGCGGCGGGCGCTGCTGCGGGCCTTCGGCTCCCTGGAACGTATCCGCTCCGCAACCGTGGAAGAAATCGCCTCCGTTCCAGGTATCCCCCGCTCCGTCGCAGAGGCCGTGAAGAGATATTTGGGATGATTCCTCCTGGTTTGTTTCCTGGCAAGAGTCTGAATTTTCAGACCTGCTCTTAACGTGATTTCCGATGCTGAGGTTAAAGAGGCAAAAGGACGGCCCTGGCAAGAGTGCCAGGGCCGTCCTATTGGACTCCGGAGTGGTCAACGACGATGTTGCCGCTACGCCGCTGTTCCTCCCGTCTCGTAGATCGCCCGCTGCGGGCAGACCTGCAGGCAGACAGTACAGCCCGTACAGAGCAGCGCGTCTATAGTCGCTTTGGGCTGGTTCGTCCGCGGGTCTATCACGTCGCTCTTCAGGATGGCCGGACAGCCCACCCGGAAGCAGGTGCCGCAGCCGTTGCAGGTTTCGGGGTCCACCGCCACCACCGGCCGTCGCTGGAAGTAGGGGGTGAAGACACAGGCCCCCTTGACGATGACGACGGCTGGTCCTTCTTCCACCGCCATCGCCTCTTTCAGGACATCGTTAATGGCCCGCACGTCCCAGGCGTCCACCTCCCAGACATGCTCCACCCCCAGCGCCCGGGCCACCGGAGCAACATCAATTGCGCGGGTCCGACGGCCCTGCAGAGTGATGCCCGTCCCCGGATGCTCCTGCCCGCCGGTCATGGCCGTGATGCGGTTATCCAGGACCGCCACGACGATGTTGCTGTAGTTGTAGACGGCGTTAGCAAGGGGGGAGAGGCCTGCGTGGAAGAAGGTGGAATCGCCGATGATGGCGATGACCTTCTCCTGGGCTCCGGCCTGTTTGAGACCGTGGGCCATCCCGATGCTGGCGCCCATAGAGATAATGGAGTCCATCGCGTCAAAGGGCGGCTGGAAGCCCATAGAGTAGCAGCCGATGTCGCCGGGGAAGATGGCCTGACGTCGCCAGCGGCGCAGGTTGTAGAAGAAAGCCCGGTGGGGGCATCCTGGGCACATCGCCGGAGGTCGGGGCGGAACCAGGGGGGCCGTCAGCGGCTCTACCCGCTCCGGCACCGGGCCCACGGGAAGCCCGGCCCGCAGCGCCGCCTCCCGCACCCGTGCCAGCGTCAGTTCCCCTGTAATGGGGAAATAGTCTTTCCCGACAGCCACCGGAATCCCCATCGCCCGCACCTGCTCCTCAATGAAGGGGTCCAGTTCCTCCACAATGACGACTCGCTCCACCTGATCGGCGAAGTCCCGGATCATCTGGCGCGGGAGAGGGTAGACCAACCCCAGTTTGAGGATGGAATAGTTCGGGAAAAGTTCCCGGACGTGCTGGTAGGCCATCCCGCAGGTGATGATGCCCAGGGACCGGTCCCCCCATTCTATGCGGTTGACGGGGGCCGTCTCGGCCCAGGCGGCGATCCGCTGCAGCCGTTCCTCTACCCAGGGATGGAGCCGGCGGGCGTGGGCCGGGACGATGACGTAGTGTTCCGGGCGTCGCTCAAAGGGCGGCAGCGGCTCCAGCGTCCGGGGCGCCTCCGGCATCGCCACCTCCACCGGAGACTTGGAGTGGGAAAGGCGCGTCGTGGAACGCAGAAGGACCGGGGTGGAGAACTCCTCGCTGAGGTCAAAGGCCAGGCGGGTGAACTGCCGCGCCTCCTCACTATCCGAGGGCTCCAGACAGGGGAACTTGCCAAAGCGGGCGTACTGACGGTTATCCTGCTCGTTCTGGGAGGAGAAGCATCCGGGGTCATCGGCGGAGACCAGGACCAGCCCGGCCTTGACGCCCGTATAGGAGACGGACATTAAACTATCGGCGGCGACGTTGACACCGACGTGTTTCATTGCGGCCAGCGCACGGGCGCCGCCGAAGGCCGCGCCGATGGCTGCGTCCAGTGCAACCTTCTCGTTGCTGGCCCACTCCGCCACCACGCCCGGATACTGGGCCAGGTTCTCCAGAATTTCAGTGGACGGGGTGCCCGGATAGGCGGCGGCATAACGGACTCCTGCCTCCCAGGCGCCCAGGGCAATGGCTTCGTTTCCGGAAAGCAGTCGCTTCATGGCTCTCCTTCACTCGTGAGGATAAGGCCCTCTACAGCGCTTTTCCGAGCGCCACAAGGCCCTTCTTGCATCTCCCTCGCGCCAGGCCGCGGTGTAGTTATAGCACAACCTGGAGGGGATTGCAACCGGGGATACAGGGGAGGCGATAGCCCGCGCTGACCAGAATCCCCCTTTCTGGGGATTGCCCTCTGGCTATTTTGGGCGTAAGATCCATTGGGCAACGTGAGGGTCGGGGATTCCCCCGACCCGCAGGAAACAGGACGCGGAGAGACGCAGACGAGAACGGATTTTTCCTGATAAGGGCAACGGGCTACCTCTCCTAACGTTATTTCCGAGAGATGAGCCATCCGCATCCAGAACGGGGCTTTATGAGAGGGACTCTCTCTATCCTTCTGGTGGTCCTGCTGGCAACACTGACCCTGGCCTCGGCGCATGCCCAGGGTGGATACGACCCGACCCGGCAGTCGGCTTCCCTCCAATATAACGAGGCCCGTACCGTCTACCTGGGCAACCTGGCCCGGCGTGAAAACGGCGCGCCGCCTCTGCGCTGGAACCTTCCTCTGACTCACGCCGCGCGCTGGTTTTCCTGGGACTCCACCGAGAACCGCCCTGCGGGCTTCTGCGGGCATCAGGATACCCTGGGGGGCTGGCCCGGCGACCGGGCCCGCCGCTTCGGCTACTTGGGCTTCGCCGGCGCCGAGAACGCTTTCTGTGGATACGTTACCCCGGAATACGCCATCCAGGGATGGATGAATAGCGCAGGCCATCGGGCCAACCTTCTGGACCCCAACCATCGGGAGGTCGGTCTGGGCTACTACCGGCGCGAGAGCGACGGCCGGGGCTACGTGGCCCAGGGCTTCGGAAGCGACCCCGTCTATCCGCCCGTCGTGATTGAAAACGAGGCCATCTCCACCACCCACCCCACCGTCGGCCTCTACATCCACGACCGTCAGAGGGGAGGCGGCTTCGCGGGACTGGGCCCCGCCATCCAGATGATGGTGAGCGAGAACCCCTGCTTCATGAGCGCCACCTGGGAGCCCTATCAGCGGGAACGGACCTGGACCTTCAGCGGGGGCTCCGGCTGGCGCACCGTCTACGTTCGCACCCGCGACGCGCTCAGCCGCACCGTGACCGTCAGCGACGCTATCTACCTGGGCACCGACGTCCCGCTGGAACAACTGGATACGGGTGCCGCGCCCCCTCCCCGTTCCCAGGTCACCCTCTATGGCCTGGACAGCGGCCCCTTTCCCCAGGTCCAGTTCAGCCTGGGCTGGCTGGCGGATGACACTTTTGAGACGTTCACCAAGTGGTGGGGCAACGGAGAGCGGGTGAGCGACCCCGCCGCGTGGGGCGGGACGGCCTATCGCCTGTATCCGGGGAGCGGCGAATCCTTCGCCTGGGTCTGGGACACGGTCTTCCCCATCCGGGATGTCCCCCTGGTGGCCTACTTCCGGCTCAAGGTCAACAGCAACACCTCCACAGCGGAAGTCGCGCGGATTTCTGAAAAAGGCGGGGGAACGGAGTATGGCCCCTTGAGGCTCAAGGGCACCGACTTCGCCGCCCCGAACCAGTATCAGGAGTTCGCCATCCCCTTCACCTTCCGTCCCACGGAGCAGGACCCCTTCTTGATTTTTCAATTCTGGCGCAGCGGCACGGCCGATCTCTATGTGGACGCGGTTTCCATTTTCACTGTGCCCCAGCCGGCGGCCTCACCCCTGACTTGGATAGTGCCGGGAGGAAATTACCGGGGGCAGGGCATCTGGGTCCGCTACACCGACGGTACCCGCTTTTCGGGCATCACCGAGGTCTTCCCGGAACGGCCGTACCTGCAGGCATCCCCCTCGTCCCTTTCTTTCCTGGTCCGTCGGGGTGGCCCATCTCAGACCCTTCCGGTGCGAGTGATCCCGCACTGCGGCCCCTTTTCCTGGCGGGCGACGGCGGACCGAACGTGGCTGCGCCTGCGGACGGAGGGGGAGGTCCTCTGGGTGGAGGCGGACCCGTTGGGGCTCTCGGTGGGGACCTACACAGGAACGGTGACCATCGCTGCGGTGGACCAGCCTGCGGTGCCGTCCGTCTCCGTACCGGTTCGGCTGACCGTGGCGGAGGAGGTCTTTGCGGTCTATCTGCCCCTGATTCGGAAATAGCCCGTGGGGGGAAGCGGTGGGGGGGGGGGGGGGGGGGGGGGGGGGGGGGGGGGGGGCGGCCCCGGGCGCCCCCCCCCCCCCCCCCCGCCCCGCCCGCCACCCCGGCGGCCCCGGAGG
>JANXAH010000232.1 GCA_025062415.1 Anaerolineae bacterium | reverse complement strand
GGCGCCCCCCCCCCCCCCCCCCCCCCCCAACGCACCTATCCCTACGCCGGAGGTTCCCTATGTGGCTTCACCGCTTACGAGTTCTCTTTGGACTGCTGCTCACCCTGGTCTGGGCACTGGCCGGATGTGGCCAGCCCGTCGCATCTCCGACCCCGACCCCTTTATCCCTTCCGCCCACTCGTCCCGCCGCTACTGCCACCCCTGCGCCCACCGCAACGCGGACCCCACGGCCCACGCCGACCCCCCGCCCCACCCGCACCCCAACCCCATCTCCCACACCGACGGAAACCCCCACGCCCCTCCCCCCCACGCCAACCCCCATCCCCATCACTCCCATCGGCCGCCTGCGGGACTACCTGGAGCAGGAGGTCACCGTTGCGGGAAACGTCGTGGAGACAGCCTACATCTACAGCCGGGAGGCGAAGGATGTCCGGGGCTTCCTCTTCACTCTGGACGACGGAACCGGGCAGGTCAAACTGCTGATGTGGCTGAACGTCTACGATGATTGCTGGGACGCCCGCAAAATCAACGTTGGGGCGCGGGTACGGGCCACGGGGCAGGTCAAAGAATATGCAGGACAACTGGAAATCATCCCCCGCTGGGGCGGCGCCGTGAAGGCGCTGAAGGCCGCCGGCCCCTCCGCCCCCCCGCGGGCCATCGGCTCCCTGACGGAGGCCGATAAGGGACAGCGGGTCCAGATTGAAGGGAGCGTGACCCGGATAGAGCCCGGGGAGACCTACGTCCGGGTCTTTGTGAACGACGGGAGCGGCGAGGTCCTCGTCTTCATCTGGCGGAGCATCTACGACCGCATTCGCGGTCGGGAGAAACTGGAGACGGCAGGGACATCGGTCCGGGTCGTGGGCCGGGTGGATGTCTATCGGGGTACGCTGGAGGTCATCCCAACGCTTCCCTATGATGTGGTGGTGAATCCGTAATCTCGGAAAGATGATTTTTCGTTGCGGCGGCTCTGCCGCCGCAACGAAAACTATTCTTTTTTCGCCCGCGTTCCGATCTCCGTTGCGGCCGTCGCCAACCCGACAATGAGCCAGAAGAGCGTCGCCGAGTGGTGAAAGTCCAGGTTAAAAAAGTAGTGGTCAAAGACGCCGCCGACCAGGGCGCCGACCACCGACGCGTGCAGCCCCCACCAGAGAGGTTCCAATCGTTCATTCCCGCGAACCAGGTGCCGGGTCCGCCAGAACCGGACCAGAAAGACCCCCATCACGGTCAGGAAACTCGCCAGTCCCACCAGCCCCATCTGTTCGGCGATCATCAGGTAGAGGTTCGCGACCCCGATGTAGGTGTCCACGTCGGGCGAACCAGCAAACCCAACGCCCAGGATCGGGTAGCGGCGGATGAGGATGAGTGCGTCCTTGTACTCCCCAAAGCGCATCTGCGTCGCCAGGTCCTCTCCCCGCAGTCCAGCGATAAAGTGCGCCACCAGGTCCTGGGTTTGAGGCAGAAGCAGAATCAAAAGAACCGCGACGAGGATCAGCCACCAGAGCCGTCGGTAGCGGAGCGTGGCGACGGTCATCAGTGCCACCCCCGCCCCAACCATAGAGCCCCTGGAGATACTCAACCCCAGACAGAGGGCGATGGTCCCCAGAATGGGCCAGAGATACCGGCGGGGCAGGATGGGGCGGGCGGAAAAAATCTGCGGGACCGCCAGGGCCAGGGTCAGGTTGAGGAGGCTTCCCAGCACATTCGGGTCCACCGACGTCGCCGTCGCTCGCTGGGGGAGCGTCGGGTCATCCCGGATAAAGCGGAGGACGCCGGGCCCTGTGGGATAGCCCAGGGGTCCCAGCGCCGAGAGAATCCGCATCGTCCAGGTATCGGGGAGCGCGTAGAGAACGATCCCGATGAGGGCCTCAGCGAAGGCACAGAGAATAAGAGCCCGGACAAGGCGCTCCAGCCGTCCCTCATCCTGGACAGTGTTGACAACGACGAAGAAAAATAGGACGCTGAGGAGAATCTCCGCAAAGTGGCGGATGACATAAGAGGTGAGGGGTGCGTGGCCCAACCCCAGGATGAAGGCCATAACGGCCAGGGCCAGGAAGACCAGGACAGGCCACCCCAGGGGGGTAAGTTCCAGCCTCCGCCGCGGCTCCTGCAGCCATTGGAGAAGCCAGACGGCGAAGAGCATTCCCAGCGCGGCATCCAGAAAGGTGGGACGAAAGCCGATGTCAAAGGGAAAGGAGGCAAAGGGAAGCAGGCAGACGACGCTGATGACGGCCCAGTAGGCGACCTCTATATCCCGTAGCATCCACAGGGCCAGGAAGAAGGCGACCAGTCCGGCGGCAGCCAGCAGGGGACCCACCTCCGCCAGGAGGTATCCCCCGGCGATAGCGGCCGCGACCGTCAGAACCAGGATCAGCAGGGCCTTCAGGGCCGACTGGATTCGGTAAGCCAGCATTCTCACCCCCGTGAGGTCTCCCTACAATCCCATTTCCTCTTTCAGTCTCCGCAGTTCTACCAGGGCCTGGCGGAGGCGCTCCCGGTTCGCCGGGTCGTTGAGCCAGCGGCTGCGGCCACTGGGGTGCGGGAGCGGAAGCACGGAGCGGCCCGCCGCGTCCATCCAGACTTTTCCAACCAAGTCCTCCAGCCGGAGGCCATTTCCCAGAAACCAGGCCGCGGCCACTTGGCCCAGAGTGACCACCAGCGCAGGACGAATCAGCGCCAGTTCCTGCTCCAGGAAGGGCCGGCACAGTTCCCGTTCTGTGGCGGTGGGCACCCGGTCTCCCCGGCCGTCGGGCGTCCGGCCCGGAAAACACTTGGTGACAGCGGTGAAGTAGTGGGTGGCCCGGAACGTCCCCTCGTCCCATCCCGCTTCGGCCAGCCAGCGGAAGAGGGTACGGCCGCCCGGCCCGCCGAAGGGCTGCCCCCTCTGCACCGACAGTCTGCCAGGCGCCTGCCCGACGACCATCACCCGTGCCGTCATCGGCCCGGAGACGACAGCCCCCGGCTGTACCGGAAAGCCGCGCTCGGCACAGCGGCGGCAGGCACGGATTTCCCGGTGTAGGTCTTCCAGCGTTCTCACTTTGCGCTCCCTGGAGCGATAAAACGGCCGCAGCAAGCCTCCGAGAGGGGCTTCAGCGGCCGCGCCCGCCTGTTTCTTTCTGACCCGATTATTTTCGGCGAAAGGCCAGACGGACCAGAACCCGAACCAGGCGGTAGAGCCCGAACCCGAACAGGGCCAGTAGAAGAAGAACGGGCAGGATCACGATGACCAGGTAGATCAGCGCCTTGACCAGAAACTCCAGGACCCTCAACAGTGTCTGGATTGCGTTACGGATCGTCTTTGGCAAATTCCAGCCCCCGGTCTCCAGGGGTTGGGCCAGAACGTCGGGGGTCAGGTTGACGGTAATCGTGGCCAACGCCGCCTGGTTTTCCAGAAATCGCATCCGCCCCTTGACTTGCTCTATTTCCGCTTGGGTCTGGCTCAGGTGTTCGTAGACGGCGAGAACCGCTTCCGTATCTTCCGCCTTCTCCAGGAACTCTAAGAGTTGTTTCTCCTTTGCCTCCAGGTGGCGCAGCCGGGACTCCAGGTCCACGAACTCCTCGGTGACGTCCTTCCCGAAGATAGATTCCTGCCGGACCGTTGTCGCCAGCCCGCGCAGGCGCTCCAGAGCAACGTCCAACTGATCCGCGGGGACCCGAAGGGTGACGGAGGCTGTCTCGCCCCTCTCATGCTGATAGGTATTGAGGGAGGTGATGTAGCCCCCCAGGTCCTTCGCCAATTTCTCTATCTCGCCCAGAGCCCGACGGGTATCCCGTACGACCAGGTCCAGCGTGGCGTTGCGGATGACCATCCGCTCCACTGTGGGGGCAAGGGCAGCGCGAAATTCCGCGCCCAGCACTTCCTCTGCCTTCACGTCATATGCAGGCGGTGTCGACAGAGGTTCCATAGGCGCAGAAGTTGGAGCCGCCCCTATCCTGCACCCTCCCATTGTGAGGGTCAGAATAACGGGGACCAGAATCCACAGAGACCGTTGCATCCTCTCCTCCTGAATTTATGGCGACGCTCACCTTCATGGACGCCGGAGGACTCGGGCAAGTTCCTCGTTTTGCCGTCCCGATTATACCACTGGCCTGGGGGGCGTCAAAAGAAGTCTTTGGAGCAGCCCTTTGGGCCGTCCTACAGACCCCATCCCCCGCCCGACCTTTACCCCGACCGCCCCTGAATCCACTGGTCATACAGATCCCGCTGGGCATCGCCGGTCACCGTCCGGAGAACGTCCAGCAGGGACTCCGGTGTGGCGATGCCGAACTGGTGCCGCCGATAGTACGTCCGAAGAAACGCGAAAAACTTCTCATCCCCCACCCGCTGGCGTAGCGCGTGGAAGTAGAGAGGGCCTTTCCGATAGACCACCGGTCCGTAGAGGTCCGGTGGGTATGCGGCAACGGGAAGGCCCACTGGCATATCCTGCCCGTCATCCACCAAGCGATCGTACGGGTCCTGGAACTCTCGCTGCATCACCTCCGCAGCGACTTCGGAGCCGTAGAGAAACTCGTGGTACAGGAACGTGCTGTACTGGGTCAGCGCTTCGTCCAGCCAGGGCTCGTCCACCTGATCGTTTCCCACCACTCCGTACCACCACTGGTGAGCCACCTCGTGGGCCACCACCCATTCCAGCCGGGAGTGGCTCCGATATAGATGGTCAGAAATCACCACCAACGTCGGATATTCTATCCCTCCGGCACGGGTCGGCGTCTCCACCACGTCCAGTTCCCCGTAGGGATAGGAGCCGAAAAGACGGGAGTACAGGGCCAAAGCGTTTCCGGCAACCTGGAGAGCCCGAGTCCCGCCCTCCCGATCCGCCGAATAGAAGTAACTGTTGATCCGCACTCCATCCACCACCTGGCTGAGGACCTCGTAGTCATTCCCCAGGATCAGGACGAAATCCCGCACCCGATCCGCTTCGCATTGCCAGGTTCCCGGTATGCTGGTTGCGCACACTCCCGTCGCGATCAGCGTCACCGTGGGCGGCGCTGTCACCTCTACCTGGTAGAAAGCGACGTCGGAGTAGACAGCGTCTCCATAGTCCGGGGCGATCTCCACATTCCAGCCCTCGTCGTCGTAGACGGGGATCAGCGGGTACACGTTGGGGAGGGCCATCACGCCGCCGATGTGGGCAAACTGGGCGTAGTCCACCGCATCGGTGAGAGGAACCGAGACGGTGAAGGCCATCGTCAGGGTCAGGGCCTGGAGCGGAGCGAGCGGGGGATGCAGGAAAAGCCGGAGGGCCGAACCGTCCAGCCGGACCTCCGGGGAGGCAGGCGCGCCGTTCACCATCAGGCCCATCACCCGCATGTGGCCCCCGTAACTGGGCGTGTTGGGGAACAGGCGCAGGTAGAGGTCCCGGAGGGCCACTTCTTCCGTGTTGGTGTACTGGATCACCTGCTCCCCAGTCACCTGGGAGGCTTCCAGGTCCACGTGGAGGCGAATGGAATAGCGGGGCATCCCGGAGAGCGCGTCCGGGGCATCCGACGTTTCCGGCGCGGGCCCACTGGTCGGAAAGGGGCGCGGCGAGGGAAGGGCGACGGGCCTATCCTCCGAAGGGCACAGGAGAGCACATCCGCCCACTATCAGGACGAGGGCTCCCCATATCCCCAGTGTGCGAAGGCATCTTCCAGTGCGGCGTAGAACTATACGAAAGAAGTTCACTTGACAGTTTCGCCCGACGACAGTATAATAGCCCTGCCCGGTCAGACGACCGGGCAAAATCTTGTATGAGGGGAGCGCGTATGGAGCAAACGACGGTTGAAACCCGACCGACTTCTATTGCCGATCTTCGCCCCAAGATGCAGTTGGAGGGCGTTGTCCGGAAAATTGAACTCTATGGCGCCTTCGTGGACATCGGCCTGGAGCGGGATGGCCTCATCCACATTTCCCAACTGAGCGAAAAGCCTGTTCGCCGGGTCGCCGACGTCCTCAAGGAGGGCCAGCGGGTCACCGTCTGGGTGACACAGGTGGACCCCCAGCAGGGGCGCGTGGCGCTGACGATGATTAAGCCCCCCGCCGTGGAATGGAAAGACCTGGCCGAAGGCCAGACCTATACCGGTCGGGTGGTGCGAGTGGAGCGATACGGCCTTTTCGTGGACATCGGTGCGGAGCGACCGGGCTTCCTGCATGCCCGCGAGATGGGCCCCTTCAACCGCCCGGATATGTACAAAGTGGGAGACGAGATAGAGGTCCAGATTCTCCAGGTGGACCGTCGCAAAAAGCGGATAGACCTGACCCTTTCCCCGACAGAACTTCCCCCGCTGGAAGAGGAACCCGAGGTCGTCTCCCCCATAGAACTGGCTTTCCGGAAGGCATTGGAGGAGGCCCGGCGGGAAGGGCGAGAAGTGATTCTGACCAGTCGCCGGAAGAAGCAACCGGCTGCAGCGCCCACCCAGGAGGAAATCCTGAGCCGCACCCTCCAGCAGTTGCGGAAATAGGGAGGCTCTTTTCGTTGCGGCGACGAAACCGCTGCAACGAAAAGAGCCCCTCAGAATGCCCCCAATTGACACCGGGCGATCCGAATTTCCAGCCGTTCCGCTGCCGCGGCGACATCCATCTTGGGAATCCCCAGAATAGCCGCAATATCCCAGGCTGCCCTGCAGGTCAGACGGCCCTCGCTCAGGCTATCCCGGATGGCCCCAGCCAGTTCTGGGCTTATCGTTTCCGCCGGACGGACGATCTTGTGTCGTCCCTCCGCCTTGGGGCCGTAACCGAAGAGCCCCAACTGGCATCGGCTGAGTTTTACCCCCATTTCGTCCGCTGTCCGTCCTACCTCCAGGGGCTCCACCCCCAATTCCTCCACAACGCGGAACGCTGCCGCGCAGGGAAGACTCCCCTCGTGATCCAGATAGCGACGGATGGCCTCAGCTATGCGTTCGTCCATTCTTCACTCCTGAATTCCCGTTGTGGCTTTTCCGCTCTTGGCTCTTCGGGAGTTCCCGTGGTTATTTAGAATC
>JANXAH010000229.1 GCA_025062415.1 Anaerolineae bacterium | reverse complement strand
GTGGGCGGGCGCGGGCCGGCGGGGGGGGGCGGGGCGGCCGGGCGGGGGGCCCCCCCCCCCCCGCCGCTCTCTGCCCCCGGCAGCACAGGCGCCAGGGGAAGTGCCCCAGGCCAGCAGAAACTCTACGGCCGATAGACCACTACCCGATGCGCGCCCGCATCGGCCACGTAGAGCGCGCCGTCGGGCCCCACAGCGATCCCCATCGGCAAGACAAAGCCCGACGGATCAAAGCCAAACTGGCCGAAACTGTAGAGGTATTCCCCCTCCGCGCTAAAGACCAGCACCCGATAGTGGCCGGGATCGGTGACGTAGACCCGACCCTCCCGGTCCACCGCCAGGTAGGGCTTCTCCTCGGCCATCGGATTGTTCCAGCCAGAAATGGGCCACTGCCGAATCGGTTTTCCCAGCGGGTCCAGCACCTGAACCCGATAGTTCCAGGTGTCGGCGATGTAGAGGTTGCCATCGGGCCCCAGGGCGATGCCCACGGGCTCGTTGAGTTGGCCCGGAGACGTCCCCGCACTCCCCCACATCCGCAGGTAGGCTCCGTCCCCGGTGAAGACCTGGACCCTTTTGTTGCCGGTGTCGGTGACGTAGACGGTGCCGTCGGGCGCGACGACGATACCCCGCGGGCCGTAGAAGGCGCCGGGCCGCAGGTCGGTGCCATAGTTGCTGGAGAAGCCCCACTGGGCGATGAACTCTCCCTCGGAGGAGAACTTCTGCACCCGATGGGCCCAGAGGTCGGCCACATAGACCGCACCGTCGGGCCCCACGGCCACCCCCCAAGGCTCACAGAAGGCCCCCGGCGGCGGAGTCTGTTCGGGACAGCCGCCGAAATTCCCCCACGCCGTCACAAATTCCCCCTCGGCAGTGAACTTCTGGATGCGGTGATTGCCGGAGTCGGCAACGTAGATGGAGCCGTCGGGAGCGACGGCGATGCCGCGGGGCCGCAGGAACTGGCCCGGACCGCTCCCTTCGGCCCCCCAGGTCCGCACCGGTGAAAGGGCCCGCCACCCGGCGGCATAGGGGTCCAGCGCGGCCGTCTCCTCCTCCGGCGGCTTCGGCCCCAGGGAATACTCCCAGAGCCGGTCCACCACGTCCTTGCGGATGTAGAGGCGGAAGTCCTGCCGCAGAGGCCATTTCTCCGGAACGTGGGTTCCACCGGTGATCTCGTCGTAGAGGCGGTAGTCCATATTGTAGAAAATCCGCCAGAGGGCCAGCCGCTTTTTGCCGTCTGTCAGCCACTCCCAGAGTTTGGGGAGGGTCAGGCGGCGGTAATCTTCCATCGGCCACCAGAGGAAGAAGTAGTCAAACCGGTAGTAGTCGTCCCCCACGTAGGGCTCCACGACGCTCCACTGCTCCCGCCCGGCGATGATGACGGTCGCCAGAACCTGTTCGCGGGTGGGCTTATCGGGGTAGTAGCGCGCGTTGGGGTAGTTGCGCAGGTACCAGATGAAGGGCCAGGAGCCGTCGGGCCCGTAGGCGACGTCTATCCGGTACGGCCCCCCAGCGACACGCAGGGAAAGTTGCTCTATCTGCTGCATCGCGGTGCGGACGTCGGGCCCCTCGTGGGCGTAGACCAGGAACTCGGCGGGGCGGTCGTAGTTGACGAAGTTGAGCCGGTGGGCGATGCGGATGGTCAACAGGGAAAGGATCAGGAAGACGGTCAGGGCGGAGAGGAGGAGGCCGTTGCGCCAGCCGACGCGCGTCCAGAGATAGGCGATCGTGCCGCCTGCGGCCAGTATCCCGACGATACCGCCGAAGAGTTCGCCCAGGTTCAGCAGTTCGTCCAGGGTGTACGTCCCCAGCGGGCCTCCGGCGGCCTGGATCAGGGTTCCCACAGCAGCGCCCAGGACGGGCCAGAGGAGCAGGAGGAGCCATCCGTATCGCTTCCAGACGGTCCCCCAGTCCACCGATTCAATCAGAAGGCCCAGCAGCCAGCCCGAGAGGAGGGCCATCGGCGTGGTGATGTGGACGACCAGCCAGGGCATCTTCTCGCCGGCGTAGGAGTAGCCGAACCAGGAGAGGAAGGACCAAATGACCAATGCCAGAATGACCAATGAACAGATGGAGGCCTGGGGACGGAAGATGTTGCGGAGGGCGCGGGCGAGGAGGAAGAAGGTGGCGGAAAGGAAGCCGACGAGGGGGAGAAAGTCGTACATAGGAAGGATGACCAGGTAGTAGAACCAGGGCTGGTTGCCCCGCTGGACGCCGTGTTGCTCCAGCCAGTAGCCCAGGGAGCCCACCCACCCGGAGGCGATACCGCCGCCGTTGGTGAAGACGGTGGTGAAAAGGACCAGGAAGATGCCGGTGTGAATAGCGGCGGCGATCGGCCAGCGGCGCCGGTCCCAGAGGAAGCCCAGGGCCATTGCCGCCGCAATGGTCAGGACCAGAAGGACGCCGGAGTAGTAGATGGCGGGAGCGGTGTAGTCCGTGGGCTTCAGCCGGGAGAGGTGGAGCCAGAAGGGGACACTCGCCAGGTTGGGGGAGCGTTCCACCAGCCGGGCCGCCAGCCAGGCCGCGCCGTGGATGGGCAGTGGGCTCAAGAAGGGGAGAGTGAGGGTGCCGATGAGGAAAATCAGGTCCAGGGCGCGGAACTCACTCCGGCGGGGCCAGAGGCCGTAGGGGAGGGCCACCGCACCCACCAGCAGGGAAAGGACGGCCAGCCCGCCGCCCAGGCGGATCAGGAAAGCCAGGTTTGCCTCGCGCCCCGCCAAGCCCACTGCCATCAGAAAGAGTCCCACCGCCAACCCGATCAGCGCGCCGGAGACGGCCTTCTCCGCTTTCCGATGCTCCCAGGGGCGGTCCAGGGCCTGCACGACCAGCAGGCCGACCAGAAAGAGGCCGAAGATAGCGGTATAGATGAAGGCGGTCTCCTTGACGGCGAACATCAGGGAGAGGGCAGCGGCCAGGATGTAGAGGTGCCGGTCTCGCCCCTCTTCCAGGTAGCGGAAGATGGCCCAGAAGACCCACACGGCGAAGAGGACGCAGGGGATGTCCTGGCGGATGTGGCGGGAGTAGTAGGAGATGGAGGGGGAGATGAGCAGGAGGAAGGCGGCCGAAAGCGCCCCCCACCGTCCCAGCCAGCGGCGCATGAAGTAGGGGAAGGCCACCAGGACGACACCGGAGAGGGCGTCAAAGAGGCGAGCCGTGAAGTCGCTATCTCCGAAGAGGAAGAACATCAGCGCGGTGGCGTGGAACTCCAGCGGCCCGTGCATCATCGGGTTGTGCTGGAACCCCAGCCCGGCATAGAGGTCCCAGGAAAACTTGCAGTGCAGGCTCTCATCGTGGGTCTGGACCCGGTGGCCCAGCATCACCAGCCGGGAGACCAGGCAGAGCCCGATGAGCAGGATATAAAGGCCCTGCTCACGGGTGATGGGGATTCCTTTCAGGATGGGTTGGTCCAGCCAGGATTTGGTCTCGGGTTGGGTCATGTTCCTACCTCAAGATCGCAGGTCGCAGGGCGCAGGTCGCAGGACGCAAGGAGCAGTTATTGGTTTTGGCCCAGTTTCAGGTCTTCCCGTACCCAGAGGACGACCTGTTCGGCTGGAGGGAGCGGGGAGAGGGGGGTCCGATAGAGCCACCAGCGAGTCCATTCGTAGGAAGTCCGGGGCAGGGTCCAGGCCCGGCGGAGGGTGAAGGGCGTGCCATAATAGCCCTCGGGCACGGGGATTCCGGCAGGAGCGACAATGAGGGCAGGCCTTTCGCCCGACGCGAAAGCGTTGGGCTCAGAGTGCGAGGTCCCTACAGGGCTTTTTGCTTGAGTCGGGCGGTTTTCCGAGAGGCTTTCTGTCGGGCAGAAACGGGATCGCAGGTCCCGCAGGGCCCAGACCACCGCCGGGTTGGAGTCCACCAGCCGCAGGCGGCATCCCTCTTCGCCGCGGGCCGGGGTTTGGGTCAGGATCCGCTCCGCCTCTGCTACCAGCCAGCGCAGGTCGCGAGCCACCGGAGCGGGAACGGCGCCCGGTGCGCAGGTGGGCTCACCGGGACAGACCCGGGCCACCCGCCATCCCGCAGCGAAGGTGACTGCCAGTAGGACAATGCCCACCACCAGCCCAGACCGGTAGAGGACAAAGAGGAGGGCGCGGCGGGTGGCCTCTTCGGGGGGTTCATCCCCCTCGGGAACGGCGAGGGCGATGCTGAACAGAAGGATCAGCAGGACCTGAAGAGCCAGACTGATGCCCAGCAGGAAAAGGTCGGCGGGCTGGGCGTAGCGGGAGTAGCGGGCCAGGACCAGGCCGGAGTGGATCCAGAGGACCAGGGAGAGGGCACCGTAGACCCACCCGGGGGCCCCCCGCGCGCTTTTCTGAAGCGCGCGGGCCAGTTCTTCCACCGCCAGTCCCCCCAGCCCGGCCAGCGGGACCAGCCAGAGGACAGGGGACGCGGGAGCGGGAATCAGGAGGGCCTCCACGATCCCCACCGCGGCCCAGAAGAGCCAGAGGAGCCCCATCCCGTGGCGGCGGGAGAGGGCCAGGGCGGCCCCGGCAACGCCGGTCAGCAGGATCAGAGGCTCGGAGAGCACCTGAAGCACAAAATTCAGGGTGTGCCCGGCTTCTGGAAAGAGCCAGCGCACGAACTGCTCCCCTGTCGCAGCCAGGCCAGCGGGGTGCAGGCCCAACCCTGTGCCGAAGGCGAAGAGGCCCAGCGCGAAGGCGGTTAGCGCGCGCCCCAGTGCAGGGCGGATCATCGGCCATATCCAGACCGCCTGTTCCCGCCAAACCCAGAGCCCGGCGGCCAGCGCCAGGGCTAGTCCCAGGAGCAGGCCCCAGGCAGTGGGCCCGGCGGTCAGGGCCAGGGCCAGGCCGACCCCGCCCAGGGAAATCCAGGCCGACCGCCAGGAGTCCAGGTAGCGAGCGACCGCTCCCACCAGGAGCATCACCCCCAGCGCGGCCGGGATGGCGCCGTCTATGGTCCGGGAGAGGGCCAGAAGGGTAGGGGAGAGAGCCAGCAGAAGGCCGCTTCCCGCCGCGCCCCAGGGACCCAGGTACCGCCGGAGGAGGAGCGGAGTCAGTGTCAGACCCACTCCACAAAGGGCCGAGACCATACGGGCCAGCCCATCGCTCCCGTGAAAGAGGGCAAAGAGCAGGACATGGGCGTGAAAGAGGAGCGGGGGAATCTCCCGCGCTTCGGGCGGGATTCCGCCCCCGTGAGCCGCCCGGTAGGCCGCCAGGGCCCCGACGGCCTCGGCGGATGTGAGGGGCGCGGCACCCAGGTCGGCCAGCCGCAGGGTGGCGGCGAGAAGGAGTAGGATGAGCCAGAGCAGTCGTTCTCTATGCATGGCGTAGTGCGTGTTGCGTATTGCGTATTCCGTATTGCGTATTCCGTATGGCGTTTCCGTTTTGCGTATCCCGTAAGGTGGTGGAATACGGAGTACGGAAAAAGGAATACGGACTACGGAATCCGAAATATCTTTACTCCGTTTGCGTCGTAGATGGTTTCCCCAATCTGGGAAAACTTCTCCAGCCCCTCTGGCGGGTAGCGGGAGCGCTCCACCAGGCCCACGTAGACATATTGTATACCATATCGCTTTAAAAGGGGCAAGGCCTGATAGGGGTCGGGGGTGGTGTAGAGGGTCTGGATGTCGGGCTCACGCCGGGCGGGCTCTTTGTAGTCTCCGCGCCACTGATGCTCGTGCCCACCCCAGCCCAGGAGGGTCGGGAGGCCGGTGAAAGCGGAGACCCGCCCTTCGTAGACGTAGGCCCGATAGCGGTCGCCGGGGGCCTCCAGGATAACAGGAGTCCCCTCTACGTTTATGTTCAGCCAGTCTATGGCGGCCATATCCGCCCCGTAGAGGGCACGAAGGTGGGCGGCGCCGTCCAGCGTGGGCGGGCCGCCGTATTCCCGAGCGCGGGTGGGAATTGCCAACGCCGGGTAGATCAGCCCCAGGAAGACCAGGGCTATGCTCACCCACGCGGCCCAGCGGGGACCCCGAAGCCAGAAGCGGGCCAGCGCGTAGGCCGCCGCCACGCCCCACATCGTCCAGGCCTGGAAGTAGAATTTGAAAACCGTGTTCATCCGGGTGCCGAAGTGGTCCCGGAGGTAGAAGAATTCCACGGCCAGGGTCAGCGCGGCGCCAGCGGCGACCAGGAGGAGGATAAAGGGCGCAGGGAGCAAGTCACAGGTCGCAGGGCGCAGGGTACGGATGTCCTTCCGAGATACACAGTGCCACAGGGCCAGTCCGGCGGTGGTCAGCAGCGCGGTCAGGAGGAGGGCTGTCCACGGGGTAAGGAACCGCTCCAGCAACCGCCGGGCGATGAGGTCGGGCGCGTCCGGGATATGCTCCAGGCCGGGGATGGGCCCACCACTTTGCAGCGCGCGCAGATAGAACCGGCCCTGGGGATGAACCAGGACGGCGAAAAGGAGGAGAACCAGAAGCCCCAAGACGATGGTCAGCGTCCAGAGGGCCACATCTCTCCAGCGGATGCCCTGCTCTCGGGCCTGTCCCACAGCCCAAACTGCGATGGGAAACAGCAGGGGGCCGAACATCACCAGGAACTGGGGCAGGCGGGTGGGGTTGAAGAGATTGGGGAGAATGCCCGATGCCTGGGAGCGGAGGCCCAGCCAGAAAGGAAGATAAAGCAGGACACAGGAAGCAAAGAGAAGAGCGGCGGTAGACAGAACCCGTTTCCAGTTCCCCAGACCAGAAGAGAGGAGAAGGGCTCCGGCGAAGAGGGCGAAGTAGACGGGGAGATCCCAGGTGTTCAGGAAGCCCAGACCGCCCAGGCAGAGGGAGGAGAGAATCAGAGAATTAAGAGAGTCAAAAGAAGATCTTCGCGGTCTTTGTTTCCCTTGTGGCAAAAAGAACAAGTTTAAGGTCAGCGCTAAAGCCAAAAGGGTGAAGGGCAGGGAGAGGAGATGGGGATGCATATCCCCCAGGATGAAGGAGAAGGCCGGGAACTCGTCAATGACTTCCCAGTCCACCGGATTGGCTGGAGTGCTCCAGGGGGCCGTGTCGTGTAGGACCCGAGAGGCCTGCCACCACCACAGGAAGCGGTTCGGGATCCAGGAGCCCTCGGAGAAGGGCGGTGGGGCGACGTTAATGGAACGGATGTCCAGCCATTTCCAGAACGCGGCCGGGAAGAGGCCGCGCGCGTGCAGGACCTCCAACGCCCCTTCCAGATTGCCCATCAGCACCAGCACCAGCGGCCCCAGCAGCGCGCCCCAGCGAGCGAACGCGACCGAAGGCAGATGCGCACGGGTTTGATGGAAATCCATAGGATTCGTGCTGTTCGTGCCATTCGTGGCCTTTGTCCCCACCAGCAGCGCGTAGACCAACCCATAGGCGCCGGTGACGGTGAGGGCAAAGAGCGACGCGATCCCCAGGTTGAAGGCGACAGTGGGGGGGACCGCTGCCAGATGGGTCAACATTCCCATCATCACGTAGCCGAAGTAGTAGTAGGAAATCGCGAAGCCCGAGAGCCAGGGGTCGTGGGGCGGAAAACGGGGAGCCCGAAGGACGGCGTTGAGAAACGCGATCTCCATCCACTTTTCCCCGCCCGCCGTCTCAATGCGGGGCATATAGGCGCGGACGACAGACCAGAGAGCGAAGGCCAGGGCGAAGAGGAGTTCTACAAAGGTCACATAGCGCAGGGTCGCGGGTCGCAAGGGCGCAGGGTCATCGGAAGAGGGGCGGGCGAAAAGCCAGAGGGCGGCACCGGCCAAGGCAACCAGGAGCAGGGCTGCTGTGACCCCGCCGGGGGTATTCGGCAGCCATCCGAATACGGAGAGGATCCAGAACAGGTATCCCCCGATCATCAGCCCCAGGGGGCGTGCAAAGGCGTAGCCCCGACCAGGCATCCACTGGAAAAGGCGCAGTGTCAGCGGCAGTGCGGCTAACCCGAAGAGTTGCAGGACCAAGTACCAGCGCAGGGCGAAGAGGGCCTCACTCATTTTTCGCTCTCTTCGGGAAACTCCAGAAACTGAGGGGGAATCGGGCCAGAAAGGTAGGTACCCTCGTCGGCCCGATAGAAGAGGACTCCCGCCGTAGCGGCCTCCGCCGCGCGGACGGTCAGAACCACTGGCTTCGGCGTATGGCGCGCGCCCACTCGTACGGCGGTCTCTGGATCGGCGGAAAGATGGACATACTGGCGGCGCATAGGCCGGAGCCCCTCCCGGCGGATGTGGTTCAGGGCGTGGGAGGAGGTGCCGTGGTAGAGGATGGGCGGTGGCTGGCAGGGTGGGTAACGGGGAGCCAGGGGGACCGTATGGCCATAGCGGGCCCGGATGCGGTCTCCCGCTATCTCAAACCGTCGCTTTTCATCGCCGCTGCCGCGTTCCACAATCTCCAGAACATCCGCGCGGGTGGCCCAGCGGAAATTGGGCAACCCCTGGAGGATCTCCAGCACCTCCGGAAGGGAGGCCCATCCTTCCTCGTCCAAGTGCAGGCCGAATCGCTCCGGCTGATGGCGAAGGATTAACGCCAGAAATTTGCTCAGTTTGACCCGGCGGGCCTGCTCTGGATTCATTGTTCTCCCCCTGTTTTCTCCCACGAGAGTATAGCACCGAGGAGGGGAGCGCGCAAGAGGCCCTATCTCTCTTGACTTTACCCATACCTCGGGGTGTGTCCCACATTTGTCCGGTGTCGGAGGTCCTCATCTCACCTGGCCCCCTCCCCTCAACTTTGGCCTTTTGGTCCGTGGCCCTAATGCATAGGCATCCAGCCGGCTCCGCGGCCCTAAAATGTTCTTTTCGGCCCACCGGAGGTGATTTTTGGGTATTTTCCTGTGGGCGTTTCCAGCCATCCTCTGGACGTCCCCTGAGAGAACATATCTGAAAAATGCTGAAG
>JANXAH010000214.1 GCA_025062415.1 Anaerolineae bacterium | reverse complement strand
GGCCAGGACCTGGGCCTCCTGGTAGAACTGCTGCCGCAGTGCGGCCAGGGTCTGAGGGTCTATTCCGGGCTGAGGGGTCATCTCTTTGACGGCGACAGGGACGTTGAGCCGCAGGTCCTGAGCCTGGTAGACCGCGCCCATCCCTCCCCGACCCAGAAGGGCAACAATACGGTATCGGTTCTGCAAGAGAGTTCCAGGTTTCAGCATAGCCGCAGGTCGTACATCATAGTTCACAGACGCACGATGAAAGATGCGCGGCGCAGGCCATCAACCCAGCGTTCTCAAAGTCCTGCGTCACAGGCGATAGGGCACAGGATAGACCAAAGCGCACGGTTGTTCTACTGGATTGGTATGGCCTCCAGAACCAGGCGGGAGCGGGGAAGGTAGCGGATGCGCAGGACCTGGCCTGCCCGGGCCCACCGCCAGGCCAGCCGTTGATAGTCCCGCCGGTATTTGGTGATGAACTCCTGGCCATCGGCGCAGTAGAGACGAACCATCGCCATCCCGAGGCCTGTGGCAGTGCCCGAAGAGGTGTCCACAACCCGGCACTGGGCCTCCATCACCCAGGCGTCCCCCCGCCGCAGATAGTGCACGTAGTCGTGGATGAAGGGAAATTGGTTATAGACCTGCAGCGCCGTCAGGGCTCCAAAGAAGATGCCCAGAACGACCAGCCCCCGAATCCGGAGGTCCGATTCCCGGTAGAGCCCGGCCCCGAAGTAAATGAGAGCGGCGGCCAGAGGAAAAATCAGAACCCGGACTGTATCCCAGAAAAGTGCGCGTTCCACGAAGTCCCTGAACATCTCACATCGCCTTTCGGGGTTCAAAGAAGGATACTCTGGTGAGATCAGTGGTAACACTGGCTACAGCGTCCCGCTTCAGGGCTCTCCACATTTCCCGGGTAACCTTAGCCATTGGCTTGGACAGGCGACCTATGGCACGAGGGTCTTTCAGGGTCTGCCTCCAGGGATCCGTGAGCGAGCGGCTCCACGCTTTCCCTATCGCTTGTGTCGCCGACTGACCGTGGCGGGCGGCCTGGACTCCGGCCACACCAACCCGTATCGCAGTAGAAAGCCCCCACGCTGCGATTCCCCAAATCGCCCCTTCGCCTACGGCCTGCACCACTCCCTGATGCCAGGGCCTGTTGTGAAAGACGTTATCCAGAATCTGCTGTACACCGCCAGCGGCTGCGCCGCCGATTGCGCTGCCAAGAACGGGGATGGCCCCAATCCCAGTGGCAGAGATGAGTCCGCCCACTGCCCCGCCGATGGCCGCCGCAGCCACGCTGCGCCACTCTATTTCGCGTAGGGGCTTCTTCTCAATGACCACCTGCTTGAAAATCTCTACTCCTCCCCCGATCGCTCCTCCTATCAGGGCCCCGGCGAGGATAAGGGGAATCAGCCCGTCTATGTCCACGAGGTTCCATGGGTCGTCCAGCGCATAGGCGTAGCGGTTCAGGAAGCCGGGGAGAGGAATCCGGACGGGGAGGCGGTCTGGTTGGAGGAAGCGGCCCAGGGTGGGGGCGTAGTAGCGGGCCCGGATGAAGTAGAGGCGGTCGTGGTCGGCGATCACCCCGTGACGGCCCAGGAAGCGGAAGGGGACGTCCCGCTCCCCGTATCGCCCCAGGACCTGTCCGTAGGGGGCATAGGCGTAGGCGGCCACCACGTTCCCCCCTTCGTCCACCACCGCCAGGGTATCGCCCCGGTGATTGAAGAGGTAGATTTCCAGATGGCCCTCGGGGTCCACTGCATACTGCAGCCCGTCGCCCCAGATGTAGTAGCGCAGGGGATTCCCGGCCTCGTCCAGTTCCATCAGCGGGCGGGGTAGATCCAGGACAGTATCCAGTACGTAGTACCGGGTCTGGCCGTTGTGGGTGACCCCCAGGCGGTTCCCCTCGGCGTCGTAGTGGTAGACGAAGTGCTCAGAACCGACCCGCGCCTCTGCCAGCCGGTCGGCCAGGTCGTAGGTCAGGGAGACGGAGAGCCCGTCGTCCGGGTAGGAGGTCAGGTTGCCGTTGGGGTCGTAGCGGAAGGGGCCCTCGTCGCTGGCGACGATCTGGTCCAACTCGTTGAAGGTGAACCGCCGACGGGCCAAGATGTCCGGCCCCTGAGGGACGCGGGCCGCGATGGGCCCGTCCACCGTCGTCTCCACCACCCGACCCGTGCCATCCCGGACCATCCGCTGTTCCAGCATCACCGCGCCGGAGGGGTCCAGATGGCGGATGGCGACCACCCGGCCCATCGGGTCGTACTCCCAGCGGGTGACCCAGCCGTTGGGGTGGTGAACTGCCACCGGCTGGTCGTTCTCGTCGTACTCCAGCCGGGTCTCCCGTCCGGCGAAGTCCCGGATGCGGACCAGGTTGCCGTTGGGGTCGTGCTCGTATTCCACCGACCGGCCATCGGGATAGACCACGCGGCGGATTTCCCCTGCCTCGGAGAACTCGTAGCGGACGGTCCGTCCCAGGGGGTCCTGCCGCTCCAGGATGTTTTCGGGCCGCAGGGAGTAGACGACGGCTCCCCTCTCGTCCCGCAGGGTCAGACTCCGACCATCGGGGCCGTAGTCCAGGACGGCGACCTGCTCCCGGCCGTCCCGGGCGTACCGGACCTGGGTCAGGCGGTCCAGGTCGTCGTACTGGAAGTGGATGCGGGTTCCGTCGGGCATCGTCCGCTCCTGCAGACGACCGACGGGGTCGTAGGCGTAGGCGTAGGTCTGGCCGAGGGGGTAGGTCTCCCGGACCAGGTTGCCCAGGGCGTCGTACTCGTAGGTGCGGGCCCGCCCGTTCTCGTCCACCAGACGAACCACCCGCCCGGCCGCGTCCAGTTCTGCCCGCGCGGCCTTTCCGTCTATGGAGACAGCCGTCAGGGAGTCGTCGGGGCTGAAGGAGAACTCCATCCGGTGGCCCTCGGCGTCTATGAACCGCCGGGGGCGGTCCATCTCGTCGTACTCCACCTGCAGAACCAGGCGGCCCTCGGCGTCCCAGGCCCGGACGAGCCGGTAGGCCTGGTCGTACTCAAAGCGCAGGGTGTTCCCCTTCCGATCGGTGAGGGCCCGGAGGTTTCCGACGCCGTCGTAGGTGTAGGTCCAGGAACGGCCCAGGGGGTCCGTCAGGGCGGTGAGCCGGCCCCAGGCGTCGTAGGCCTGGCGGAAAAGGACCCGGCCCCGGCCATCCCGGAGTTCTACCGGACGGCCTCGGACGTCGTAGGTCTGCGACAGGGTGTATCCGTTGGGGAAACGCAGGCGCAGAGGCTGGCCGTTGGGGTCGTATTCTATCCCGATGGACCGTCCTGCCTCGTCCTCCAGGCGCGTCGGTTCGCCGTAGGGGGTGTAGGTCAGCCGCAACCGCTCGGGTCCCCGCTGAAGCCCCACCAGGCGGCCCTCCCGGTCGTAGCGGTACAGAACGGCTCGCCCCAGGGGGTCCCGCAGGGTGACCTGGTTCTCCTTATCGTCATACGACCAGGTGGTTTTCTGACCGTCGGGGAAGGTGACGGCGGTCTCCCGCCCCCGCTCGTCGTACTCCAGTTCCAGGCGCTGGCCCAGGGGGTCCACCAGGGCCTTCGGAAGGCCCCGCTCGTCGTACTCCAGACGAATTTTCTCCCCGCCAGGGCCCACCAGAGTCACCGGCCGGCCCTGCCGGTCGTAGACGATTTCCGCCCGAGTGCCGTCGGGGAAGGTCTGCCGCATCAGGCGGCCGGCTGCGTCGTACTCCCAGAGAAAGGTCTGGCCGAGGGGGGAGGTAAACGCCGTCAGACGGCCGTCTTCGTCCCACCCGATGCGCCATATCCCGCCCTCGGGGTCCTGAATCTCCACGGGGAAACCCCGTTCATCGTAGGCGAAGCGGACCTCCGCCCCTGCGATCTCGCAGTGGACCACCTCGCCCTGGGAGAGGGTGTAGCGGGCCTGAAGGCCGTCGGGATAGGTGACGGTCACGCCCTTTATGGGACAGGGCCAGTCGGGGGCAAGGGTGTATTCCAGCCGGGTCACGTTCTCCATCGCGTCCTTCTGAGCGAGCACCCGGCCTTCGGCGTCGTACTCGTTCTCCAGCAGGAGGGTGCCATCGGGCCCGACGATGCGGGTCAGGAAGCCGTGCGCGTCGTATTCATAGCGGGTCGTGTGGCCTTCCCGGTCGGTGAAGGCCACCAGGCGCCCGGCTTCGTCGTAGCGGTAGTGGAGGGAGTGGCCCTGGTCGTCCTCCACGGCCAGGACGCGGCCCTGCTCGTCCAGACGAAGGGTGGCCCAGGGGGTGCCCCAGGGCGCGGTCAGCCGGAGGGTGTGCGGAGCAGGGTACTCAAAGCGGACGGACCGACCTATGCTATCGCGCCAGAGGAGGGGGAGGCCCTGGGAGTTAAAGCGGATCTCTGTTCCTTCCGGGTCGCGGAGGAGGAATCCCTCGTCCTCCTGGCGGAGGGAGAAACCGGGGACGGTGGAGACGAAGCGCTCCCCCTCCCGCCGGAAGGTAGCCCGGCCGATGACGCCTTCGCCGATCAGTAGGACCACTTCTTCGGGATGGCCAAAGTCCAGCCGGTACTGCCAGGAGAAACCCCAGCCGCCGGGAGGACGGGAGGAGTAGACCCGCTGGAGGAGGAAGGGTTCGCCGGGAGGGAGGGAGAGGTCGGCGTGGGTGTAGATGTAGTGACCGGTGCGGAGGTCTATCGGGTCTGCGGAGGAGGCGTTGGCGGCGTTGAAGCCGTGGGCAGTGCCCTTCCCCAGGCCGAAATCGCCTGCACCGCCTCCAGCGGCGCCGAGGGGGCCCGCTCTGCGAGGAGTCAGAAGGCCCGGGGGGATCGCGGCCAGGGCTCCCCGGGCGGCGGCCATAGCCCGGACAGCATTGGCATCGGCCTCCTCAAAGGCGGCCGCTGCGCGCTCCAGGAGCCCCGCCAGCGAGTTGCTCCGGTGGGAGAGGCCCGCTAAGCTGTTTTGGGCGCTTCTCCATTCTCCCTCAGCCCGGTCCCGATGGTGGCCGGACCAGCCTGTGGCGGGGAGGGCTCCATCCAGAGAGCGGATCAGGGCCTCCAGTTCCCGAGCGACATCCCGCATTTGCTGGGACAAGCGGTAGACTTCCTCAGTCCGGATCACGATCCGACTCATCGGTCACCTCCTGGAGCGACGGTCGGCCTCCTCAAAGGCGCGGGCGGCGGTGACGAGACTTTCAGCCACCGACTCCAGTGCGCTGGCGGTTCGTTCCGCCTCCCATTCCCATTCCCGCAGCCGGTCGCCGAAGCGGGTACGGGAGACGCCGCGCCAGGTTGTTCCCTCCAGGGCATTGCGCATCCGGCGCGCCGTCTGGCGGACCCGATGGGCGGCCTCGCGGAAACGGGCCGCAGCGGCGTACAACTGAGCCGGAGAGACCTGAATCCGATACATGGCACTCCTTTGAACGACAGTCCAGAACGTAGAGTCGGGAGTCCAGGCTTCGGACTTTCTTCCTTCAAAAACCCGGCAGGGCGGTTGGGGCCGGGCGTGAGCCGCAGGAACCGCTCAGGAGAACGGCGACACAGAAAAGGGCAAGAGATATCTCAATCAACAGCAAGACGGCGACGGCGAACCATCCGAGCTGCACCCGGCTGCGGGAAGGGGCGACTGTCAGAGTCACCGGTACTTTCTCGCTCCGGCCATCGTCCAGTTCTATGGTAAGGGACTCGGTGAGATGCCGGGATTCAGGGACGAGGAGGGCAATATGCCAGCTGATCCAGGACTGGAGACAGCCCTCGTTTGAGGAGGACCGCTGGCCCAGCGGGAGGAGGGAGGTATTCAGCCGGACGGTCACTTCAGTGGTCTCGTCGTCCACGGGGACCACCTCGGCCTCCAGCCAGGGGACGGGGCTCGTGGCGGTGACCTTCGCGCCCGCCGGATGGAGGACCGTCAGCGACATAGGCGGGGCGGGAGTTCCCCGGACCACTACATTCCAGTCCAGTTCGGGGGGCAGTATTTTCAGCGGTGGAGGTTTTTTCGCTGGCGGCGCGGGCTTCTTTTTTGCACGGGGTTTCGCAGGCTTCAGAACTGTTTCCTCTTCGCCCAGCAGGGCCGCTTTCATCTCCTGGACGGAGGGGAAGCGCTTGCTGCGCTCTTTCTCCACCGCCCGTGCCACGGCATCCGCCACCCGCTGGCTAACCTTCGGATTCAGCGTCTGCAGCGGGGGAAAGTCAAAGGGCTTCTGAGCGGGATCCCGCAGGCTGAGCAGGTGATGGAGCAGGGCACCCAGCGCATATACATCCGATCGCTCGTCGGTCTGTCCCTTGCCGTACTGTTCGGGAGGGGCATATCCGGGAGTCCCCAGGTGGATCGTGTCCTGCTGTTTCCCCGGCTTGTACGTCCGGGCGATGCCCATGTCCAGCAGTTTGACCTGGTCGGTCTCCTCCAGCACCATCACGTTTCCTGGCTTCAGGTCCCGATAGATGATCTTGGGGGTCTGGCTGTGGAGGTAGGCCAGAACGTCGCAGAGTTGGGCGGCCCAGACCAGGACCCGGTCTTCGGGGAAAGGCTCCAGTTGCTCCTCCAGCATCGCCTCTAAGGTCCGACCGGCAACAAACTCCATCACCATATAGCGCCGTTCCCCTTCCCGGAAAGCGTCGCTGACCCGAACGAGGTTGGGGTGGGAGAGGGTCGCCAGGAATCGGGCCTCCCGTTCAAAGGCTTCCAGAACCCTCTCCCACTCATCTGGGTTCTTCTGCCGGATGGCCGATTCGGACATTTCCTTGATAGCGACAATCTGGTTGCCCTTTTTGTCCTGGGCTTTATAGACAATGGCCATCCCCCCTTCGCCAACTTTTTCCAGAATGACGTACCGCCCAGCCAGGGTGGTGAGGGGGAGGAGCCCATCGGTGCCGGGAAGGATGGGAGCAGCCGACGGCGAAGGAGGTGGAGAGACGGGAGACGGTACGGCCAACGGCTGGCTGCAGCGGCCGCAGAAGCGGGCGCTGGGGCGGGCAGGGGCGCCGCAGCGGGGGCAAATCCGGGAGGGAGGCACAGCGGGCGCCGCCACCGGCGTGCCGCATCGGGCGCAGAACCGGGCT
The DNA here is from genome assembly GCA_025062415.1 of Anaerolineae bacterium. GTDB lineage: Bacteria > Chloroflexota > Anaerolineae > B4-G1 > DUEL01 > SpSt-77. Next base: position 13,682 of record JANXAH010000214.1, on the reverse strand, counting down.
CCCGGGCGGAGGGGGGTGCGGCAGTGAGGACAGGAGACGGCGACTGCTTCGGAGAGAGAAGCGCCACATCCGGGGCAGAAACGGGCGCCGGCGCGTACGGTTCTCCCGCAGCGGGGACAGGCCTCCGGCGCAGCGGCCCGGGAAGCCTCCGGGACGGGCTGACCACACCGGCGGCAGAAGCGGGCTCCCGACCGCAGGGGTTCCCCGCAATGGGGGCAGACCGTCGCCGGGAGTTCGGTTCGGCAGACCCGGCAGAAGCGGGCTCCTATACGATTCGCCGTTCCACACCGAGGGCAGAGAGTCATCCGTCCTTCACCGTGCGGGCTTCAACCACTTTTCCACCGCCCATCCGAGGGTGCCATCGGGGAGGCGAACCTGCCACCAGGTGTAGCCGTCGGCCCGGCGTGGGCCATCCACGATCCTCAAACGGGTCCCCGGTTCCACCTTCGCCACGATGGGCGCTCCAGTGCCCGGCGATTCCCGGATGTTTAGACGGGCGCCGCTGGTGGCGACCTCCACCTCCATCCCCACTGCGAACTCGCCCAGCGGCGTGGCCGTAGGAGTGGGAGGACGGGTCGGGGGCAGGGACGTGGAGGTCGGTGAGGGGGCAGAACTGAGAGGACCCGTCGGGCTTGCCCGGAGCCCCGGGTAGGCCTGCAGGCCCAGGTAGAGGGAGGAGATCAAAAGGATCAACGCCGCCAGGAGTCTGGAAAAGGCCTGCGGGCGGCCCGGTCGCTCCAGAGCGCGGGGGATACCCAGGGCCAATCCGACCAGCGCGCCTATGCCGATGGGCAAGGTGCGCGCAGCCAGGGGGTCCGCCTGCCGCACCCACGTCCATGCGCTGTATCCCAGGCAGTTGGCGCTCAATAATAGCCCGGCGTAGAACAGGGTGGCGAAGAGGGCACGGGCCGCTCTCCGAACCCACGATCGGCCCGAGGGCCTGCGGCGGAAGACCAGCAGCAGAGCCAGAAGGGCGATGCCTAAGGCCGATGACAGACTTCCGGGGGGTGCGGTTCCCAGAAAGGCCAGCCCTGTGCCCACCAGCGCGCCCACCCCTATCGCCTGCGCCATCCGAGCCAGAACCCGCGGCCAGGGAAAGGCCACCTGCCCCCGCACCGGGATGGTCACTTCCTGCGGCTGATAGATGGTCTTCAGACGAAGGTGGGTGACCAGCGGCGTCCCTTTGGGGATGTTCCCGGTCTCCACCGTCACCGTGACTGTTCCTTCCCCCCGGAACTGGGAGGGGAGGCTCAGCCAGGGAACCGGCGGGTCGGCGACGATGGTGCCTTTAAGGACGCCGCGCCGGGCCCGATTGCGGATGTGAAGGGTGCGCTGCGCCTGACCCCCCGGCGGAATCCGCCCGAACCGGAGCGCCCGGGGGTGGACCTTGAGGGATGGGTAAGGGAGTTTGGGGTTCAGAACGTGCAGGAATTGTTCCAGCCCCTCGTCCTGGTCGGAAATCCGCCGGACGATAGCCGCCGCCTGGTCGGCCAGATCGGTTCGGAAAAGGGAGCGGCGCAGCCAGTCCTCCAGGTCGCCCTTGTAGAGCAGGTCTTTCGCCACCGCCCAACGTTCGTCACACAGGCGGGCCAGTTCGGCCGGGGTCCGGGCCATCTTCCCATCGGGAAAGAAGAAAGGGGCCTGGGCCCTGCCCGCCAGCGCTTCCTGGACGCCCTTCAGTGCTTCCTTCAGGCCCCGCGCGTCGGGGCGGGCCTGAGGGTCTTCCTGGAGCGTGCCCCGCAGGACAGCCCGGAGGGAGGGGTGCAGCGTATCCAGTTTGGGGAAGGCAAAAGGGTGGTCCCGGGGGTCATCGTCGGTCAGCAAGTGATAGAGGGTGGCCCCCAGGGAGTAGATATCGGAGCGGGGGGACGATTCCCCCTGATACATCTCCGGCGCCGCGTATCCCTCGGTGCCGTAGATGCTGGACTGCCGAACGCCCACCCGACCGCCGGGCTGAACCACCAGTCGGGCTTTGGCCGTTCCGAAATCCACCAGGCGGGCGTCCCCGGTAGCTCGGTCAATGATGATGTTTGCGGGCTTGATGTCGTGATGAACCACCGGGGGGTTCTGCTCCGAAAGGTAGATGAGGACATCGCAGAGTTGAATCCCCCAGCGCAGGACTTCCTCCACCGGGTAAGGTCGCCCCCGCACCAGGTTCCCCTGCGCGTCCACCCGGGTCAGGCCCTCGGCCAGGTTGGGCCCTTCCACGTACTCCATCACGATGTAGTTCCGGCCGCCCTCGGAAAAGTAGGCGATGATGTCGGGGATGCCGGGGTGGCGGAGTTGGGCCAGGGTACGGCCCTCGGCCTCAAAGCGCCGATGGGCTGCCTGGACCTCCTCCGGACGGGTCAGGTCGTAGTACTGGAGCATCTCTTTGACCACCCGGTACCGCCCAAAGGCTCCCAGGTCCTCCACCAGGTAGACGGCGCCCATCCCACCCTTCCCGATGGCGCGGACGACGCGGTACTGGCCGTGCAGGACCTGCCCGGGCTGGAGCGCAACGTACATCTGAACGGCGACCGGTGTCAGGGGATTCCCACAGCCAGCACAGAAGCGGGCTGTATCCCGGTTCTGGTGATGACAGTACGGGCATTCCATTGCGCCTGTCCTGTTCCTGCTCGTTTTCGGACTTGCGCTATTCCCCCAATTTCTGCGTCAGTTTTCGGGTCTCGTAGCGAAGTTTCTTGGTTCGGCCCGGGTCGGCGCGGCCGGAACGCTCCAGGTCGGCAGCCTGCCGCTCCATCTCGGCGGCCAGTTCCGCCTCCCCCATCTCCAGGAGACGAGTCGCGGCGGCCCGGAGTTTGCGGGTGGCGCCGGCCACATCTCCGGCCTGGAGGTCCGCCTGGGCCCGGGCCTGGAGCCGATACGCGCTGACTGCCTCCACCACGTGCATCACCTGGGGCACCTCCTGGGCGGCGCGGGCCACGTCGGCGGTGTACTCGGCCACAATGTCGGCGCGGGCCTTCAGGCCGGCCATTCCCCCCGCCGGGTCGTCACAGGCCAGCAGGGCCTGTGCCAGCCGGTATACCCCGGCCGCGCGGGGCGGGACAATCAGTTCCACCAGCAGCGCCGATTCCTCCCCTGCCAGCAGGTCCCCCAGGGGAAAACTGTAACTGCCTCCTTCGTTGATCGTTTCCAGCGGCGCGATGGACGGACGGACCCGAAAGGCGGCCCGTATCTCTACCCCAGCTGTCGGGCGCAGTTTCACCTCCGCGTTGCGATACTGGACCGCCTGAGCCCGCTGCAGTTCCTGTGCGAAGGCTCTGGGAATATCCTCCGCCCTCTCCAGCAGGTAGGCCTCCCCGCCGGTCTGGTCAGCGATGGGGATCATCAGTTCCTCGTTAAATTCGCCGCCCAGTCCCATCGTACTGATGGGGATACGCTGCTGGACAGCCTGCGCAGCGAGGGCGCGGCACTCCTCCTCGTCCAGCGTGAAGCCGTCGGTCAGGACCAGCATCCGGGAAGCCATGCCAGGGGATGTCCCCCGGCGCAGTTCCTCCAGCCCCCGTCGCATCCCCCGGCCAATGCGGGTCTCATCCCCCAGTTGCAACTGGTCCAGTCCTTCCAGTGCGCTCAGAAGGCGCCGCTTCTCGCTCCCCGGCGAGTTGGGGATGAGGGTGACGGCGTCTCCGGCGAAGGCGACCAGCGCGAAGCGATCGCCGGGGCGCAGTTGCTCCACTGCGGCCCGCAGTGCGTCCTGTACCCGGTCTATCTTGCGCGGGAGTATCGCCAGCAGTTCTTCCGGAATCCCGGCCGACTGCCAGGCTGGAACGCCGTCCACCAGCACTTCCTGCAGGATACCCAGTTTCGCCAGGACTCGGAACTGTTCCTCAGTGACCAAGCGGATGTGCATGGAGTCGCTGACGTCCACGACGATGGCCAGGTTGACGGGAAGGGCAGCGGGACCGCCGACCCCTTTGACCTCCAGGAGCAGGTAGACCAGACGGGGTTGGGTGGTCACCGGAATCGCGGGCACGTTCAGAGACCAGGCGAGGCTCAGAGATTCCCTCATTGCCCTCCTTCCTTTTGCCCCTTGCTCACTTGCCCACTTGCTTACCTGCCCCTTCGCCCAAAGCGCCCCGCATACAGAGGTGCAGGACGCCGCGGATCCCGTACTGCTCCTCCAGGCGCAGGACGCGCCGCAGGCCCTCTCCGTAGAGGCCGTCCCGGTTCAGCATGCGGGCGGCCTGGCGGGCGGCTCCCAGGGCGAGGAGGGTTCGGTAGGCCACCCACTCCGCGAAGCCCTCCCGCATCATCGGGTCCTCCAGGAGCGGGCAGTTCTCGCCGTGCCAGGCGTGGGCCCATTCGTGGGCCACGGTCTGGATGAAGAGGGCCTGGGGTAGGCCGGAGAGGATGGCCATCAATCGCCGGCGCCCTTTGCGCAGGAAGAGCCCCACCACCCGGTCGGGGTCCTCCACAGGACGGGTGGGGGACTCGGCCACCAGCCGCCGCAGATGCTGCGCGTCCACCAGGGTGAAATCAGTACCTACTCGCAGGGAGAGCCCCAGTTGCCCGGAGACAAAGGCGGCGGTGCGGGCGAAGAGGTCCTGCGCGGCCCGGGGGTCGGTGACGGCGGTCCGGGCGCAGGCTGGGCAGATGCGTCGGCCGTCGGGCAGAAGAACGGCGTTGGCCCCCATCGGCATCCCGCAGACGTCGCAGCGGGGGGCGCGCTGGTGGCAATTCCGGCAGAGGATCAGCGCCTGGGCCAGCGAATCCTCGTCGGGCGCGTGGACCCAGGCCCGGCTTCCCAGCCGACGGCCACAGAGGTGGCAGTATCGGGCCCTACGGACGAAGCCAGGAACCATCGTTGAACATCAGATACGTCTCTTGGGTATCCGTCTGCAGAATGGTACCCCGGTCAAAATCCTGAACGGTGCCGTGGAAGCCCCGTTCACACTCCAGCGCCCAACCCAGTCCCTGCCGGACGACGGCGTAGGTGCACCAGATTTTGCCAAAGCCGCGTTTAGGCGTGGGCGGACACTGGCCAGGAGCAACATCCAGACAGGAATACTCCGGTTCTCCCTCCACCCAGATGTCCCGGTAGAGGGTCCAGGAGCCGGTGCTGTAGAGGACAGCGATGCGGTCGTTATCCTCCCGCCAAAACATCTGCCCCCGCTCAAAGCGTTGCCAGGCCATCCAGGAGGTATGGGCGGGGTTGACGGCACAGCCCAACCGGTTCTGGTGCTGGCGCCAGAGGGCGGCGAAAGGCCCGCCGACGGCCGGACAGGCGGGAGTAGCGGTGGGGGTGGGACTGGGAGGCGGAGAGGGGGTGGGGGGCCGGGTGGGAACGGGCGAGGCGGTCGGCGGAGGGGTCGGGGTCGGCGAAGGAGGGGGAGTGGAGGTGGCAGGGGCAACGGGGGTCAGGCTGGCCGCAGAGGGCAGGGCTCTCAGGTTGAGCACGTTGCTCAGAACCAGGGCCAGACAGCAGAGGCCGACGAGCACCAGTGCTCCAATTCCGACGCTGAGCCAGAGCCAGGAGATGGAACGGGTGGCCGGCGCGGGAGGAGGAACCCTTTCTGCCGCGGCCTGGGGGAGGGGTTGGACGGGGGACGGCGCGGGGGAGGGCGCGCGGCCCAGCAGCGCTGCGCACATCTCGGCGGCGCTCCCGAAGCGGGCGTCCGGCTGGAGGGCCATAGCCCGCAGAACCGCGGCCTCCGTATTCGGGCTGACTCCCGGTGCCAGGGAGCGGGGCGGCGCCAGAGAGGCCGGATTCACAATGCGGTCGGTGGCCGATGGCGGGGCCGTTCCAGTGAGCGCGTGGTACAGCGTGGCACCCAGGCTGTAGAGGTCGCTGCGGGGGTCGGTATGGCCCGAGACCCCGTACTGCTCCGGCGGCGCATACCCCGGTGTCCCCATAGACCGGATCACCGTCTGCGTGCGCGGGTCCTGGGGGTCCCAGAGTTTCACCAGGCCGAAGTCCACCAGCACCGCCCGCCCGTCCGGACGGATAATCACATTCTGGGGCTTGATATCCCGATGGATGACTCCCTGGCGGTGACAGTAGGCCAGAGCGTCCAGCAACTGCGCGGCCCAAGCCAAAACCTGGGGCTCCGGGAGCGGGCCCTGGCGGGAGATCAGGTCGGCCAGGCTCTGCCCTTCTACGAACTCCATCACCAGATAAGCGTTGCCCCCCTCTTCAAAAAAGTCTATCACCCGAACCAGGTTGGGGTGGGAGAGGTGGGCCAGGACGGTGGCCTCCTGCTGAAACTGAGCGCGCAGCCGGGCCAGCACCTGGAGGTCAATCCCCGGCTGGGGCATCATCTCCTTCACAGCGACGTAGACCTGGAGCCGATTATCCCAGGCCCGATACACCGCGCCCATCCCCCCCTGCCCCAGCAGGGAGAGAATGCGGTAGCGGTTCTGGAGGACGGTACCCAGATTGAGCACAGGCGATCTCTCCACTATTATGGATAGGTAACCCGCAAGGTATAGGGCGTGGTGTTAAAATTCCGTTCAGTATAAACAGTAATATAGTATATACCACCGGTTGAAACCGTATGCTCAAGATAGAGATCGTAATCGTTGGCTCCTTGATAATCCCGTTTCAGTAATTCACCCAGTTGGGAGAAAAGCAACAGTTGTCCTCCCGCACCAGTGTAGTTGGTTACGCTTACTGTGATTCTACCTGTAGTGCGCAGATACACATAGAACCAGTCGTACCAATCGTTTGGGTAGCCACAGTAATAGCGGCCGGAATAAAGAGGGCCGTTGGCCTGGCTGGACCGGTCGTTGTCTTCCTGTTCGCAGGGGCCTTCAAAGTACGAGATGTAATCCCGCAGTACCAGTGGCAAGTATATTTTCGCCTGGCGCCTACCTGTCCAGAAACCGGCTTGAAGAGTAATGTTTCCGCCGCTACTGAGCCCAGCCACAGCCTGGCCCAGTGCGCCACTAATGGAAGCCGTACCGCCGATAGCAGTTCCTCCTCCCCCTCCGATATGCCAGCGGACGATAGCCGGTGTGCTCTGGGCCAGAACGATACCACCAGTCAGACATAGCAGCACAAGCAATAGTCCCGGCCTGACCAATTTTCCCCTGCGGCTCATATGTCTGCTCCTAATGAAGGGTAACGAATACCGGGATTGTACCCGTACCCGAAACCCAGGGGGCCAGGGCTTTACCAATGATTGTGCCTGGTTGAGGGTTCGTCGCTTTCATTGCATAGCCGGGGTTCGGGGAGGCCACCAGCAGATCACCGGGCTGAATAGCACCATAAGAAGCATCAACCTTGATCGCTTTGTATGCTCCCAGGGTGACGATGCTCAGGTACTGCCCTGGCTGAATACTCCTTGCGGCAACGAGTCCCTCCCGAACCCTGCAAATGTTAGGGCTCGGCAACGAGGTAGATACTGGCGGTAATACTTGAGATGAGTGTTCCTGACTCGGAGAGATTGGAGTGGAAGTCTCATTCCGCTTAAGTCTTTCCAATCGCTCCAAACAATCTGGTGCCATCACCTCAGGTTCGCTATTACGGACAAACACTTGGTCTACCACTCCCACAACGGCCGTAGAGAAGGCATCCGTGGCCCGGCGCACCTCCATAGTCGGAATTTCGCCGAAGATCGGCTCAGAGACCCCTACAACAACAACCACATCACCCCGTTCCAGCGCTACCTGGTCTGCATTGCGCACAATGTCTACGACGTAACCAGATTTGCTTCCAGAAGTATAAAGGTTTCCGGAATTATCTACATAAAACCGACGTTCTCCTCCTGGAGGATCACCTGACCATCCCTCAATAAGGTTCCCACTCCAACTATGGGCACGTAGACCAGCTCCAGACCAGTAATTATGAGCCAATACTCCTGCTCCGCTGTTAGAATCAGATCTGCCATATATCCCAGCGGTGAGCCAGTCTTGCCCAGACCCTGTATAGCCCATCACACCTACTGTCATAGTATAAGCCCCCCGAGCCTCACCGTAAACTCCATAGTTCATAGCATCCAGATCTGTTGCCGTGGCAATAGCATATACTCCTATTCCGAATTTGCTTTGGGCGATTCCTATAACACCCCGACCATCGTTGAAGTCAGAAGAAGCTGCCCCGATAACGCCATTAGGGCCAGCAAACTCGCCCCCGGCACGGTAGAATGCTCCGCCAGGATGTATGTCCCCATCGTTCCCACTTGCCGAAAGTCCCCTTACGCCTACACCATTTGTGCCTGGACCAGCAGCGTTCACAAAATGCCCGCCATAACTATCGGGCGAGTTGGTCTGGCCGTAAACGCCAAAGCCGCTGACACTGTGCCCTATAACCCCTGCAGCCGCATCACTGCTGAAACCATAGACGCCAGCTTCCCACATATAAATACTGTTGGTTTCCCCATACACACCATTGTCTGCTATTATGCTTCCCGTACTGACACCCCGCACACCATCCAAATTCGAGCTAGTTCCATAGATACCATAACCAAGGTTGCTGATGAAATATCCACCCGAGCCGGAGTTAGTGTTCACTCCATAAACGGCGGCTGCCCGACTGCTGTTACTGAAGGCTTCTACACCACCAGCATCACTGCTGGCAGCGTAAATGGCTGATCCGTCCGTACTGCTGAGCGAAAGCCCAACACCAGTTCCACTCCAACTGGCTCCCCAATGGTTGTGATCTGATCGGGCGAAGGCATCACTATCTACCCCGTCCAGTGTCTCTGCATTCAGCGCATAAGGGGCAGCGGCAATCGGGACGAGGCTCAACTGAGTGAAAGGGCCAGTGAAAGAAGTAGCGAACCAGACGCGTAGGTATCGTCCCGATCCAGCGAATACAGCGGGGCTCAGGGGGTGAGTCATTCCGGATAAGGACGTATCGCCCAGCAGGACAGTAAAGTAGCCCTGGTTTACGCTCAGGGCCACGTATGAGGTCGGTTGGGCGCCACCGGAGGAAGTGCCATCGTTAGACCAGTAGGTAACATCTCCGGCCGCGTTGACAATGGCAAACTTAAAATAACCCGTACCGTTATAGGCGGTACCGCCTACCGTGACGTAACCCTGGTAAAGGATAGCGGAAGGACCGGTGACACCAGCGGGGGCAACAGGACTTCCTTCCTGGAACTTTTGAGCCCGGATCGGATTGAAAGCAACAAGACTGACAAGCAATGGGATTATAACGTAAGCCCACTTAATGGTTCTGTTTTTCATAGTGTCACCTCTTTGTATCAAGTATAATTGAGTCTAATGCAAAAAGCCCGTTTTACTGCCCAGAGCATATAAAACTAATAATGTTGAGCTTGCGCCTTCGGTGTCTCCGCGGTGAGTTTTTACAGTGGAGTCATCAATTACTTAACTATGGCTGAAACGGCGGCGGTGTCGGCGGTTGTTCAGGTGGCTGCTCTGGCGGCGGTGTCGGCGGTTGTTCAGGTGGCTGCTCCGGCGGCTGTTGTGGTGGTGGTTCTGTTGGCGGAATCGGTGTTGGCGTTGCAGTGGGACGAGGCGTTGGCCGAGGTGTCCGGGTAGGCGTTGAGGTGGGCGTCAACGTTGGGCGGGGTGTCCAAGTAGGTATTGGAGTAAGGGTCAGCGTTGGCCAGGAAGTTGGAATCAGAGTCTGTGTGAGAGTAGGGACAGGGCTCATAGTATGAGTGAATGTTGGGTAGGCTGCATTTGTTCCACCCCAAGCCACGGTTGTCGGAGTACTTTTTTCTCGCTGCCCGCCGCTAATTACAAGAATCCCACCGGTAAGACCGAGGAACAGGAAGAATATGGCTATACCTCCCAGGATCCAGGCCCAAACAGGCGTCCGACGAGCCGATAGCCTAACCGCTGATGGAATCAATACATCCTGAGCGCCTATTGCCATTCCACTCGGGGTCGCGATAGGCATTTTTGGGGTGGGCTCTTTTACCAGAACAGGAACAGGCATCTTCTGCCCCGGTATCGGCTGCCAGGCTGAAATAGGAAGCCCCAGAGCCCGAGCCATCTCCGCGGCGCTAGCCCACCGCATCCCACGGCTCATTTCCATTGCTTTTAGAATAACCTGCTCTGTTCTAGGGGTAATCCGCGAGTTCACCACCCGGGGTGGATAGAACCGACCTGGATCTGCTATTCGCTCTGAAACGGCCGGGGGTGCTTGTCCAGTCAGTGCGTGATAGAGGGTTGCCCCCAGGCTATAAATATCAGTGCGAGGATCGGTATAGCCTGCGGTTCCATACTGTTCCGGTGGCGCATACTCCGGCGTTCCCATGCCCCGCATCACTGTCCGGGTGCGCGGGTCCCGGGGATCCCAGAGTTTCACCAGACCGAAATCCACAAGGACGGGGCGTCCATCTGCGCGAATGATGATATTTCCCGGTTTTATGTCCCGGTGAATAACCCCTTGAGCATGACAGTAGGCCACTGCGTCCAGAAGTTGGGCCGCCCAGGCCAGGACCTGATTCTCCGGGAGAGCACCATGTCGGTTGATAAGGTCTGCCAAGCTCTGTCCTTCCACGAAGTCCATAACCAAGTAGGCATTCCCGAATTCCTCAAAGAAATCTGTTACTCGTACCAGGCCGGGATGCTGAAGTCGGGCCAGAACCTGGGCCTCCTGGTAAAACTGCTGCCGGAGCCCAGTCAGCGTTTCAGGGTCAATCCCTGGCTGGGGAACCATCTCCTTAACAGCCACTGGGACATGAAGCCGCACATCCCATGCCTTATACACCGCGCCCATCCCCCCCTGCCCCAGCAGGGAGAGAATGCGGTAGCGGTTCTGGAGCATCTGTCCTGGACTGAGAGGCATCACTCCTCCTTTCCTACCCCCTACCCCCTACTCCCTACTCCATACTCCCTACTCCCTACTCCATACTCCATACTCCATACTCCATACTCCATACTCCACACTCCCTACTCCACACTCCGCTACCCCACGTCCCTCCGCTTCAGCGCGATCAGCGTCCCGATCCCGAAGGCCACCATATATCCTGCCAGAATCGCCCAGTCCTTGAAGAGATGGGCGCGGGAACGAGTGTAGTCAATCTGGAATTCGTATCGGGGGTTCACGTCCACCGGAGCAGGCTCCACCGTCCGGGTGACGGTCTCCGTGACGGTGACCATCTCGTTTACAGTGACCTGGGGGACGCTGATGGGGACGGTGAGGTGGACCCCGCCGGGGCAGGTGATGGGCATCTGCTGGGTCTGGGTGACTACGGTGACCGGCTCCCAGTCCTCAGCCGGTTTGGATACGTCCACTGAGGCCTCAAAGGGCTCAGGCAGAAAGCGGGTTCGGCTGAGCGTATTCAGATACTCCAGGTTCGCCGACGTCCCCAGCGCCTCCGTCGTCCAGCGGCTCAGGGTCAGGACGGAAAGCCCCCTTGTCCCTTCGGGCAGTTCAAAGAGGGCCCCGCTGAAGATAATCTGGAAGAAGAGGAGCAGGAGGATAACGTAGATGACGGAGTTGGTGTTGGGCACGAGGGCGGAGACCATCAGCCCCAGCAGGATGGCTGCCCAGGCTCCCATCACCAGGCTCAGGTACATCTCTATCGGGGCCGGCAGAAGGACTCCCTCTTTTGGCAGCCGGATTTTCAACGCTACCACCAGCAGGAAGAGCAGGCACTGCAGGAGGGCAAAGATTCCCAGGACCGCTACTTTAGAGCCCAGGTAGGGCAGAAGCCGGAGGGTGACCATCCGTTCCCGCAGATAGATGGGCCGCTCCTTGACGATCTCGTAGGCAGAGCCGAAGAGCCCCAGGAGGACCGCCGCCAGCGCCAGCATCAAGAGCAAGGTCTGGCTCTTGCCGACCACGCTGTAGGAGACGCTCTGGCCCACAGCGACCTGGGCCAGTTGGCGCTCTATCTCCGCCAGGGAGTCGCCCACCAGCCAGTGGGGCTCCGCGATAAGCAGAAGGAGCAGCGCGATCACCGGCATCACCGCCAGAAGAACCGTCAGCAGGAGCCGGTCTCGCACCACCAGGTTCAGATACCGGCGGGTGAGGATGAGGAACTGGAGGAAGGGATTGACGCGGGGACGCTTGCCAGCAGCGGTTCGGGCCGCGCGTCGCTGAACCTGAGGGACGGCCTGAATTCGGGAGGCGACGTATTGCTGGTAATAGAGGGAAGCCCGGAACCGCTGCTCCCACTCGGCGGCCTTCTGCCGGGCCACCTGGGGGTTGGGATCGTCCAACTGGGCATAAATATCGGCGAAATCCCCGCTGGTGACGCCGAAAAACCTCAGTGCTTCGTGCGGAGGGCCGAAGAAAACCATCCGCCCCTGGGCCATAAAGCAGACGTGGTCACACTGAGTGATGTTCGCGGTGGCGTGGGTGACCAGGACCACCGTTCGTCCTCCGTCGGCCAGGTGGCGGAGAGTGTGCATCATTTTCTTTTCCAGGCCCGGGTCCAGCCCGGAGGTCGGCTCATCCAAGAAGAAGAGGCGGGGATCAGCCAGCAGTTCCACCGCGATGTTGACCCGCTTGCGTTGCCCTCCGCTCAGGCTGGAGATGACCTGGTTTTTTTGAGCCAGCATCCCCACTTCTTCCAGGACCTGGTCTATCCGTTGCTCTATTTCTTGGTCCGACGTGTCTGGGGGGAGCCGGAGGCGGGCAGCGTAGCGTAGCGCGTCGGCCACTGTCAGGTCCTTGTGGATGATGTCGTCCTGGGGGACATAGCCGATGAGGGTACGGTAGAGGTCAAAGTGCTGATAGAGATCATCGCCGTTGACCAGAACCTGGCCCTGGTCGGCTCGGACGAAGCCGTTGAGGGCCATCATCAGGGTGGTCTTTCCTGCACCGCTGGCCCCGACCAGGGCGACGAACTCCCGCGGCAGGATGGAGATACTGACGTCCTCCAGGATGCGTTTCTTCCGGGTGCCCCGCCCCACTTCGCGGACCAGGCGGATGCCGTCCAGCCGCATCCCCCCCGTGACCGCGTACTTCTGGATGCCAGTGGCCTCGTAGACCAACCGGAAAGGGCCGATCTGGACCACGTCGCCGGGCCGCAGGAGGCAGGAGCCGACGAGCCGCTGGCCGTTGACAAAGGTCCCGTTAGTGCTCCCCAGGTCGGTGAGAACGTAGCCCTGGGGAGTTCGGTCCAGCCGGGCATGGTGCCAGGAGACGGTGGGGGCCTGGAGGGGAACGTCGGCCTGGGGGTTGCGTCCAATAAGGAGGGAGGTCTTGGTGCCCAGCAACATACTTCCGATGTGGACGGTTCCACCGATGGCCGAGGGGGCAGCGGGAACACCGGCCGACACGCCGGGAACGATGCTCACCGTTCCGGCCCTGAAGGTCAGCCCCACCGAGTTTCCGTGGGGGTCGCCGATGCGCAGGATGTCTCCGTCCTGCAGAGAGACTGCCTGATGGGGAGGAAGTTTCCGTCCGTTATGAAATGTTCCATTGGTGGAGCCCAGGTCGGTGTAGAACCAGTTGGGGCCTCGCTGCTCCAGGCGCCCGTGGTGGCCGGAGACGTAGGGCATCGGGAGGATAATGTCGTTATCGGCATGGCGGCCAAGGGTGAAAGCGGGGCGATTTAGAGCGACTTCCTGGAGAGACTGTCCAGGGACGGAGATGATCAGACGGGGGCCCTCGGCGGGTAAGCCGGGAGAGGGGCCAGGCGGCACTTCGGGAGGCGGCGCGGAGGGCGCCAGCGGCCGTCCACAGGATGAGCAGAAACGGGCCTGGGGGTTTTGAAGTCGGTGGCCACAGAAGGAGCAGCGACTCATAAGCCTTCCTCATATAGCCAACGCGTTATGCCTTTCAGATGTGCCTGACACATCCGAGGGACCTT
>JANXAH010000228.1 GCA_025062415.1 Anaerolineae bacterium | reverse complement strand
ACGGGTACCCGGGGGGCTTGGGGGGCTGTTTGGTGGGCCGTTTGGGGGGGGGGGCGCGCCCGGGGGGTTCCCTCCCCTCGGGGCTATTCGCCCGGCCCCTTCGTCGGGGGGGGGGTTTTGTGGGGGGGGGGCCTGCGGCCGCCGCCGCAGAAACCCCTGCGCGCGCCGCAGAAGACGCGGGGTGAATCTCAGATGGCCATCTCAGCGCCGGCGCGAGCCCCGACATCAACGCCGGGGCTCAAAGATACAGACGCTGAAACGTCTCCCCGTTTGCCGGGCGCTCTGAGTGCCCGTTCCGTTGCGAGCCTGGATGTTGACGACCGGGCTTCGTCACTGAGTTCGGAAGTCCACCGCTGGGCCTGGATCAGCCTCTCAGAATGTGCCAGATTTCCCGCATCGTGGGGCGCTTGCCGTAGATCAGAAGCCCCACCCGGAAGAGTTTGGCCCCGAACCAGAGCGCCGCTGGGATGGAGAGGAGCAGAACCCCGATGCTCCCGGCCACGTCCACCCATGGCACCTCCCCCAGCGGGATGCGCAGCATCATCATTGTCGGAGCTGTGAGCGGAAAGAAACTGAAAACCCGTGCGACTGGTACGTTCGGGTTGATCATCACGAAACTGGCCAGCATATAGGGGATGACGGCGATGAAGGAGAAGATGCCTGCCAGTTGTTGGCTCTCCCGCATCGTTGTCCCCAGCGCGCCCACACCGGCCATCAGAACGGCGTAGAGCAGGTATCCCAGCAGGTAGTAGACCACACCCAAGACGAAAACCTGCGCGGGGATACCGACGCTTCCCACCAGCGCCAGCAGCGCCGCAGCCCCACCTGTGAAGCCCCACGCACTCCCCAGCCAAATGAGCACCTGCGTCAACCCCAGCGCACCCAGGCCCAGGACCTTCCCGGCCAGCAGTTCTGTCGGGCGAACCGAGGAGAGGATGATTTCCACGATGCGGTTCTCCTTCTCTTCGGCGACGCTCTGGAGAAGGTAGCCGGAAGAGGCGAAAATCGTCATAATCAGGAAGAGGGCCAGGAAGTACGGGATCAGGAAGGTGAAGACCATCCCCCCACTCCGTGCCTGGCCGGTACCGGAGAGGACGCGGCTCTGAAGGTTCTCCAGCGGGTCGGCGGCGCGATGGGCCAGGGCCGGATCCACCTTGTCCGCCAGGAGGTGGGCAATCAGAAACCTCCGCACCCGCGCGGAGTCGGCGATGGCTGCCTCTCCGAAACTCTCCCGTGTCAGAGCGACGACCTCGCCGGAGTTCAGGTAGTCCTCCCCGATGACCAGGACAGCCTGGAGTTCCTCCGCCCGCAGCGCGGCCTCCGCTGTCTCCTGGCTCTCGTAGAGGACGAAGGTCTCCCGGTACTCCGGCAGGATGGAAGTGAAGTATCCGGAGCGGTCCACAACCCCTATAGGCTTACGTCCCACATCAAACTGCCGTTCCAGCCAGTCCGCCACCTCCTCGCCACGGGGCATAAGCAGCGCAATAAGCAGCAGCGCGATCAGCCCCAGGGCCGGGATGAGGGCTGTCATCACGATAAACCCGGTCCGACGGACGTTGGTCAGGTACTCATGGCGGGCGATTGTCCAGACTTTGCGCCAGTTCATAGCGTTCCTCCGGTAGCGCCCGATGAATCCTGCGCTGCGGTAACCACCCGGATAAAAATCTCCTCCAGAGGCACTGGGGCGATCTCAAAGGCCTGGAGGTCCACGCCCCGGTCCAGCAGAGCCCGCAGGACGTCCCGCGGGCCTGTCCCTTCGGCCAGGGAGAGGTCGTACGCGCCGTCTCGGGGCTCCACGGCGACAACGCCGGGCAGGTCCGGCGGGAGTTCCGACACCCGCACCCGGATGGTGTGGGGAGCAAACTGTCGCTTGATCTCGGCCAGCGAGCCATAGAGAACCGACCGTCCCCGGTTGACCAGCAGAATGCGATCGCAGAGGGCCTCCACCAGATTCATCTGATGGCTGCTGAGGACGATGGTTTTCCCCTCCCGGCGCAGGTCAGCGATGACTCCCTTGACCCGCTCCACGTTGACTGGGTCCAGTCCCTGGAAGGGTTCGTCCAGGAAGATCAGGTCGGGGTCGTGGACGATGCTGGCGATGACCTGAAGCCGCTGCTGCATACCGCGGCTTAAATCTTTGACCCTGCTGTTGGCCCGGTCCTCCAGCCCCATGCGTTCCAGCCACTCCATTGCACGTTCGCGAGCCCGGGCACGATGAGCTCCCTTCAGTTCGGCCAGGTAGACCAGCATATCCAGCACGCGGGCATTGCGGTAGAGCCCCCGTTCTTCGGGCAGGTAGCCGATGCGGGGCTGCGCGGCGGCGGGCGGGCCGCCCAGGACGGTGATGTGGCCGGAATCGGGAGGGAGAATATCCAGAATCATTCGGATGGTGGTGGTCTTTCCGGCCCCGTTGGGCCCCAGCAGGCCGAAGACCTCCCCCGGCTCCACTTCAAAGGAGAGGTCGTCCACGGCGACCAGGTCACCGAAGCGTTTGGTGAGATTTTGGACCTGAAGCATTACCGACTCCCCTTATTCCTCCGCCAGAACGTACGCGAAAATCAGCGGCACCACGATGGTCGCGTCCGACTCTATCATAAACTTCGGGGTGTCTATCCCCAGTTTCTCCCAGGTGATTTTCTCGTTGGGCACCGCGCCGGAATAGGAGCCGTAACTGGTGGTGGCGTCGCTGATCTGGCAGAAGTAGCCCCAGAGGGGAACATCCTTCCAGCCCAGGTCCTGCCGCATCATCGGGACCGAGCAGATGGCAAAGTCCCCCGCGATCCCCCCGCCGATCTGGAAGAAGCCCAACTTCCGATGTGCCGACTCCTTACGGTACCATTCTGCCAGGGCTATCATATACTCAATCCCGCTGCGGACGGTGTGGACATTGCGGATAGTCCCCCGGATGCAGTGGGCGGCGTAGGTATTGCCCGTAGTGGAGTCCTCCCAGCCGGGGACGAAGATGGGCAGGTCCTTCTCCATCGCTGCGTAGACCCAACTATCGCGCGGGTCAATCTGATAGTAGGGCTCCAGTTTTCCGCTGCGCAGAATGCGGTAGAAGAACTCGTGCGGAAAGTACCGCTCCCCCTTCCGGTCCGCCTCTATCCACTCCTCCAGGATAGCACGCTCTATCCTCCGGATGGCCTCCTCCTCCGGAATACAGGTATCGGTGACCCGATTCAGGCGGCGTTCCCAAAGAGCCAGTTCGTCCTGGGGGGTCAGGTCCCGATAGTTGGGGATCCGCACATAGAAGTTATGGGCGACCAGGTTGTAGATGTCCTCCTCCAGATTAGCGCCGGTGCAACTGATGGCATGGACCTTTCCCCGCCGGATCATCTCCGCCAGAGAGAGGCCGATTTCGGCAGTGCTCATCGCCCCGGCCATCGCCACCAGCATCCCGTTCCCTTCGGCGACAAACTTCCGGTATGCCTCTGCCGCGTCCACCAGCGCGGCCGCGTTGAAATGGCGGAAATGGTGCTGAATGAAGGCCTTTACCTCACGAGCGTATTGCATTGGACTCCTTTCAATGATTCGGCTCAAGCCGCAGTGTCACCACCTGTCGCCCCCGAAGGGTCAGGTGGACCGTGTCGGTATCCACCGCCAGCGGTTCCTCCTCCTGTTCGGAGAGCGCGGCCCGGGCAATTCGGGCGAAGGGCCGCCACAGCCGCACCGTGCCCTCTACGGGAGACGACTCTATGTTCCACAGCCGCAGGATGAGCGCTGGGCCGTCCTCCGAAGGCTTGAGCGCGCTCACCCGCAGCGCCGGGGGATCCACCCGGACGAAGGAGAAGGCCGGCGGCATCGCCCCAGGATGGGGCGGCACAGCCAGCGCGCGCAGGTCGGTCTGGAAATGCTCGGCCTCCATGAAACCCTGTCGCCAGTCGCCAGGATGGAGAACCAGCGCGTAGCGGAAAGTATGACGGCCCGGACACTGGGCCTCCGGGACGGGAAGCGCCGGGCCCGCATGCCCCCGGCGGCAGGGGAAATCGTCCCGCGAAAGCCAGCCCACACACCGAAGCAGAGTGAGCGCAATCTCGGAGCGCAGGCGATCGGCCTGCACAACCTCTACCTCCGGCAGGCCGCGGTTGGCCACCGTCACGCCGCGTGTGCCGTCGGAGAGGGAGACCCAGCCCCGCTGGGGCCGGGTCGGAACGGGCTGTTCGGCCCAGTCCGGCCCGCCCACGGTAGGAACTGGCGACCACTCCACCACATCCCAGTGGCCCTCGGCCCAGGCCCGCTCGGCGATGAAGGGGACCGGGAAATGGACCCGTAGCCGGTGGTCGCAGGCGGTGTTCTCCACCGTCGTCTCAAAATCTACCCGCCGCACCCCTGGCGTCAGCCAGACCCGAACAGCGATGGGTATCTCCACCGTCCGGTCGCTGCGGCGGGAGCGGTCCTCCGACAGGGCCTCCGGGACCCGGTAAGTCAGTTCCAGGGCCAAACTTTGTCCAACAGGGCCCGCCTCCCGCTGGATGACGGGCGGCGTGGCCGGTTCCGCCACCAGCATGTCCTGAGAGGGCGGGCAGTAGTTGTACTCGTCCCCCGCATCGCCGCCGTCCACAAAGCGGTGGCACTCCCGCAGGGTCAGCCCCGTCTCTTTGTCGGTGATGGTCAGCAGGCCACTTCGGGGGTCCACTTCCACCCGGAGGAATTCGTTCTCTATCGCGGTGGCCTCCGCCGGAGAAGGAGTGGCCTCGCCACTGGGAATGGGCTGGGACCATTCTGTCCACCGATAGACAGCGTAGCCCAGCGGTGGCACATCCCGCGCCACAAAGGCCACCTCCAGCGCCTCGTCCTCCCGAACCCGGACGACGTACCGCCGGACCGATTCGTCCTCCAGCAGGGCCTGGAGATGGGCAACGGGCCCAGCCAGTCGGTCCAGCGGGAGCGAGGCTGCACCCCGCCCGACGGAGAGAGTCAGGACCCCCGTGTCGCCGTCCCGGCGGACGGTGAGCCCCCGAAGGGCCATATCGCCGTAGACGAATCCGCCCCCGGCCATCGCGGCCGCCGCGGTCTGCCGCATCGTCTCCCGGTCAAAGGTCATTTCCATTTCCGACCGGACGGTGCGGCGAAGGACCTGGAAGGGCACGGGCCGCCCATCGGGCCCGACCAGGGCGCTCCCCTCCGGGTCTATGGGAAGGGTCACCGCAGCGACGACGCGGTCGGTGCGAGGGGTGGAGGACGGGTTGAAGACGACCAGCGCGGGGCCTTCGCCCTCCGTGTCTATCTGGGCGGCCAGCGCCTCCAGCGCGCTGCGGACAACCTCTTCCCCAATCTGTTCGCACCAGTCAAAGCGGGTCCGCATCTCCCGATGGACCTGGTCCACCGAGCAGCCGCAGATGGAGTCGTGGGGGTGATTCTCCAGCAGATATTTCCAGGCCCGCCGGACGAAGGGAGCCAGGTGGGCCTGGCCGGAGAGAGCGGCGAAGGGCTCGGCCCACCGTTCCAGGAGGGTCTGGCAGACGTGGTTGCGGATTTTGATCCACATCCGGGTGGAGAGGACGCCGGGGAGAAGGTGCGCGCGGGAAGGGTCCCGCATCTCCCCGGTCCGAAGGGGAAGTCGCCGCAGGCCCTCCTCCCCCAGTTCGGCCCGTACCGCGTCCACGTACGCGGGAAGGCTGGAGTGGACCACCCGGTCGGGAAGACGCGCGTCGGCAACCGCCAGCAGGCGAGAAAGGTCGGCGCGGGGGAACATATGATCGGTCCCCTGCATCAGGAGCAGGTGAGACGTGGTCGCGTGGGGGGAGAGGCTATCCCGTGCCGCTTCCAGAGCCCGGGCAAAACTCTCCTCGTCCGCCGGGAGATGGGCCGCGTTGCTGTAAGAGTCCCGCAGGTAGCAGACCAGGACTTCGGTGCCATCGGGGGCGGCCCAGCGGAACTCCGTCGGCGCGTCGCCGACGCCGCGCCAGATGACCGCGGTCTCCATCCCGAAGCCCCGCAGGAGTTGGGGAAGTTGGGAGATGTGGCCGAAAGTGTCGGGGACATAGCCGATGGCCATCCTGGTGCCCCAGGCACGGGCGATGCGGTCGCCCCAGAGCAGGTTGCGGACCAGTGCCTCCGGGCTGACGAGGAACTCGTCGGGGAGGACAAACCAGGGGCCGATGAAGAGACGGCCTTCCCGAACTCGCTGCCGCAGCCGCTCCGCCAGGTCGGGGCGGACATCCACCACGTCCTCCAGGACCACCGTCTGCCCGTCCAACAGGAAGAAACGGTAGGCGGGGTCCCGATCCATCAAGTCCAGCAGTTCCTCCACCAAGCGGACCAGCCGGAAGCGAAACTGCTGGTAGGTCCGGTACCATTCCCGGTCCCAGTGGGTATGGGAGACAATGTGTAGGGTGTAAGGCTCAGGGCGCATAGTTGCAGGTCTCAAGGTGCAGGGTTGCAGGTCGCAGGTCACAGATCGCAAGGTCGCAAGGGCGCGATCCGGCAGGTCGGAGGGCCTGCGCGGCCGCGCTGATTGGAAATCAGCCTCCTTTGGCGCTTTGCGCCGGGCGTCAGCCGTCGCTGACGCCCCAACCACGGTCGGCGGAGGCCCACCCAGGGCCGGAGGCCCACGCAGGCCGACTTGGGTCGGCGCTGATTGGAAATCAGCCGCCGTTGCCGGCTTCCGCCAGGCGACAGCGTTCGCCGTCGCTCTAATGTCGGTCGGCGCAGGCCGACTATTGGCCGGAGGCCCGGGGAGGCCGACTTGAGTCGGCGCTGATTGGAAATCAGCCT
>JANXAH010000197.1 GCA_025062415.1 Anaerolineae bacterium | reverse complement strand
AGAATCAACCGGGTGGCACCATAAGCCCGAGCAATGGCTACAGCCTTCTCAATCTGGGAGGGGTGAATTCCCATCTTTATCTCTCCATCAACGCCGCCACCGACGGGAACTGGCTCAGGTCGGTGTGCGGCAGAAAGAGGGCCGCGTTGAACTCATCAAAGAAGGTGTTGTCGGCCGAAAGTTCCAGGTAGGTCATCATCCGGCCCACCTCGGTCACCCGGCGGCGCATCTCCCGGGAAACCAGGGCATAGTATGCACCTCGCACCGAAGTGTTACCCAGAAAGTGAAAGCGATCGTAGGGCATATCCGGAAGCATGCCGATCTGAATGGCCTTCTCCACGTTGATGTACTGGCCGAACGCGCCGCCGATCAGCACTCGCTGGACGTCCTGCAACGTCAGGCCAACGCTGCGGGCCAGAACGGAGAACCCGGCGTAGATGGCCGCCTTGGCCCGCATCAGGTTGTCTATGTCCACCGCCGTGATGACGATATCGCGGCCCGTCGCCGTCTCGTCGGCCCAGGCAACCACGTATTCCGGCCCGTGTTCTCCCCGCCGCACCCGCTTCGTGGGCAGATCCAGGTTGATGTTCCCACTCTTATCCACCACCCCAGTGATGAACATCTCCGCCAGAAGGGAGATCAGGCCGGAGCCACAGATGCCTCGGGGCCGCTCGTCGCCGATGACTTTGTAGGCCGCTTCGTAGGTCTCCGGATGGATCCAGACCTCTTCAATAGCCCCAGCGGTCGCCCGCATCCCGTGGACCACGCCCGCGCCCTCAAAGGCCGGACCGGCAGAGCAGGCGCAGGAGATCAGCCAGGTACAATCCCCCAACACCATCTCCCCGTTGGTGCCGACGTCTATAAAGAGGGTCAGTTCGTTGGAATCACACAGGCCGGAACTGAGCACCCCGGCGGTGATGTCCGCGCCCACGTAGGACGCGATGCCAGGCAGGCAGTCCACCGTCCCCTCCGGGTGGATCCCCAGGCCGACCTCCCGGGCTGGAAAGGTGGGCAGGTGGTTGACCACCGGGATAAAGGGCATCAGCCGGATGGACTCCGGCGGGATACCCGCAAAGAGATGGATCATCGTGGTGTTCCCAGCGACCGTAGCCTTGTAGATTTCATCCGGACGGATGTTCTGCTCGGCGGCAACCTGGGCAATGAGCCGGTTCAGCGTGCCCATCACCAGTTCCTGGAGTTCCTGAAGACCGTTCCCCTTTGAAGCATAGATGATGCGGGAGATGACGTCCTCGCCACGGGCGATTTGCCCGTTGTAGTCGGCGGCCTGAGCCATCACCTGGCCCCGGATCAGGTCCACCAGCCAAACCACGTTGCTGGTGGTGCCGATGTCAATGGCTACTGCCCAGAGACTCTCCAGGCGCTCACCGGGCAGGACATCTATCAACCGGGGTGGCCCCTCCGGGCGGTCCCACGAATCCAGTTCCACCACCGCCGTGACGGTCCAGTCCCCCTCCCGCAGCGCGCGGGGGAGTTTCCGCAGGAGAGGAAGCGAGGCCTGCAGGTCCCGGATTCCGTAGCGGCGAGCCATTTCCCGCTGCAGGCGGGACCAATCGTCGGTCTGATCGGCCAGGGAGGGCGGCTCCAAGGTGACCGCGAACTTGCGCAGAGGCTGGTCGTGGCGGTCGTAGGGAAACGGGAGTTCTATCTTTGCCGCGCGCTTGGTCTCTTTGATACGACGCTCAATCCGCTCCTGAGGCGGGACGAGGACGACAACGTCGCTCTCCACCAGGGTCTGGCAGGCCAGCGCGTATCCGGCAGCGATGTCGTCTGGGGTGAGGCGCTGAGTGGACCGGCGACGGACGGAGCCGGATTCCACCACCACAGCGCAGCGGCCACAGCGCCCCTGCCCGCCGCAGGGCATCAGTACTTCCACCCCGGCCATCCGGGCTGCATCGCTGAGGAGAGTACCCGGCGGGACCTCCACCCGTTTCCCGGCAGGACGGAAGACAACGGTTGCCATAAGAGCAATGCTCAGGATAGGGGTTGCGGCGGCATAGGCGCCGCAACCCCTGCCCCGATCTTAGAAGGACTTCCACAACTTCAGATACCCGGGTAGGTCCACCGCCTCCCGCGGCCCGACGAGAATCTGCCAGCCCGGCAGTTCCTCCTCCACTTCGCCCATCAGGACGGCAACCGCACCGGGGATGATCAGTTTGCGGTGGTTGATTTTCTCCTCAATGCCGGTGGACTTCACCGTCTTGGCGATCTTCTCGGCATCAAACTTCCCAGCGGCCCAGGCGGTGAGGACGCTCATTCCCTCCGCGTCCGCTACCAGCAGCCAGCCCGGCATACCGCTCCCGTCTACCTCGTTGGCGACGGAGAAGTACGTGATGGAGAAGTTGGTCGTGATCATCACCGGGGAGTCGGGACCGGGGTTGTTGATCTCGTAGATGCCCGGTTGGACCTTGATGGGCTCCTGCGGGTTGGTGTAGATGTTGACCCGCCAGGCCAGCAGCGCGTAGGCCATCTCCGGCGCAAAACGGTCCAGGACAATGAAGCCCGCGTATTTGGCGATATGTTCGGCCGCCAGTTGGGCCTCCTCTATCGTGTCGGAGGCGCCCTCACCGGGGAACGTGATGATGGGATAGCCCAGTGGGCGGAAGTTCTTCTTCAGCGCCAGGCGGCGCAGGTGGGTGAGCGTCGTCAGCGTCCCGGCCGGGTCCCGCACGCCGGGGTCCAGGACAATATCCTGGATACCGGCCCCCTTCACCTTCTCAGTCAGATCGGCCAGAGCGTCCAGTGAATCGGCCCGGACAACGAGAGGGGCATTGGCCGCCTTTGCGACTTCCGCCATCGCCTGCCAGTTTTCGGCCGTGGCGGCGTAGAGGAGCGGCCGGACGCCATCCGCGGCGCTCAGCCCAGCCTTCAGCACCGCCGGGTCGGAGGCCATCAGAATGAGGGGGCGGTCGGTAACCTCCCGCACCGCCCTCACCGCCGCGGCGAAGGTCTCCGGGCTGCCCGAATCCGCCTCCACTGCCACACCATCCAGATGGAGGTTCATCCCGACGTAGGTAACGGCGTAGTCCATCGCCTCCTTCGCTGCGCCCCTGACCTGTTCCAGGGGCCAGGAATCCTTCACCCGCAGGAAAAGGCCCGGCGGATGATAGAAGGTCTTCTCGTGGCGGAAGATGACCGTCTCGTTGCCGACCTCCACCTTATGTCCCGGCCCCTGCACGGAGACCAGGCGAATGGGCGGGGCAGACGCGGCATCCAGTTGGGCTTTCGCCTCCTCCGAAACATAGGGGCAGGCGGAGAGTTCAGCCTGCTTGGCCGCCAGTTTCATCGCGAAGGCCAGGCAGGTGGGAAATCCACACTCCTTGCAGTTGGTCTGTGGGAGCAGTTTGTAGATTTGCAATCCGGTCAGAGCCATCGTCCCCCTCCCTATTTCGCCATCATCCGATCAATGTAGGCCTTGACCCGCTTCACGGTCTCCGGGTGGCGCAGGACAACGATGTCGGCGCCGGCCAGAATGAGGTTGGTCGCCGTGAGGGTCTCCCAGAGAACCGCGCGCTGGCGCCAGTCGCCCCAGGAAGCGGGCACGCCCTCGCCGACTTTGGCCTCCTTCTGCCGCCAGGCCTCAAAGCCCGGGGTGACCAGCATGGGGAGTTGGGTCATCCTATCCCCCTGGAGGGCCGCCAGACGCAGCCGCTCCATCACGGAGTAGCCGTACTCAATACCGTAGCCCAGGCTGGCCGTCGTGGGGTCCATAATAATCCGGTCCAGCGGCAACCCCATGTCGGCGATGAGGATGTTCAGTTGTTTGGCCAGGTTGACGTCCATCGCGGTTCGGCCGTTGACCAAATGGCCGTTGGCCAGCGCCGCGGCGACAATGGTGCGGTAGTTCTTTTCCTCGCAAATGCCCAGGACGATGCGCTCGCCCGCCGCCTCCTCAGCGACCGCCACCAGCAGTTCGTTATCGGCGTCCACCTGACCGGGGCCGAAGACCAGGATGGGGAGACCCGTGGCCTGAAGGACGGCGCGGGTGATGGCCCGCGCGTCGGCGGCGGTGGTGGGCTTATCGCCATCGCGGGTAAGGGACAACTGCAGGAGCACCAGGTCGGCCCCGGCCTCCTCGGCCGCCTTCGCCCACTTCGCCGGGTCGTCCACCACGTCCCCCCATGCCTCCAGAAGCAGCGGGGACCAGTCCTTCGGTCGGCGGTCCAGGATTTCTATGGCGACACGGGGCGGGTTGGGCATCTCGCCGTCGGTGAACATAAAGGGGAGCGTATTTTCACCACCCACCTTCACCACCCGGCTGCGGGTGCCTCCCTCCGCGGCGGTGGCACCGATAGTCTCTTCAACGACCCGACCGGGCCACTTCTCCACGGGAATTTCCACCGGCATATAGCCCTCCTTGCGCGGTCTTCTTGAAGATCAACCTCTACAGAAAGGATACTCCTATCCGGCCCGGGTGTCAAGGAGAGGGTTTTGCGGCGGGGGGGGGGGCCCCCCCCCCCCAAAACCCACCCCATACAACCCCGCCCCGATGGGGGTTACTGTGTTTGTTGGTTTTTAATAAAAAAAAAAACATTAACAATACACCCCGGGGGGGGGGTTTTATGTTTGGGTTTTGGGGGGGGGGCGCCCCCCCCCCCCGCCCCAACCTTCCACCTCCTCAACAGTAGTAAGGGGCCGCCGCCATCGCTGACGGCGGCCCCCTGCGCCGCCGGAGCGGAGTTTTTCTCCTTACGATAAGGTGCCAGGCGCTTCGGAAGCACCTGGCACCCTGTGGTTTTTAGAACAGCGGTGGCATGCTCAATGCGGGATGATTCTTCTCCGTCAGGAAGGCCAGCAGGCCCTCCACGTCGGTGCAGATGGTCTCGTCGGCGATCTTATCCAGCAGGTCCGGATCGCCCTCCCGCTCGCAGACCTTCTTCAATTCCTCAGCCATCGTCTTCTTGAGGAAGGAGGACATCCAGACCACCCGCTTGAAGCCGCCATCGGCGGAGATGAACTTGGGGCTGGTGAGATAGTACTTGCCGACGCCCATCACGCCCGGAGTCTGGAGGCCGCCACCAGCCATACCCGCCAGCGTGGAGAAGGTCATCCCCGCGGGGGTCATGCTGGGGTCCTCGCGGCTGACGACCATTACACCGTTGGCCTCCGGGATGACCATAACGATGCACTCAAAGCAGCCGCAGGCTGTCATCGGGTTTTCCATAATGGAGTACATCGCCACCTGGTCCACCTTCCCCTGAGAGGCCACGCGGACATACTCGTTGACGCCCGAAAAGTAGCCCTTCACCGGGTCTATCACCTGGCCCTTCTGGATGGGCTGGTTGGGG
>JANXAH010000174.1 GCA_025062415.1 Anaerolineae bacterium | reverse complement strand
GCCGACTTCAGTCGGCGCCGACGGGGATTCGCCCCGCGCTGCGCCAGCGGTCGGCGCAGGCCGACCTTCAGCCGAAGGCCTGCTGAGGCCGACTTCAGTCGGCGCCGACAGGGATTCGCCCCGCGCTGCGGCAGCGGTCGGCGCAGGCCGACCAGACGGCCGAAGGCCTGCTGAGGCCGACTTCAGTCGGCGCCGACAGGGATTCGCCCCGCGCCGCGCCAGCGGTCGGCGCAGGCCGACCTTCGGCCGAAGGCCTGCTGAGGCCGACTTCAGTCGGCGCCGACAGGGATTCGCCCCGCGCCGCGCCAATGGTCGGCGGAGGCCGACCTTCGGCCGAAGGCCTGCTGAGGCCGACTTCAGTCGGCGCCGACGGGGATTCACCCTGCGCCGCGCCAGCGGTCGGCGCAGGCCGACCGGACGGCCGAAGGCCCGCTGAGGCCGACTTCAGTCGGCGCCGACGGGGATTCGCCCCGCGCCGCGCCAGCGGTCGGCGCAGGCCGACCTTCGGCCGAAGGCCTGTTGAGGCCGACTTCAGTCGGCGCCGACGGGGATTCGCCCCGCGCTGCGCCAGCAGGATGAAACGTATCGCCATTTGCACAATCGGCAAAGTTATAGCATCATGGGGCAGGATAGTGGCCCCGGACCAGTTTCTATCCGGCGCTGCAAGTCTCACATCGGCTGAAAACCGACATCTCCGGGCACGCTGCGCTATCATCCCAGCAGCACTGCTCCTGCGTCCCTGCGACGTGCGACCCTGCGCCTTGCGCCCTGCGACCTGCGACTTGCGACCTGTAAGGAGGCAACATGAACGGCTACATGGGCAAAATCCTGCGCGTGGACCTTTCCCAGGGCCAAATCTGGGAAGAACCGCTGAACGAAGAATATGCCCGGCTCTTCGTTGGCGGGAGCGGCCTGGCCGCCCGCTACCTGCTGGACATGGTCGGCCCCCAGACTGACCCCCTCGGCCCGGAGAACCCCCTCATCTTTATGACCGGCCCGCTGGTGGGCACCGCTATGCCCTCGGCGGGACGGCTGAGCGTCTGTGCGCTCTCTCCCCTCACCCGCATCTGGGGGGAGTCCAACACCGGCGGCTTCGTAGGGCCGGAACTCCGCTTCGCCGGATATGATGGCATCATCGTCACCGGGCGGGCCGACCGCCCTGTCTGGCTCTCCGTCGTGGAGGGAGACGTTCGCCTGCACGACGCGGCCGACCTGTGGGGACTGGACTCCTACACCACCCAGGAACGAGTCCGGGAACTCCTGGGAGAACCGAAGGCGCGTGTCCTCTGCATCGGTCCCGCCGGAGAGCGCCAGGTGAAAATGGCGGCCGTGATGAACGACCACGGCCGCGCCGCTGGGCGAACCGGCATGGGCGCCGTGATGGGCTCCAAAAACCTCAAGGCGATCGCCCTGCGGGGCACCGCCCAGGTTCCCCTGGCCGACCCGGAACGCTTCAAAGAAGTGGTTCGGGAGGTCCACGCCGCCACCTCCGAGGATATGGCTGCGGAGGCCCTCCGGCTGGCGGGGACAGCGGGATACGTGGACATGGCGCTGATGTTCGGCGACCTCCCCATCCGCCACTGGCGGCAGGGGGAGTGGGAGGAGGCCGGGAACCTCTCCGGCGTCGTCATGGCCGACCGGTACCTGAACCGCCCGATGGCCTGCTACCGATGCCCCATCGCCTGCGGCCGGGAGACCCGCGCGCCCCGCTATGGCCTGGAGAAAGTGGACGGCCCTGAATACGAGACGGTCGGCGCGCTGGGAACGATGGTGATGGTCTCCGACCTGGAGGCCGTCATCTACGCTGGGCATCTCTGCAACGTCTACGGACTGGACACCATCAGCACCGGCTGCACCATCGCCCTGGCCTGCGAACTGTTTGAGGAAGGCATCATCACCCCCGCCGACACCGGCGGCCTGGAGATTCGCTTCGGCGACGCGGAGACGATCCACCGGCTGATCTCTATGATGGCCTTCCGGGAGGGCTTCGGAGACGTCCTGGCGGAGGGGAGTGCAGCGCTGGCGGAGCGCTTCGGCGTGCCGGAGCGGGCCGTCGTCGTGAACCGGTTGGAAGTGCCCATGCACGACCCGCGCGCCTTCGTCGGTATGGCTGTCACCTACGCCCTCTCCCCACGCGGCGCCTGCCATATGCAGGGAGATATGTACGGCGTGGATACTGGGCAGGGCCCGGCAACCGAACTGGGCATCCTTCCCGGCGACCGTTTTGAGATGACGGAGGAGAAGGGGCACATCGCGGCCCGCCAGCAGGCCTGGCGGAACCTCTACAACTCAATGATCCTCTGCCAGTTCCAGAACCCCGGCGTGGAGCGGGTCCTGGCGGCGCTGAACGCCGTCACGGGGTGGGGCCTGGCCCCGGAGGACCTGCTGGAGGCCGGAAAGCGCATCGTCACCCTCAAACGCGTTCTGAACATGCGCCGGGGGGTGAGTCGTGCCGACGACCGTCTCCCCGTGCCCCTGCTTGTGCCTCTGGAATCGGGCGGTGCGGCAGGCGTCGTCCCGGACCTGGAGGTTATGCTGGCCGGGGCCTATGCCGAATTCGGCTGGGACCCCCAGACCGGTGCACCGACGGAAGCCGCGCTGGCCGCAGCAGGCTTGATATAAACCACAAAGGACACAAAGAGTTACACAAAGGACACAAATGATAAAAATTTGATCGTTCATTTGTGTCCTTTGTGTTTCCTGTGGGACCCTCGTGGTTGAAAAACAAACCTATGAAACTCCGTCTCGGCCCTTTTCCGCTGGCAGTTTTCGGCCTCGCCCTGATCCTGCGGCTGGTCCCCGTCCTCTGGGCCCTGCCTTTGGGGATCGGGCTGGACGATATGTTCCAGTACGACATGCTGGCCCGCAGCATCCTGGCGGGGAACGGGTACCGCTGGTACGCCGAACCGGACCTGGCGCTCATTCAGCCGTACATTGACCTGGACCTCTCCCGCATCCCCTACGACCCGCGCGGGGTGGAGACGTCGTTCCGTCCGCCGCTGTATCCGGCATTTCTGGCGCTGGTCTATGGGGTTTCGGGACTTACCCATCGCTTTGCGGCGGCGCGGCTGGTGCAGGCGCTCCTGGGGGCCCTGCTGGCGCCGATGACCTACGCGCTGGGACAACGGTACGGGCTGGGGGAACGGGGAGCGCGGGGGGCCGCGCTGGCCGTCGCCGGATACCCCATCCTGGTGGCCTACCCTCTGGCGCTGGTCACGGAGAACCTCTTCTTCCCTCTCGTCCTGGCCTCCGCCCTGGCCCTTCTGCGCGCCGACGAAAAGAACCGCCCCCGGGACTGGTTCCTGGCTGGCCTCCTTCTGGGGCTGGCGGCGCTGACCCGTTCCGTTATCTCCCTCTTCGCGCTTCTGGCAGCGGGATGGGCTCTCTTCTCTGACCCCAGCCGATGGACCGGTATGCGCAACTGCCTGCTGGTCCTGGCCGGAATCCTTCTGCTGACCCTTCCCTGGGCTGCGCGCAACACCCTCCTGCATGGGCGGCCGACGTTCGTGGAGTCGTCCCTGGGCTATCAGATGTACCTGGGGTATCATCCGGCCTCCACCGGCACATTCAACGCGGATATCGCTGCTGACCTGCTGACCATCGTGGACGACGCAGAGCGAAACGAGAGAGGACTCCGGGCCGTGGCGGAGTTCATCCGCGCCGACCCGGCGCGCGTCCCCTACCTGATGGTGCGAAAGTTGGGCTACTTCTGGGGATTAGAGAAACGGGCGCTGGTCTACTTCTACAGCAACAACTACTTCGGCCCGCTTCCAGCATGGGTGTTGATCCTGGCCCTGCTGCTGGTCAGCGTGCCGTTGGCCCTGATCTCCCTGCC
Organism: Anaerolineae bacterium; assembly: GCA_025062415.1. Classification (GTDB taxonomy): domain Bacteria; phylum Chloroflexota; class Anaerolineae; order B4-G1; family DUEL01; genus SpSt-77. Next base: position 15,657 of record JANXAH010000174.1, on the reverse strand, counting down.
TGCCGTCGTGGGGCTGGTCTTTGACCGCCCGCGACGTCCCGTTACGTTAGTAACACTTTTGCTGGTGGGCTACATCCTTCCGCATATGCTCATCCTGGCGGAGGACCGCTTCCACCTGGTCCTGATCCCTTTCCTCGCAGTACTGGCCGCGCGCGGGGTGGCGTTTCTCTTCCGCCGCGCGCCGATGGACCGACGGGGCTGGAAAGCCGGGCTGGCGGGAGCGCTTATCGCTTCGCTGCTGTTCAACTGGGGGGCCGAACTCCACGCCGACTGGCCCAAACTGGCCCGGCTCCTGGAACCGGGGGGGCACACCCTGGGGTTCCCGTATTGAATCCAGATGAAACCACCGGGGGCACCAATGACACCAGAACCCCCTTCGCTGCGGGACGAGGCAACCTGGCGGGCGGCCGTGGCCGTGATCGCCACCACCCTTCTCCTGGTGGTGGACGGCTACCACGTCCTTTGGGGAAACCTGTTGCTGAGCCGCACGGTGCTCTACCTTCTGATCCCTCTGGGGATCGTTCTCCTGGTCTTCCGGGAGCCCCCTGCCCGCTACGGGTTCCAGTTGGGAAATTGGCGGGTCGGGCTGGCCTGGACGCTGGGGGCGTGCGCCGGACTGGCGGCGGTGATGGCCTTTGTCGCCCGGACTCCGGCGTTTCGGGAGTACTACGGGGCCGCAGTCTCCCACCCCTTCTTCTGGCTGGCCGACGGGATAGAGTTGCTGGGATGGGAGTTCTTCTTCCGGGGATTTCTCCTCTTTGCCCTCTACCGAGCCTGCGGCCCCCTGGCGTGGCTTCTGCAGGCTGTCCCCTTCACTCTGGCCCACATGGGCAAGCCGGAACTGGAGACCCTCAGTTGCATCTTTGGCGGAACCGCCCTGGGCTACATCGCCTGGCGGGCCCGTTCCTTCCTGTACCCATTTCTGATCCACTGGTTTCTGGCTTCCTTCACAGCGATCGTCGCAGGCCGCTGACCACCCTCTCCCAGGCTGCCGGAACCGTTTGTGAAGCCGCAACGTCTTACCCAATGGAAGCGGGAGCCAAAAAGGACACATCCCGACCGACAATCCCTATCTACCCTGATGCTTCCGATGCGCCGACTGTGGAGACCCCTTCTGATATTCCTGACCCTTCTGGCTGCGACCGGGGTGATGGGCGCCCATCTCCTCCTGGCCGACCTGCCCTCCCCGCACACCCTCTACGACCGTCAGACTGGCGCCTCCTCCCGCATCCTGGACCGGCATGGCCGCCTGCTCTACGAGATCGCCGACCCCCACGGCGGGCGCCACGTCCCGGTGCCACTGGAGGAGATTCCCCTCTACTGCCGCCAGGCCACCATCGCCACCGAGGACGCAGATTTCTACACCAACCCCGGTGTGGACCTCCGGGGCATCCTGCGCGCCGTCTGGATCAACCTCCGGGGCGGCGAGGTGCTGGCAGGCGGCTCCACCATCACCCAGCAGGTCGCCCGCAACCTCCTCCTCTCCCCTCAGGAACGGACTCAGCGCACCCTCCTGCGCAAACTCCGGGAGTCCATCCTGGCCTGGCGCATCGCCCGAACCTTCACCAAAGACGAAATCCTGACCCTCTACCTGAACGAGGTCTACTACGGCAACCTGGCTTATGGGATAGAGGCCGCCGCGCGGACCTACTTTGGCAAAAGCGTCCGGGAACTGAGTTTGGCGGAATGCGCACTCCTGGCCGGCCTCCCCCAATCCCCCGCGTACTACGACCCCCTGACAACCCCCGACCGGGCCCGGAAGCGACAGCGGGTCGTTCTGGGGCTGATGGCCGAACAGGGATACATCACTCCCGAGCAGGCAGAACTGGCCGCGCAGGAGCGACTTCACTTCGCCGCCACCCCTTTCCCTATCCAGGCCCCGCACTTCGTGATGTACGTTTGGGCCTGGCTGGAGAGGGAATTCGGCGCCGAAGCCCTCTACACCGAAGGACTGGTCATCACCACTACGCTGGACCTGGACCTCCAGCGCACCGCCGAGGAGGTCGTCCGGCGGCACCTGGCGCGCCTTTCCCAGGCCAGTGAGGAGAGCGGCCTGCGGGAGGTCAACAACGCTGCGCTGGTCGCCCTGGATCCAAAGACCGGCGCGATCCTGGCGATGGTCGGGAGCCCCGACTACTTCGACCCAGCCATAGACGGCGCAGTGAACGCAGCGCTGGCGCTGCGGCAGCCCGGCTCCGCCATTAAGCCCCTCACCTACGCCGCCGCCTTCTCCCCCAGCGCCGACGGTCGCCCCCTACTGACCCCCGCCTCGGTCATCCTGGACGTCCGGACCGCTTTCCCCACCCGCGAAGGCCTTCCCTACGTCCCGCTCAACTACGACCATCGGTTCCACGGCCCGGTCTCGGCGCGGGACGCACTCGCGCAGTCCCTCAACGTCCCTGCGGTCCGGGTGCTCCAGATGGTCGGTGTGGAGCGGCTGGTGACGCTGGCGGCCGACCTGGGGATGACCTCCTTCGGGACGGGGGAACGGTTCGGGCTGGCGCTGACCCTGGGAGGCGGGGAGGTGCGGCTGCTGGAACTGACCGCCGCGTACGCAGCCTTCGCCAACGGTGGACGGCGGATAGAGCCCTTCAGTGTTCTGGAGGTCCGGGACGCGCGGGGGCGAGTGCGCTACCGGGCTCGGCCCATCCCTGGCCCCCAGGTCCTGGACCCCCGCGTTGCCTACCTCATCACGGACATCCTCTCCGACGAGAACGCCCGCGCCCCCGCTTTCGGGACGGGCAGCGTCCTTAACCTCTCCCGTCCGGCAGCGGTCAAAACCGGCACGTCCTCTGATTGGCGGGATAACTGGACCATCGGCTACACTCCCCAGTTGGTGACGGGGGTCTGGGTGGGGAACGCCGACGGACGGCCGATGCGGGACGTCTCCGGGGTGGAGGGGGCTGGCCCTATCTGGCGCGACTTTATGGAACGGGCCCTGCGGGGCCAGCCGGTGATCCCCTTCACCCAGCCGCCGGGGCTGGAGCGGGTCCGAGTCTGCGTCCCCTCCGGGCTCCTGCCGACCCCCCTTTGCCCGCGCACGCGCGTGGAAATCTTCATTGCGGGCACCGCCCCAACGGAGCCCGATACCTGGTACCAACTCTTCCGGATAGACCGGGCCACGGGTCTCCCAGCGGAGCCCGACACCCCGCCGGAGCGAGTCCAGGAACGGGTCTACATCGTCCCTCCGGCGGAGGCGTGGGAGTGGGCGCGCCAGAACAACTGGCCCCTGCCGCCGGAACCGCTCCTGCGCGCCGCTGATGCCCATCCCCGGTCGGCCCCCCGAACCGCCGGTCCGCCCCTGGTTATCACCCATCCCGACAACGGCACCGTCTACCGCCTTTCCCCGGTCGTCCCGATGGCCTACCAGGCCATCCGCGTTGCGGTCCGTCCTGCCGACGGTGTGCGCATCGCCGAAGTGACCCTGTACGTGGACGGAGAACCGCTGGCGACCCTCACCACCCCACCCTACGAGGCTCTCTGGACGCTCCAGGTGGGCGAGCACACCTTTCTGGCCGAAGGCCGCGATCCGGAGGGCCGTATCCTCCAGAGTGCCCCCGTTTCCATCCGGGTCTCCGCCCCCTGAACTTCGGACAAGCCTTGATGAGAAAGCCCCCGATGTCAACGTTGGGGCTCAAAATATCTGTGAGATAACTGCTCGCAGTTGTCCACAAACTATTCGGCCAGGCTTGCGAAATTCCCATTTTGCAGTACCATATTTAGGACGACTCCCTAAGGAGGTGGAAAGCGTGCAGCAGCCGGTTTACCTGACCCCGGAAGGTCTGGAACAGCTCAAACAGGAACTGGACTATCTGGTCAACGTGCGGCGGCCCGAACTGGCCCGCATCCTTCGGCGCGCTATCCAGCAGGGCGATCTCTCCGAGAACGCCGACTACATCGCCGCCAAGGAAGAGCAGGGCTTTCTGGAAGGCCGCATTCAGCAGATTGAGAACATCCTTCGCAACGCGATCGTCATCCAGCCCAACGGCGATTCAGGCACCATAGACCTGGGCCATCGGGTCACCCTTCTGGAGGAGGGTGCGGAGACCCCCGAAGTCTTCCAACTGGTGGGGCCTGCGGAGGCCGACCCGCTCCGGGGCAAAATCTCCCACCAATCCCCGCTGGGCCAGGCCCTTCTGGGTCGCCGCCCCGGTGAGACCGTCACTGTCCATGCCCCCGGCGGGACAGTCCGCTTTCACATCCTCGCTGTAGAGTGAGGCGCTGAAACGTGCCAGGCCCCCGCGGAATTGCCTGGCACGTTTCATATGCCAGGCACCCGGATTTGTGAGTAAGCCCCGATGAGTCTCCCGGAGAACACCTTCGTCTTTCAGCGCCGGTTGGGTTTTCCCCACCCGGTGGCTGTGCGTGGGGAGCGCATCTACATCTGGGACGCCGATGGGCGCCGATACATAGATGCGTCGGGCGGGCCCATCGTGGTCAACGTGGGCCACGGTGTGGCCGAAATCGCCCGGGCGATGGCCGAACAGGCCGCTGCCATCGCCTACGTCCACGGGACCGTCTTCACCACCGACGGCCTGGAGACCTACAGCGCCCAACTGGCCCGCCACGCCCCGATGGACGACCCCCGCTTCTACTATCTGACCAGCGGCTCCGAGGCCGTGGAGGCCGCCGTCAAGTTCGCCCGGCAGGTCCAGGTGGCCCGCGGCGAACCCGCGCGGGATACGGTCATCGCCCGCTGGGGCTCCTACCACGGCGCGACGCTGGGCGCGCTGGCCCTCACGGGCCGGACCTCTATGCGCCACCTCTACGCGCCGATGTTCCGGGACCAGCCCCACATTCCGCCTCCCTATTGCTACCGCTGCCCCTTCGGCGCGACCTACCCGACCTGCGACTTGGCCTGCGCGCGGGCGCTGGAGACGGAAATTCGTCGTCAGGGGCCAGGGCGCATCGCGGCCTTCATCGCTGAGCCGGTCAGCGGGGCTACCCTGGGCGCCGTCGTCCCGCCGGAGGGATACTGGCCGCTGGTCCGGGAAATCTGCGACCGCTACGGCCTCCTCCTTATCGCCGACGAGGTGATGACCGGCTTCGGACGCACGGGACGGTGGTTCGGGATGGAGCACTTTGGCGTTCGCCCCGACGTGATGGCGATGGGAAAGGGCGCCACCGGCGGCTACTTCCCCTTCTCCATCACCGCCGTCCGGGCTCGCGATGTGGAAACCCTTCGCCAGACCCACGGCGATTTCAACCACGGCGGGACTTTCTCCCATCATGCTGTCGGAGCCGCGGTCGCCCTGGCAACGCTCCGGTACCTGGAGGCCCACGACCTGGTGGCAGCCGCCGCGGTCAGAGGGTCCTATCTGGGGAGACGCCTCCGGGAGGCTCTGGACGATCTCCCCTGTGTCGGCGATGTCCGCGGGATTGGGATGATGTGGGGAGTGGAGTTTGTCGCCGATCGGAAGACAAAGGCTCCTTTCCCACCCCAGCGGGCCTTCGCCCGCCGCGTCGGCGACCGCGCCCTTCAGAAAGGGCTCATCACCTACCCCGGCTCCGGCTGCGCCGACGGCATTGCCGGTGACCACCTGATGGTCGCCCCGCCCTTCGTCATCACCGAGGCGGAGATAGACGAGGTGGTGACCCTCCTGCGGGAGGCTATTTCAGAGGTCTTTGAGGAGGAAAGTCGCCAATGAACTTGGAGCGACGAGAGGTCGCCATCGTCATCGCAGGACACGGCATACCGGCGAAGGATTACCCAACCATCCGAGAAAGGAGGTTCACTTGAAGGTTCTCTCTACCCAACAGAACCCTTTGCTCCTTGTCCGAGATCGTCTGGCCCAGGCGGTTGCGCTGGGCAAAGGGGAAGACTTCCCATACGCCGTCCCCAGCCTGTGGGTGGACCCGGCGGGCCCGCCCGCGCGCCGGAGGGTCAACCCGTACCAGTTTTACCTCCAGCGGATAGAGGAGATCCTGCAACAGCCCCCCACTCCACCCCTTCGTGGCGCCAACGGGGTCTGGTCCCGACACGCTGTTGTCTACAACCTGTTGGTTCGGGCCACCACGGCTTTTGACCACGATGGCGACGGCACCCTCTCCACAACCCCCATCGGCGACGGCTGGCAGGAGACCGGGACCTTCCTGAAATCCATCGCTCTGCTTCCCATCCTGCGGGCGATGGGCTTCAACACTGTCCACCTGCTACCCATCACCGCTGTGGGCGTGGACGGGCACAAGGGAAACCTGGGCTCCGTCTACGCCATCCGGAACCCCTACCGGCTGGATGAGCGGCTGACAGAGCCCGCGCTGGGGCTGACGCCGGAGGAGGAGTTCGCCGCCTTCGTCCAGGCCGCCCACCACCTGGGAATGCGGGTCGTTGTGGAGTTTGCCTTTCGGACCGCCTCACTGGACGCCGACTGGGTCGCCGAACACCCGGAGTGGTTCTACTGGATCCGTGCCGAGGTCCCCGACCGCGCTCCGGGCGAGGTCCGGGAGGACGCCTACGGCGCGCCCATTTTCACCCCAGAGGAACTGGCGACGATCAAGGAACAAGTTGCGCGGGGCGACCGGAACAACCTCCCCCCACCCCACCCGGTCTACCGGCGGATGTTCGCCCCACCTCCCCCGCAGGGGTCGGTCCACAAAGAAGGGGTCCGCTGGATCGGCGTTCTCCCGGATGGGACGCGCGTCCGCATCCCCGGCGCCTTCGCCGACTGGCCTCCCGACGACCCCCAGCCGCCGTGGACCGACGTCACCTACCTGCGGCTCTACGACCATCCGGACTTCAACTACATTGCCTACAACACGGTCCGGATGTACGACGCGCGCCTGGCCCGGCCGGAGAATGCTGTGGAGCCCCTCTGGCAGCGGATGGTGGAGATTCTCCCCTACTACTGTCGGGAGTTCGGCATAGACGGGGCGATGATAGATATGGGCCACGCCCTCCCGCCGGACCTGAAGCGGCGCATTGTGGAGGCGGCGCGGGCCGTCCATCCGGAGTTCGCCTTCTGGGACGAGACCTTTTCTTACGACCACGGGCTGGTGGAGGAGGGGTACAACGCGGTCATCGGCAACTACTGGTGGGCCGTCTGGCGGCCCCAGCACCTGGTGGAGAATCTTCTGCGTACCCTGGCAGAGACAGGGCTTCCTCTGCCCTTCTTCGCCGGGCCGGAGAGCCACAACACGCCGCGGGCGGCGGCCCGGCCCGGCGGCCTGGCCGCGGCCCGGATGGCCTGGGCCCTGGGCTGCGTCCTCCCCGCTATCCCTTTCTGCCACTCCGGGCTGGAACTGGCAGAAACGGTGCCGGTCAACACCGGGCTGGACTTCCGTCCTGAAGAACTCCCTGACTATCCCCCGGAGCGGCTGGCCCTCTTCAGCGCGGTGGCCTACGGGTGGGAGAACGAACCCAACCTGCTTTCCTGGATCGTGCGGACGCTGGAGGCGCGCGCCCCCTATGCCGACCTCATCGCCGATCCCGACCCGGCGACGCTGGCCCTGGTCGGGAGCGACGATCCGATGGTCTGGGCAGTGGTCCGGCGGCGGGGCGATCAGTGGTTAGCGGCGGTGGTCAACCTGGACGTGGAAACCCCCCGACGATCTGTTCTCCGATTGCCCGGCGCGGAGCGCCGAACTTCCGTCGTAGATTTGCTCAGTGGTCAGACCTGGCATCTGGCAAATGGGAAACTGGAGGCAGAATGGCCTCCAGCCGGATGCCTCTGGCTGGTGGGAAGATAAGACAAAGCGAACGTGCCAGGCGCTCTCTGTGCCTGGCACGTTCGCGGCTCTCTACTCCTGTGCAGGAATATTCTCCCTATACTCCAGCCCTCCAATACTCCCCAGGAGCCGAAGCCGCCGGAGGTGACGCTCCGCATAATGTTCCGCCAGTTGCTCTCGGATTTTGTCGTCCAGGTAATGGAGAACGATGAACTGGAACACCACGTTGACCTCTCCGTACTCCAGCTCGGAGGCCGCCTCGTAGGCATCGTTCAGGTTCTGGATGCGATCCAAGGCCGCCTGAGCGGAGAAGAGAATAGCATTCCGGGCCATATGGAGCATCCTGGGGTCCGCCGGCTCGGCCAGTTGTTCCGGCGTCAATCCGGAGGCGGCAAGTTCCACCAGCCGGATGTGCTCCCTCTCGTCCTCGGCCATCTCCTGCCAGAACGAGGTAACCCGCGGGACGTGGGCGAATCTTCGCGCCAGTTCCTCGTAGAACTTGAGGGCCTCCCGCTCGGCGCGCAGCGTCAGATCAAGCAGTTCCCCTACGGTCCCGTCCATCTTGTCTCCTTTTCCGGACTTTCCCCTGATAAGCCGGGGCGATGATGGCGAAGTGGATGCAGCGGGTCTCATCCTGGATGCGCGTCGCCAAGCGCGGGTCCAGGTCTTTGATAGGGACAGCGGCGGTAATCACCGTAGGCAGTCGGGCATTGTAGCGGTAGTCAAAAATCTGGTAGAGTTTCTCTTTGGCCCACGGCGTCGCCGATTGGGTCCCCAGGTCGTCCAGAATCAACAGGGGAGCCCGTCGGACCTCGTCAAACCGCTTGTCAAAGGGGACGGGACTCTGAGGGCTAAAAGCCGCCCGCAGGTGGTCCAGAAGGTCCGGCACAACGACAAAGAGCACAGGATGCCCCAGCCGGACCCGGTAGTTCGCGATGGCGGCGGCCAGGTGGGTCTTCCCACAGCCGTAGGTGCCGGTGAAGACCAGCCATCCCTGAGGATTCTGCGCGTAGGCGCGGGCCAGTTCCACCGCCCGACGCAGGTTCTCCGCCTCTTCCCGCGGCAACTCCTTCTCCCGCAGGTCAAAGGTCTCAAAGGTTTGGTGGGCATGCAGGTGAAGACTGCTCAGGTCGGAGTATTCAGAGGAAACTCCGGCCTGGCGGAAATCCGGCGCCAGGATGGGGACAATCACGCTCAGGTCCGGGTCGGCCAGGCGGGATCGCACCCGCAGGGGAAGTTCCTCCAGGTCGTGGTTTGTGGTGATGACCGTTGGAAGACGGCTGTAGTAACGGTAGTTCAGAATCTGGAAGAGCTTCTCCTGAGCCCAGGGTGTTGGGGCCTCTGTCCCCAGGTCGTCCAGAATCAGCACCGGCGCGGTGCGGACCTCCTCAAAGCGCTGGTCGTAGCGGACGGGGCTGGTGGGAGCGAACGTCGCTCGGAGGTGATCCAGCAGGTCGGGGACCGTGACGAACAGGACGGGTTGACCCTTCTCCACGCAGTAGTTGGCGATGGCCGCGGCCAGATGGGTCTTTCCGGACCCGTACCCACCCCGCAGGACAAGCCAGGGACGGGAGGGAACACCGCGAACGCACTCCTCCGCGAAGGCGCGGGCCGTCTCCAGCGCATGCTGCAGGTTGGCCCGCTGCTCGTCGGAGAGGCCGTGTCCTTCCAGAGCGAAGGTCTCAAAGGTCATGTGGGAGAAGGCGTCCAGGTTACTGAGGGCCCGGAGCCGCGCCAGCCGCTGCCGTTCCAGTTCCGCCTGCCGACAGACGCAGGGAAAGAGCCTCCCGAAGTCAGGGTGCCCCACGGGAACATCGGCCCGCACATACCCCAGGCCGCGGCAGAAGGGGCAGGCTCCACCGTCGGGAGGTACCGCAGCGGAAAGGGATGAGGCCGTCGCCCCCGCTTCTTCCTCGCGGCGCGGCCCCCCGGCCTGGGGTCTACCAGCGGACGTGCTCTCCCTCAATGTACCGGCGGCGATCTCCCTCACGATCTCGCCGATCGGTTTCGTCCGGTCTACCTTCGGCATGCCAGCGCTCCAGAATCGCACGGATATATTTCCAACTTCGCTTGTTCAGCGCGACGGCTTCCCGGAAGGCGGCTTCTATCCAGTCTGCCGGGTACATTGCTTCCGCCTCCTTCAACTCCTCGGCGATGAGAGGGGTCAGCGGGCCGATGTTCTCCTCGTAGAGGACGAAGATGTTGGGCCTGGGGGACGGCGGTTCCTCCAGTGGCATTCCCTGGCGCAGAGCCTCCAGCGCGGCCCGGCCGCGCGGGGAGTTCGCCAGATAGACCACATCGGGACGACCGTCTACCTCAGCCTCTGCCTGCAGGAGCACTCCTCGCTCCACTGCCCGGTCCAGTGCCGTCCGGATCGCCTCCGGGCCTTCCAATCCTCGCAGGAGGACCGGATCACCGAGCAGACGGCGCTGGGAGACAAAGCGAATGGGCCCCTTTCCCTGCTGGAGCCGATAGAGCACGTGCAGGATGACTTTCAGTTCGTCCAAGTCGTCCACCAGCGGCAGGAGTTCGGTGAAGACCACCTCCGGAAGACGGACGACGCCTGTTTTTCCTTCGGGGAAACCGCTGAAGGTTCTCACTGTTCCTGTTCTTCGTCTACATCAATCAAAATAACCTTCACCGGCACTGCCGGGAAGTGTCGCTTCAGTCGCTCTATGTCGTAGACCAGTTGTTCACCATACGAGACCCCAGTTGACATCCGCTTCTTTAAAGCGTGACAGGGCACGATTTCCACCCCCACATCCGCCTTGTTTTCGTTAAAAAAGTACTGGAATTTCGCCATATCGTAGAACATAAAGGCATACTTACCCAGTTGGACTTCCACCAAAACGCGGTCTTTAACGAAGTCAATCTGCTTGAAGGCTCCAGGAATAACGATGGAACTGTTTGGAATCGTGATCGCGTATGTATCCCGGAGTTCACGATACCCTCGCTTTCGGAAGGCTAACGTGAATTGTTGATTTATGTCCTTTGGATCGTACAGAAGCCTTCCGATCATAGTCTTTTCCCTGCTGACTTTGATCAATCTGGGGCGAACAGCAGCAATGACTTCGTAGATTTCAGCGTTCTGCTGAGGGTAGCGCACTTGCAGAATTTCAGCACCCCCCAGGTGAGAGTATTCATAAACCACTTTCATCGGCAATCTCCTCAAAGTCGGGGGTCTCTTCGGTCTCTGACATCGCGAACAGAGGAGGTTGTTCTGGCTCTTCCCCGATCCGAACGAACATAGGGGGCATGTAGTGGGGCGCCCGAGGGTCGTAAATGGGTCTATACATCGGGCGAATGCGCAGTTGTCCCTTCTCCGCTAATGCAATTCGCTCCCTGGCGACCGCAACATATTCAGGAACAATTTCTGCTCCGATGGCCTTCCGCCGGTGCATGAGGGCCGCGATAGCGGTAGTCCCTACGCCAATGAATGGATCCAGAACCCAGTCTCCCTCGTCCGTCAGAGCCAGCACCAGCCGCTCCACTAACTCTACAGGGAACTGACAGGGGTGAATCGTCTTTTCCACGTGATTGGCTTTGACGTTGGGAATCTCCCATACGTCTCCCGGATTTTTCCCCAGAGGATGTCCGGAGAGTTGCCCCTTTTTGGGGCCTTTAAAGTATCGCTTCTGGGGATACTTTTGGGGAACCCGCACGGCATCCAGGTTGAACGTGTACTCGTCGCTTTTCGTAAACCAGAGGATCACCTCGTAGCGCCCGGAGAACCGCCGGGTAGCGTGAAGGCCATGTCCATAATGCCACACGATGCGATTCCGGAGGCGAAGACCAAAGGATGCGAAAACAGGATACAACAACACATCCAGTGGAATAATTGCTCCGTTCTCTACGTAGTTTCCGACTTCCCAGCAGATACTCCCCCGTGGGTCCAGCACTCTCACACATTCCCCGATCACCTCTCGCTGCTGGGCAAGGTATTCCTCCAGTTCCAGCCGGGTCTCGTAGGGCTTGCCGAGGTTGTAGGGTGGCGAAGTCACCACGAGTTTGACGAATCCATCGGGCAAAGTCCGCAGCATATCCCGGCAATCCCCCTCAAAAAGGACCAGGTCTGCGGAAGGATCAAACTGCGAGGCAATCTTGATCTTCCCCATCGCCTACGCCCCTTGTCGCTTTAGAAGCGGGTTTCCTCTTGGCGTCCTCTGTATAGGCCTCTGGCTATTCTCGGGCCCAAAAAGAAGACCACTTTTCGCAGCGGCCGCTTTGTCGCCGTTGCAAAATATCTTTCGGGAAAGGGCCGGGGAAGGAGTGAGGACGGCCGCAGACACCTCTGCCAGGGTTCGGAATCAGAAGATCACCAATGCGTTCAGCCGGAACATCGCTGCGCCCAATGGCGATAACGCTCTGTTCTCACGCGAACTCCACCGGCTTGATGCGGGTCTCCGCGTCCAGGAACTGGGCCAGTTGCTGCCGGAAGAAGAGTTGAACCACGCCGGTGGGGCCGTTGCGGTGTTTGGCGACGATGATGTCGGCGATATGCTGTTTCTCTGTGTCCGGCTTGTACATCTCCTCCCGGTAGATGAAAAGGACAACGTCTGCGTCCTGCTCCAAAGACCCCGACTCGCGTAAATCTGCTAAAACCGGCCGCTTATCCGTCCGCTGCTCCACGGCGCGGGAGAGTTGGGAGACCGCCACCAATGGGACGTCCAGTTCCCGGGCCAGACTCTTGAGCATTCGGGAGATGTAGGAGACCTCCTGCACTCGGTTCTCCACCCGGACGTCCGCGGTCATCAACTGCAGGTAGTCCACGACGATGAGGTCCAGGCCGTACTCGGCGTGAATGCGGCGGGCCTTGGTCCGCAACTGGAGCGCAGAGATGGCGGGCGTGTCGTCTATGAAGATGGGGAGTTGGGCCAGGACGCCGGTGGCATGGACGAAAAGAGGCCATTCCTCCTCCCGCAGGAGCCCCAGTCGCAGCCGCTGGGCATCTATCCCCGTCTCGGCAGAGACCAGCCGCTGGACCACCTGCTCGGCGGACATCTCCAGGCTGAAGATGGCGACGTGCTTGCCCAGCCGGGCCGCGTTGCGGGCAATGGAGAGGCAGAACGATGTCTTGCCCACCCCCGGCCGCGCAGCCACGATGATCAGGTCCGATTTCTGCAACCCTCCCAGGAGCCGGTCCAGGTCTATGAAACCCGTGGGAACTCCCAGCGGTTCCCCACGGTGCTCGTAGAGATACTCAATCCGGTCGTAGTACTGCCGGACGATTTCCTCAATGGGAACCAGGTCGCGGGTCACCCGCCGCTGGGAGATGGTGAAGAGCAACTGCTCGGCCCGGTCCAGAACCTCTCCGATGTCCCGTCCTTCCTGGTAGGCCAGTTGGGCGATGTCGCTGGCTGCGGCCAGGAGGCGGCGGCGAATCGCGGCGGCCTCCACAATGCGCCCATAGGCCTCCACGTTGATGGCCGTAGGGACGGCGTCCATTAGCCGGGCGATGTAGGCCGGGCCGCCGATCTCCTCCAAGAGCCCTCGGGCCTCCAGTTCGTTGCGCAGGGTAATGTAGTCCACCGGCTCTCGCCGATCGTGGAGGGCCAGAATCGCCTCGTAAATCCAGCCGTGCTTCTGGAGATAGAAATCTTCCGGTCGGAGGAACGGCGCAACGCGATAGAGCGCGTCCGGGTCAATGAGCAGCGCGCCCAGAACCGCCTCTTCGGCCTCTATATCGCAGGGGATGGTCTTCTCCGGTACTTCCATTTCCTTCTTCCAGACACGTTTCTCCCGCCGCTATTATACCACCCCCGGTCCAGAGGGCCAAACTGGGGAATCCCTGGGAACGCCCCAAAAGCCACTTTGCCCCACCACGGGATAGTGGTATACTATACGCCACGCCAGGGAACAGGAGGGAACACAGCCTCTCCTCAAAAAAGGCCCCGTTGTCTGATCCTTCACGTGTACTTTAAGGAGGTGTCCCGTGCGCGTTCTGGAATCTGGCCTCGGTGAACTCCTCCAGCCGATAGACCTGGACGAATTCCGGGAATGGAACCGGGAGAAGAAGGCCCACGGCCTTGTGGACAAACTGATGACCGAACAGGAGGCGATCGCGCGCTTTGTCTATGACGGCTGTTACATCGGCACCGAACTCTACGGGACCGTCCGCGCGCCGATGAGCCTGGCCCGGGAAGTCGTCCGACAGGGGAAGAAAAACCTCCGCGTCGCCGGGCAGGGGGTGCTGGAACTGGACCTCTGGCTGGGCGCCCATCTGGTCAAAACCCTGGATATCACCTACATTGGCCTGGAGGTCTACGGTACATCCAGTTGCCTGCGCCGCGAGGTGGAAAGCGGGCGGGTGGAGAAGGTCGTGGAATGGTCCAACGGCGGCATCAGTTGGCGCTTCAAGGCCGCCGCGATGGGTGTCCCCTTCATCCCTGTTCGCTCCATGCTGGGAAGCGACACCTTTCGCTACAGCGCAGCCAAGATCGCCGAATGCCCTTTCACCGGGATGAAGGTCTGCCTGATCCCCGCCCTGATTCTGGACGTGGGCCTTATCCACGTCCACCGGGCCGACCGCTACGGCAACGCTCAAATTGACGGCATCACTGGCTTCGCCTTTGAGATGGCCCGGGCCTGCAAACGGCTCATCATCAGCGCCGAGGAGATCGTGGATACCGACGAGATCCGCCGCTACCCCGAACGGACCATCATCCCCTACTATCTGGTGGACGCGGTTGTCCATGCCCCCTTCGGCTCCCACCCCGGCGAGATGGCTTATATGTATGAGCGGGACGAGGAGGCTATCCGGGAATGGGTGGAGGCCTCAAAGACGGAAGAAGGAACCCAGGCCTACCTGCAGAGATATGTCTATGGCGTTGCCAACCACCAGGAATACCTGGACCTGGTGGGCTGGGAGCGGCTGAACCGACTCCAGGCTATGGCGGAGGGACGATGATGGCGGAGCGATACAACCCCACGGAACTGATGATCTGCCTGGCTGCCCGGCAGATTCCGGACGGCGTGACGGCCTTCATCGGGACGGGCATTCCGATGCTGGCGGCCAGCCTGGCCCAGAAAATGCACGCGCCCAACCTCATCCCCATCTTTGAGTTCGGGGGGACCGGGGCCCAACTGAAGCGACTTCCCCGCGCCGTCGGCGAGGGCCGGACCTTCTACCGGGGACTGGTGGCATCGGGCATCTGCGACATTATGGAGACCGCTGCGCGCGGCTTCATTGACTACGGCTTCCTGGGAGGGGCCCAGGTGGATATGTACGGCAACCTGAACTCCACCATCATCGGTCCCCAGCACCACCCTCCGAAGGTCCGTCTGCCCGGCTCCGGCGGCGCCAACGATGTGGGCTCCCTCTGCTGGCGCACCATCATCATCATCCGTCACGACAAACTCCGCTTCGTCCCCAAAGTGGATTTCATCACCACTCCCGGATACCTCACGGGTCCGGGCGCGCGCGAGGCCGCCGGACTCCCACCGGGCACAGGCCCCTACCGGGTGGTCAGCACATTGGCGCTGCTGGATTTTGACGAGGAGACCAAGCGGATGCGACTCCTGGCGACCAATCCTGGGGTGACTGTGGAGCAGGTGATAGAAAACACCGGATTTGATCTGATCATCCCGGAGCACGTGGGCCAGAACGAGCCGCCGACGGACGAGGAACTGCGCATCCTGCGGGAGGAGGTGGATCCGGAGCGATTCTATATTTAGCCCTGCGACTCTCCTTGCAGCAGGAGAGAAAGCCCCCGTTTATTTCTGTCTGTTGCATACAGGAGAAAGCCCTGTTATCCCTTCGCGACACAGGATAGGGCCCTGGCCGATCCGTCCGCAGCGTGGAGCGGGAGCCCAGGAGTTCCGTCCGCAATGCCTGGAAGGAGCGAGGGTCCTCTCGGCTGGCGCGCGCAGGGGGGGGGGGGGGGGGGGGGGGGGGGGGGGGGGGGGGGCGGGGGCCCGGGCGGCGGCGCCCGCCCCCCCCCCCCCCCCGCCCCCCCCGCCCCGCCCCCCCCCCCGCCCCGCGGCCCCGCGCCC
>JANXAH010000060.1 GCA_025062415.1 Anaerolineae bacterium | reverse complement strand
TGCCAGCGGGGGCCGGGGGGGGGGGGGGGGGGGGGGGGGGGGGGGGGCCCCCCCCCCCCCCCCCCCCCCACCCGGCGGGCGCCGGGGGGCGGCGCGGGGGCCCGGGGCGGCCCGGCCGAGCCGACGGCGCGCGCGGGCGGGCTGTGGGGCGGGGCGGCCCTCGCTAGTCCCTTATCAATAAAGCCGCCTCTTTGGTGTGGTGGGTGGGGGGGGGGGGGGCGGCCCCCCCCCCCCCCCCCCCCCAAACCCCGGCCCCCGCTGGCATCAACCTACGGCCTGACCTCTATCCGTGCCACCAGAATGCTGTTGAATTCCACACTCGTCAGGCCCGGATCCACCACCACCAGGCGGTTCGCCGGCTCTCCCACTGGGTACATCCCGGTTCGGACCTGGTAGGTCCCCAGGGGAGCATCCGGCGGCAGGGTCACCTGGTGAGGGTCCCACAGAGGCATCTGGGGAACCCAGGTGTTCGTCGGACGCGTGCCCCTTAAGGGCTCTATGTCTTCCTGCGCGATCAGCCTCCCATCCGGGCCGATAAGGTGGATAAAGACGACGTAGCGGGTGGAGATCGTCGTCAGCGGACGCCAGCGCAGGGAGACGGCGAAGACCTCCCCGGGCCGGACCCGCGCCTGCAGGACCTCTGCCTGCTCCAGGAGAATGATGTTGCCCAAATTGACCTGCAGAGGAATAGGAGCCGCGGTCCCCCCGCTGACGGTCAGGGTCACCACACTCCCGACAGGCAGGCGGGCCCCCGGCGGCGGCTCCTGGGCCAGAACGTTGCTGATGGGCTCCGTGCTCCAGACCACCTGCTCCACGACCTGAAAGCCCGCCTGTTCCAGCGCCGAACGGGCCAGGTCGGAGCGGACATTGACCAGCGCAGGAATTTCTATTTCCTGGGGCTTCCCGGCGACGAAGAGCCGGACCTCTGTTCCAGCGGGGACTCGCTCCCCGGGCGGCGGCTCCTGACGGACCACCGTTCCCTCGGGCGCGACCGCGCCTTTCTGTTCTTCCAGGACAAAACGCAGCCCGGCGGCCTCCAGAAGTTCGCGCGCTTCCTCCCACCGTCGCCCCTGGACGTTGGGCACAGGGACCAGAGCCACCGTCGCCGTCGGGGTGGTGGGCGCAGGAGGCGCATAGCGCTCGGAACGGCTCCAGGCCTGGTAGACCAGCGCCCAGAGAGGGATCAGCCCGATTACCGCAATGGTTGCGATAGCCCCCAAAATCCACGTCAGCCAATCTGTGCCCCGTTCCTCCGGAATGGCCGCAGGCTGGGCGGGGCCAGTGGGCTCCCGGCGCGGCGGAACCCCCGCCCGTGACGGCGGGGGAGGAGCGCCTTCGGGGCGGGACGGGATGCCGGGACGCGGCGGGGAAGGACGGACACCGGGCGGAACATATACCCCCGTCGCCTGCATCATCCGGTCCCGGTATTCCTGAAGGGCGATCGCCAGTTGCTCCGCGGTTCGGTAGCGGGCTGAGGGCTCTTTTGCCAGAAGTTTGCGGACAATCCACTCCAGTTGAGAGGGTACCCGGGGATTATAGACGGAAAGGGGTGGAGGCTCCTCCCGCAGATGCATCAGGGCCAGCGCGGTCGGTTTCTCCGCCCGGAAGGGGGGAACCCCTGCCAGCATCTCGTAGAGGACGACCCCGATGCTGTAGACGTCGGATGCGGGAACCGGGCGTTCCCCAGCAGCTTGTTCCGGAGAAAAATAGGTCGGGCTTCCCCAGACGACCTCTGGGTCTGTCAGGCCGGATTCGGAGAGGGCACGGGCGATGCCGAAGTCCGTTACTTTGACCAGGCCGTCCCGCGTGATGAGGATGTTCTGGGGCTTAATGTCACAGTGGATGATGCCCATTTTGTGGGCATGCCCGACGCCCGCCGCAATCTGGATGGCGATATCCACCGCCCGATCCACGCTCAGCCGCCCTTCCCGGCGGATGATGGACTTTAAGTCCTCGCCGTCCACGTACTCCATCACGATATAGTGCAGATTTCCGTCCTGCCCTACATCGTAGACAGTGACAATATTCGGATGGTCCAGTTGGGCGGCTGAACGGGCCTCCCGCTGAAAGCGGGCCAGGAAGGCCGGGTCGCTGGCGTAGGCCTCTCGCAGAATCTTAATGGCGACCGGGCGGTGCAGAAGTGTGTCTACTCCCTTGTAGACCAACGCCATCCCGCCGGAGCCGATAAGTTCTACCAGCCGGTATCGTCCATTGAGCAGAGTCCCTTCCATTGCGCTTTCATTTTACCCCGGCGGGGCAGGTTGTCAAGAAATCACGGGCACCTGCGATTCTTTTCCGAACAGGACTGCCTCCAACTCCCGTTCTGCTGCTTGGCGGAGGGCCCGCAGGGCGGCTGCCACGCCTTCCCGGGCACCGTAGATGGCCTTTCCCGCTACCAGCATCCGGGCTCCCGCGCGGACGACAAGGGGCGCTGTCTGGGGATTGATGCCGCCATCCACTTCCAGTTCCGCCAGGCTCTCCGCTTCGTCCAGCATCCGACGTACTTCGGCGATTTTCGCCACCATCCCCGGTATAAAGGTTTGTCCGCTAAACCCCGGGTTGACCGTCATCACCAGGACCAGGTCTATGTCGTTCAACACCTGGCTGATCATCACGGGAGGCGTAGCCGGATTGAGCGCCACTCCGGCCCGAAGCCCCAGGGAACGAATGGTCTGGAGAACCCGATGGAGATGGACGCAGGCCTCTACCTGAACCGTGAGGTAATTCGCTCCTGCCTCCGCAAAGGCCCGAATGTGCCGTTCCGGCTGAACAATCATCAGGTGGACATCCAGAGGGAGCCGAGTGATCCGGCGCAGGGCAGCCACCACCGGTATCCCAACTGTGATGTTCGGGACGAATTGCCCGTCCATTACGTCCACGTGAATAGCGTCGGCACCGGCAGCCTCCGCTTCTGCCACTGCGTCGGCCAGCCGGGCAAAGTCCGCCGCAAGGATAGAGGGGGCGATCTTGATGGCAGAGATGCGGTTCATTGGGCACTAATACTTCCGAACGATGGCCCGGTAAGTGGTGGGCTGGCGGCACTGGAGAATCTGGGTCTCCTCCCGCTGATGCCGGAGTTCATCCAGGTTCAACCGGGCCACCACATAGCCCTCCACAGGCTCCTCGGCAATGGCATAGACGTGGCCAGTGGGGCCGATAATGGCGCTCTGTCCGAAAAAGGTGTACGATGGCTCCTCGCCGATCCGGTTCGCCGCAGCGACAAAGACCGCGTTCTCCATCGCCCGGGCCCGCAGATAGGTCCGCCATTCTTCCTGATGGGGTTCTTCCCAGTTTGCCAGCACGGCCAGAACGAGCGCGCCGTCCAGGACCAGACAGCGGGCCACCTCCGGAAAGGCCAGGTCCCAGCCCACCATCAGCCCGACCGGGCCGAAGTCGGTCTCAAAGACGGGGAGCCGGTAGCCGGGGCGAAAGGCCATCCGCTCCTCGCCTCGCAGATGGATTTTGTTGTACTGGCCGAGGACCTCGCCATCGGGCCCGATCAGGATTGCGGAGTTATAGATGATGCTTTCCACCTTCTCCTTCGTCGCCATACCGAAGGCGACGTGGACCCCGTAGTCGGCGGCCCGCTGAGCGAGGATGTTGACAGCGGGCCCAGGGACCAGTTGGGCCATCTGGGGAAACCGCGGCCCGACCTCGTAACCGGTGGTGGCCAATTCCGGGAAGACGATGAGGTCCACTGGCTGCTCGGTGGCGATCCGGCGAATGAATTCTCCCATCTTAGCCAGGTTTTCCTCCATCTGGCCCAGCACCGGCTGCATCTGTACGGTTGCGACGGTGATTTCCATAGCCACTCCTCATCTGCAAGGTAGAGAATAAGGGGCTTTGCGGCGGCCTCCAGGCCGCCGCAAAGCCCCTCATTTGCTCCCACGCCGCAGTTCGTTCAATACAGCGATAAGTTCCGGCGGCAGGGGTGCCGTCAGAGCCAGTTTCTGGCCCGTCACCGGATGGACAAAGGCCAGGTCCCGCGCGTGCAGGAAATGCCGATCCAGGGGAATGGATGGGCGGCGACGGCCATAGACCCGGTCCCCGACCACCGGATACCCCAACCAGGCCAGGTGGACCCGAATCTGGTGGGTGCGTCCCGTGTGGGGCCGGACCTCCAGCAGCGTGTGCTGGGGGAAAACTTCCACTACCCGGTACTGGGTGACCGCCGGGCGGCCTGTCCGGGAGACAGTCATCCGCAGGCGGACCTTCGGGTCTCTGCCGATGGGGACCTCTATGATGCCCTCGCGTGGCTGAACTTGCCCATCCACAAGGGCAACATAGGTCTTGCGGACCAGGCGGCGCTTAAAAAGCCGCTGAAGCGCCGCGTGGGTCTGGGGATCTTTCGCCACCACGATAAGGCCGGAGGTCTCCTTATCCAGGCGGTGGACGATCCCCGCCCGCTCCACGCCCCCAACATCGGCAACCTGCGGACAGTGGGCCAGCAACGCATTCACCAGGGTGCCCTGGAAAACTCCCGCTGCGGGATGAACGACCATTCCCGCCGGCTTGTTAACGACCAGCAAGTAGTCGTCCTCGTAGACGATATCCAGTGGGATCGCCTCCGGGCGGATGGACGGGGTCAATTCCGTCGGGAGTTCCACGAAAATCTGGTCGCCGGGAGCCAGGCGGTAGGCCGGACGCACTGAGGCATCGTTGACTGTGACCGCGCCAGAGCGAATGAGGCGCTGAATCTGGGACCGGCTAAGGTCGGGAAGCCGGTCCACCAGGAAACGGTCTACCCGCTCTCCCGCTGCCTCAGGCCCGCAGACGAACGTCACAGTTCCCGTCACGATGTTCCTTCCGGTTTTCTCTCCAGATGGTCAGGAGAACAAGTCCGACCCCTACGACGATGCTGGTATCCGCAATGTTAAAGATGGGCCAGTGGTGAAGGGGCCAGAAGTTCAGGTCTATGAAATCTACAACGGCCCCGCGGAGGATACGGTCGGTCAGGTTGCCCATGGCCCCTCCCAGCTGAAGCCCCATTGCGAAATAAAGGAGCCACTGGCCGGGGGGAAAACTCCGGGAAAAAGCAAGGATGAGAGCAATCGTCAGGAGGGCGACGACCATCAGGACGTCGCCCAGGCCCTGGAAGAGCCCGAAGGCGACGCCGGTGTTGGTGACGTAGGTGAGAGACAAAATCGGGGTTAGCCATTCCGCCAGTTCTCGGCTCTGACCAGGAGCCAGGTTCTGAACGATCCAGGCTTTGGTGACCTGGTCCAGCGCCAGAACTATGGCCGCAATGGCGATCAGAAAAATGCGCTCATATCGGAGTGGCACCCGCGATCCCCCTACCGGCGTTGCTCTATCTGCCTCTGGCAGTCCAGACAATAGAGGGCATAGGGGACCGCCTTGAGTCGGGCCCGGTCTATGGGAGCGCCGCAGGCCTCGCAGATCCCATACGTGCCCAGATCAAACTTCTGCAGGGCATGTTCCACCAACTGAAGGAGGGTGGCCTCCCCTCGCTGGAGGGAAATCTCTTTGGCCTGCTCAAAAGTTTCCGTCGCGTCGTCGGCCATATGGTTCCCGTAGCCGGTCACCCGATGTTCGTACTCACCCAGCCGCGCAACCTGTTCCAGCAGGTACGCTCGTTCCTGAAGCAGGCGTTCCCTCAGTTCCTCGTTGGAAACCGGCATCAGATCCTCCACGGGGCTTCATTCAACTTCGTGAGATTATATTGTACCACGAAAAACAAAGACTGCAAAAGCCCAATAATACGCCGAACTTGCTTCCTTGTAGCCTGTGTGGTACACTCCTTAGCCGATGCACCTGCTGTTCCTGACGTCCCAGTTTCCGTATCCCCCCCGGCAGGGGGGATCGCTCCGCTCGTGGGGGCTCATCTCCACCCTGGCACGGCGGCACGACGTGTCGCTTCTGGCCTTCGGTGACCCCTCAGAGGCAGCGGCGTCACCGGTCCGTGACCTGTTCCGGGTGATGGGAGTGGTCCCAGAACCACCTCCCCGAGCAATGTCCCACCGTCTCCGGGGCCTGTTCCTGACTTCCCAGCCGGATATGGCCCTGCGGCTGGAAAGCGCGGCCTACCGTCGGTCTCTGATCAATCTCCTGACCCTCCATCGGTTTGACCTGGTTCTCATAGAGGGCATAGAGATGGCTCTCTTTCTGGATGTGGTGGAGCAGGCCTGTCCTCGGCCGCGTGCCCTTTTTGATAATTTCAATTGCGAGTATCTGCTCCAGAAACGGGCTTTTCTCACCGATATCCGCTATCCCTGGCGCTGGCACGGTGCGCTGTACTCCCTGGTTCAGTGGCGGCGACTGCGCCGGTATGAGGCCTCAGTCTGCCGCCGCGCCGATTTCGTCGTTGCGGTCTCAGAGGCAGACGCCGACGCCCTCCGGGCGCTGGTTCCTGGCCTTTCTCCAACGGTGGTCCCCAATGGGGTGGACGTCTCCGCCTACGATCCCCAGATACCCCCTGCACCGGGTATGGGAGCGCACGCGCTGGTCTTTACCGGAAAAATGGACTTTCGCCCCAACGTGGATGCTGTCCTGTGGTTTGCGGAGGAGGTCCTGCCCCGGGTCCGTCGGGAGGTCCCGGACGCGCATTTCTGGGTGGTGGGACAACGGCCTCATCCCCGCCTGGCCTCTTTGCGGGGGAACCCCGCGGTGACCCTGACAGGCTACGTGGATGACACGCGGCCTTACATTGCGGGGGCGGCGGTCTATGTTGCGCCGCTGCGGATCGGGGGCGGAACACGACTGAAGTTGCTGGAAGCGATGGCGATGGAGCGGGCTGTCGTTGCCACCCGGCTGGGCGCAGAGGGCTATGAGGTTCGGGATGGCAAGGAATTGCTTCTTGCAGACGACGCGGAAACCTTCGCCCAAGCCATCCTGACGCTATTAAGGGACCCGGACCGTCGGGCCGCGTTGGGCCGATCTGCCCGTCGGTTTGTGGAGCACCGGTACGACTGGAGCGTGCTGGCGCCGCGGATAGAGGGATTACTGGGATAAAAGAGGAGCGACAGCCTTCCTGACCGCTACTAAAACCCGACCCGGAGGATGTTATGTCCCCTTCCAACTCCAAGACCCTTATTTTCATCCTGGGCGGCGCGCGCAGCGGGAAGAGCGCCTACGCTCAGCAACTGGCTGCCCGGATGGGAGAACGGGTCCTCTTCGTCGCCACGGCGACTGCGGGCGATGAGGAGATGGCGGAACGCATCGCACGTCATCGGGCTGCTCGTCCTGCCCACTGGCGGACGCTGGAGGTTCCCACAAACGTCGGGGAAGCGCTGCGGGAGCAGATCGGCGACGCTCAGGTTGTCCTGCTGGACTGCCTTTCCCTCTGGGTCGCCAATCTAATGGGAGAAGGGGAATCGCCTGCCGACAAAATAGAGGCGCAGGTCCAGGCGGAACTGGAGGACCTCCTGGCCGCCTACGAGGCCCATCAGGCGTCGCTGATCGTCGTCTCCAACGAGGTAGGGATGGGACTGGTCCCTGTCTACCCACTGGGGCGCCTCTATCGGGATGTGTTGGGGCGTGCCAACCAGTGGATAGCCGCACAGGCGGATCAGGTCATCCTGATGGTGGCGGGACTGCCGGTCCAGATAAAGGGATAGGCGCATCCGCAGTTGGCACATCAAGAATTTTGCAGTATAATTTTCACATGGGAGACAGTGGGGGAATGGGTTTCGGGAAACCTCTCTTGAGCGCTGATAATGGATCTGGGCATCATTATCGTCAATTACAACACCCGTGACCTGCTGCGCACGTGTCTGCGCACCGTTTATGACAGTAAAGGGGATTTCACCTTTCAGGTCTGTGTGGTGGACAATGGGTCTGTGGATGGCAGCGTGCAGATGGTCGCTGTGGAGTTTCCGCAGACCCACCTGATCCCGAACCCGGATAATCGGGGGTATCCCGCTGCCAACAATCAGGGTTTGCGTTTCTTCGGCTTCCCCGACGCCCCCGATGCACCTCGCTATGCCCTGCTCCTAAACCCGGATACGGAACTCCCGCCCGATGGTCTGGCGAAGATGCTATCTTTTCTGGACGCCCACCCGGAAGCGGGGGTTGCAGGGCCCAAACTGGTGCGCCCGGATGGTTCCCTGGACCTGGCCTGTCGGCGCTCTTTTCCCTCTCCGGAGGTTTCCTTTTACCGATTCTCTGGACTTTCACGCCTCTTTCCCCGGAGTCCCCGCTTTGGTCGCTACAACCTGACGTTTCTGGACCCGGACCAGATGGCCGAGGTAGATGCGGTGGTGGGGGCCTTTATGATGGTCCGCCGGGAGGCCATCGCCCAGGTAGGCTTGCTGGATGAAGCGTTTTTTATGTACGGGGAGGATCTGGACTGGTGTTACCGGATCAAGACAGCGGGCTGGAAGGTTTACTACAACCCGGAAGTGACTGTTCTGCACGTGAAGCGAGCGGCGAGCCAGCGCAACCCCCGCGCACAGGTGGAATTCTGGCGAGCGATGGACTATTTTTACCGGAAACACTATGCGGCCAATACCCCCTGGCTTCTCCACATTCTGATTCTGGCGGCGATATGGATGCGGACGAACCTGGAGCGTGCTCGCTGGAGGCTGGCGGGTGCGGAGGTTTGAGATGAAGAAGCGAGAAGCCCGTCTGTTTTTTGTCGCTACCCTGCTCCTCACCGATGCACTGATGGCAGGGACAGCTTTCTACTGCGCCTACTGGATTCGGCTTCTGGTGCCCATCCCTGCCGAGGCAGTGACCCTCGCAGCCCCTGCCCAGTATGCTCCGGTGATGATAGCTCACATGGTTTCCGTCCTGCTGGCCCTGGCCTTTAACCGGCTCTATGTCTTAGCCCGGAGCCCCTCCCGGGTGGACGAGTTCTACCAGACGATCGGAGCCAGCACTGGAGGGACCATCGCCGGGGTTGCCCTTTCCTATTTCCTTTACAAAAATACCCCGCTGGAAGTGGACTACCCGCGGGCGATGATTCTCTACGCCTGGTTGCTGACGATTATCTTGGTCACTGTGGGGCGATTGACCCACGGGCGGCTTCGGGCGGCCCTCCAGGCCCGCGGCTGGGGACGGGACCGGGTCCTCATTGTGGGAACCGGTGATGTGGCGCGGATGATTCTCCATAAAATCCTCGGTAACCCCGGCCTGGGGTACCAGGTAGTTGGGGCTGTAGAAGTGGATGGGTATCCCTCTGTTGCGCTGCCCGCTCCGGTAATTGGCAACGCTCGCGATCTCGCCCGGCTGATTGAAGAGCATCAGGTGGACGAGGTCATCATCGCCCTCCCCGAGGCTACCCATCAGGAGATTCTTTCCCTGATCGCGGAGTGTGAGCGGGGCAAGGCCACCATCAAAGTCTTCCCGGACCTCTTCCAGATTATCGCAGGCCCGATGAGCATCGGGGATTTGGGTGGACTTCCCTTGTTGACCATTCGGGATATTGCCCTGCGGGGCTGGCGCCGGACCGTCAAGCGGTTGATGGACATCGTCGGTGCGACAGTGGGATTGATTTTCCTCTCGCCCCTGATGCTTCTGGTGGCCGTCCTCATCAAACTGGACTCACCGGGGCCCGCTTTCTACGTCCAGGAGCGGATGGGGCTGGACGCAAAGCCGTTCCCGATGCTAAAGTTCCGCTCCATGCGGCAGGACGCCGAGGCGAAAGGCCCCGGCTGGACCCGTCCTGGGGACCCGCGGGTTACCCGCATCGGAAGCATCCTGCGGCGGCTCAACGTGGACGAGTTGCCTCAATTGATCAACGTGCTTTTGGGCGAAATGAGTCTGGTGGGTCCCCGGCCGGAGCGGCCCGTTTATGTTGCCCAGTTCCGCCGGTCCATCCCCCGCTATATGGACCGGCACCGGGAAAAGGCAGGGATGACCGGCTGGGCCCAGGTCAACGGCCTGCGGGGCGACACCTCCATTGCCGAGCGGACCAAATACGACCTGTGGTACATAGAGAATTGGTCCCTCCTGTTAGACATCAAAATTTTGCTGCGGACATTGATTAACATTTTCCGTTCGCCTAACGCGTATTAACCGGACCCTACTGAGGAACGAGCGCAGAGATGGGGAACGAAAGCCGCCTTGATCTTTCGCAGGCTTTTATAGAAGAGTGCCGGCTGGAATACCAGCAGGTCCAAACCGAATTGAAGGAGATTGACTTGCTGATCCAGCAGACAACGGCGGAGGTGGACCGGTTGGCCCAACGGAGCACACAGGCGGCCAACCGGCTTCAGCAGGTAGAAGCACAATTTGACACGATCCCTCGTCAGGACATCCGGGAAGCCTATCAGGCGATGCTGGAAGCACAGCAGCGCCTGTTCACGATGCGTGGCCAGCTGGAAAAACTTCAAGCGCAACAGCGGCAACTGCAGCAGCGTGCGCGTCTCCTCCAGCGCGTTCTGGAAGCCTGTCAAATGAGAGAAGTTGCCCCTAAGGCAACGGCGCCGGGCGAGGAAACCCCGGCCGTTATCCGGGTCATAGAGGCGCAGGAACGGGAGCGCCAACAGCTGGCCCGCCAGATGCACGATGGGCCGGCTCAGGCCCTCACGAACCTGGTCCTTCAGGCGGAAATTTGCGAGCGGCTCTTTGAGGTGGACCCGGATCAGGCTCGGGCCGAACTGGCCAACCTGAAGAGCGCAGTAGTCTCCACGTTCCAGCGCATTCGCACCTTTATCGCGAACCTTCGCCCGATGATGCTGGATGACCTGGGTTTGATCCCGACGCTGAAGCGATACGTGGAGGATATGACGGCGGATGGATTCCAGGTCAAACTGGTTGTTACGGGAAGGGAGCGGCGTTTCGCCTCTTACAAGGAGGTTACTGCGTTCCGGGTTATCCAAGACCTGTTGACCAATGCTCGGGAGGTATCGTCGGCTACCAGCGCTCAGGTTTCTGTGGACCTGGGCGAAGATCGCCTGAAGGTATCGGTAGAGGACGATGGAAGCGGTTTTGAGCTTTCTCAGTTGGGATCGGGTCCGCTCGCCGAAAAGATGGGGCTGAGCACCTTGCGCGAGCGGATAGAGATGCTGGGAGGAAAATTTCAGATAGAGAGCAGCCCCGGTAGGGGAACACGGGTGACTTTTGAGATTCCGCTCCCCTGACCAGAGAACTGGAGCGGTTCGTTTTAAGATTTTGCCATGCGGTAACTGCAAGATGGAACTTTCGCCTTTAAATTCACCTTAAACGTCTCCAATAGACAACGGATAGCGAGAGAGCGGCCGGATGGATTTAAAGGGGGGGGCAATGGGTTCAAAGTACTGTATTTTGGTGATAGACGACGAACCCGACCTACTGGAAATGGTTCAACTCATCTTGCAGACCGCAGGTTTTGACGTGATTACGGCAATGGACGGGGCTTCGGGGCTGCGCTTAGCCTATCAGAAACATCCGGACCTGGTCCTTCTGGACATCATGATGCCTGGCCTGGATGGCTTGGATGTGTGTCGTCGGCTCAGAGAACTGACGGACGTTCCAATTATCTTTCTTACCGCCCGAAGCGATATAGAGGACATTGTAGCGGCTTTCAGCTGCGGCGCCGATGATTATTTGACAAAGCCTTTCCATGCCGCTGAGTTACTGAGCCGCATCCGGTCCGCATTGCGTCGGGCAGCGAAACAGATGGACAAAGAGAGCCCGACAATTGTTTTACCTTCAGCAATTATGCTGGATTGCGATCGGCATGAACTGGAGGTAGAGGGACGACGGGTTTATCTGACTCCCACAGAGTTCAAGGTCCTGCGCTTTCTGATGCGACACGCAGGGCGCACGCTGACGCCCGACGCGATTCTGCTTCACGTGTGGGGGCCGGAGTATATCGGAGAACCCGACCTGGTCAAGCAATACATTTATCGCCTTCGCCAGAAGATAGAGCCCGACCCCGACAACCCGCGCTACATTCACACCATTCGCGGTGAGGGATATTACTTTGAGGCAGAATAACTAAACAAAAAATCGTTGCGGCGGCAGAGCCGTCGCAACGATTTTTCCGTTCCTCTTCTCACAGCAGCGGCACAGCCGTCGCTGCGAAAAACGCCTTTCTTCTATTCCAGGTCGTATTCCACTCCGAGTTCCTGGGCCAGCGCCCGGAGGTCAGCCGCAACTTTCGGGTTCAGCGGAATCCCTTCCTTCAGCCGCCGCTCCGTTTCCTCGTATTCTTTCTCTCCGTGGATGTAGATGCGGGTGGCTCCCTCCGCCTTGGGTGCTTCCTTCAGCCGCCGCTGTAGGTCGTCCATCGCTGCCTTGAACTCCTCCACGGGTCGGAACGCGTCCACCCGCCAGGCCCCAAAGAAGTGGCCCAGGTTCGCCGGGAGGGGCTTTCCGTCGGGTGTCCTCGGATAGACCAGGTCGGCGTAGGCCGCACCGGAAAGCACCGCGCTGAAGATGTCCACCCACAGAGCCAGGCCGTAGCCCTTGTGGCCGCCCAGGACTTCCCCCTCGCCGCCCAGGGGAAGCAGGCCACCCCCCGCTCGCTTCTTAAAGTTCTCCAAGACCCGACCTGCGTCCTCCGTTGCGATCCCCCGCTCGTCCGTTGCCCAGCCCAGGGGCATCGGCTTGCCCAGCCGGTGATAAACCTCCAGTTTCCCCCGCGGGACTGTGCTGGTTGCCATATCTAAGACGAAGGGGCGCTCCCGGCCCGCCGGCGCAGCCACCGCAATAGGGTTGGTCCCCAGCATTGCGTTACGGCCAAAAGTCGGCACCACCATGACATCCGCGTTGGTCATGGACATCCCGATGCAATTATGCTCCAGAGCCATCATCGCATAGTAGCCCGCAATGCCATAATGGTTGGAGTTCCGCACAGCAACAAACCCCGCACCCACCTCCAGAGCCTTCCGGATGGCCATCTGCATCGCCCGGTAGGAGACGGGTTGACCCAGTCCCGCTCCAGCGTCTATGAGAGCCGTGGCCGGTGTCTCGTGTACGACCCGCTCCTGAGGGCGGGCGACCATCATCCCTGTCTGGAGTCCCTCCACATACCGGCGAAGCCTGGCGACGCCGTGGGAGTCAATCCCACGCAGGTCGGCCGCCACCAGCACGTCGGCGGTAATCTGGGCGTCTTCTTCTGAGACGCCCAGTTTCAGAAAGACGCGCGCGCAGAACCCCTTCAGCGGTTCCGCCCAGACTCGGACATAGTCGGACATAGGTGCCTCCTTAAGATTAAGTGAAAAATTGTTTTTCACTGCGGAGCAGATTTACGCCAGTCTCCATTTTCGGAACACCCAGGGAGCGCCCAGGCCTCCCCAGAGCCCGACAAGCCCGTAGCGGATAAAGCGGAAGAGCAACGCAGGTTGGAGAGCGGCAAAGGCGACCCGGAGCCCCATCCACAGGGCGAAAAGGACAATGACGCCCAGCAGGAAACGGAGAGCACGTTGCCAAACCGGTCCAGTGGCCTCAAAGCGGACCCAGCGGCGCTCCAGGACGAATCCCACAGCCATTCCCATCAGCGTCGCACCCTCAGTGACGCCGTCCTCTGTGGGAAAGAGGAAAATCAGGAACAGGGGAATGCCGATGGCCAGGCCCAACTGCCACTGGAGACTTCGTCCAGTTAGCCAGGTTTCAGCCCTTGGCTCCAGCCAGAGGTAGAGGAGCAGCAGAGCAAAGCCGATCAGATAGCCGCCGAGGACATCGTGGGGGAAATGGACGCCCAGATAGATACGGGAGAGGGGGATAAAGAGCATCAACACGGCTGCCAGGGCCCAGAGCCACCAGCGGCGGAACTGACTTGCCAGGTATCCCCAGACGACCACAGCGCTTTGGGTGTGCCCACTGGGAAAACCGTAGCCGGAGGCCTCCCAGAGGGTTCGCACACGGCCAGGGGCATAATCTGCCGGGCGGGGCAGGGCCACCAGCGTCTTCGCCAATGCGTTGATGTACGCGCAGAGGAGGAAAGCGACGGTCAGCCGAGCCCCCGTCCGCCGGTCCAAGCACCAGTAGATGAGCGGCAGGAGCAGGAGGAAGAACTCTTCCTCCCCCATAAACGTGAAAATCCGGAAGGGCCAGTCCAGCGTCGGGCTGGCCTGCTGAAGCCACCCAATGACCTGGATTCCCCATTCCATCAGGGCGTTCATAATCCCCTCCGAGGATTGTGGACGAACGACCAATTTGGTACTATACCATAATTTTCCAGATTCCGGTAGCCAGAGGTGGGAAGGGGGAATTTCCACCTATGTTGCAATGACTCTCTGGCACAGAAGCGTCTTTAAAAACGCAAAGAGCGCGAAGTAGACTGCAAAGCGTCCGGAGGGTAAATCTCGCAGATGTCCTTTTCTACCCTTTTCCCAAAATTGTGGTAAGATAGCCATAGTTAGTTCCTGCGTATGGAGCGAGTATGCGAACAACGGTAGTTCTTCCCACATACAACGAGGCTGAAAATATTGGTCCAATGGTAGAGGCTCTGCTGGGCCTGGGCATTCCCGGTCTGAACATCCTGGTGGTAGATGATGCCTCCCCCGATGGCACGGGGGAAATCGCCGACCGCCTGGCGTTGATGTATCCGGAACAGGTTTCTGTTCTCCACCGTACCGGCCCACGCGGGTTGGGGCGGGCATATCTCGCGGGGTTCCAGAGGGCCCTCGCTAACGGGGCCGAGGTTGTCGTCCAGATGGACTGCGATTTCTCCCACAATCCCGCTGATGTCCCCCGGCTCCTGGCCCATATCCCCGACTACGACCTGGTCATCGGTTCCCGCTATATCCCCGGTGGAGGGACTGCTGAGGATTGGGGCTGGGAGCGCAAATTGCTTTCCTGGTGGGGCAACTTTTACGCTCGCACAATTCTGGGTTCTCATATCCGCGATATGACGGGCGGCTTTCGCGCCTGGCGACGGGAGACGCTGGAAGGGATAGGCCTGGACCGGGTCCGCTCTCAAGGGTACGTCTTTCAGGTGGAGATGGCCTATATCTGCGAGCGGCTGGGCTATCGGATTCTGGAGATCCCCATCCGTTTTGAGGAACGGCAGAAAGGGCGCTCCAAGATGAGCCTGCGGGTGCAGATGGAGGCTGCCCTGCGGGTCTGGCAGGTCCGCTGGCATTACCGGAATCGGATGGACCGCAGATAAATGTAGATTTGGGAAGTCCTTTAAGGAACGCGGATGAACGCGGAGAGACGCGGATTCTTTGTCCGGTTTTCTGGCATCCTGATCGCCCTTTTGCTGATGCTTTTGCCTCTCCTGCTCTTTGCGCCGGTGGTCTTCGGCCCCAAAACCCTTATCCCCGCGGACGCGCTCTTCCTGTTTGAGCCGTTCCGCTCCGCCGCCGCTGAACTGGGTGTGAGTGTTCCCCAGAATCCTCTCCTGGCTGACCTGATTCTGGAGAATTACGTCTGGAAGCGGTTCCTGCTCCAGGCATTGCAAAACCGGGAACTCCCTCTCTGGGACCCGTATATCTTCGCCGGGCATCCCTTTCTGGCCAACGGCCAGCATTCCGGCCTCTACCCGCTGAGCATCGTTTTCTATGTTCTCCCCCTCTGGCGCGCGTACGGAGTCTTCACCTGGCTTCAGTTGGGGCTGGCCGGGGTGTGGATGTATCTCTTTGCTCGCACCCTGGGCGCAGGACGGCTGGGAAGCCTCATCGCCGGGATCACCTTCCAGTTCAGCGGCTTTATGGTGGTCTCGGTGGTCCATCCGATGATCGTCGCCGGGGCATCATGGCTCCCCTTCATCCTGGCGATGGTGGAGCGAGTCTTTCAGCGTTGGCCCGCGCTGGGGGGGCGGCCTGCCCGTCTCCCCTGGGCAGTTCTGGGGGCCATCGGCCTGGGCTGCCAGATGCTGGCGGGGCATGCGGAGAATACCTACTTCGTCCTGCTGGTGACCGGGGCGTATATCCTGTGGCGGGTGGTGTACCCTCACCCCTTCTCCTCTGCCCCCCTTTCCCTCTCCCGCTCTGCGGGAGAGGGAAAGGGGGTGGCCCACAGGGCCGGGAGTAGGTATGAGGGCCGCCTACGCCCTCTCCTCTGGCTGGCCCTAATGCTGGCTATCGGGCTGGCGTTGGGGGCCGTGCAGTTCATCCCCCTCTACGAGGTGGCCTCCCTGGGCTTCCGGGGCGCCCAGGCCGCGCCCACCCTGGAGCAGGTCCTGGGCTGGGCCTATCCACCCCGCCGACTCATTACTTTCCTCATTCCCAATTTCTTCGGCAACCCGGCCCATCACACCTACTTTGACCTCTTCCAATGGCAGAATGTTCCCTTCACGGTCAACGCCGAAGGTCAGCCGATCCTCAGCCCGGATTGGGATGTGAAGAACTACGTGGAGGGTGGGGCGTATCTGGGGCTACTGCCGCTCTTCCTGGCCACATTTACCGTATTGCGTGTTGTGTATTCCGTAGTCCGCCGACGCCGCTCCCCTGCTCCTCTGCTCCCCTGCATGTTCTTCACCCTTCTGGCCCTCTTCTCCCTCGCCTGCATCTTCGGCACGCCGGTCTACGCGCTGGTCTATATACTCCCATACCTCCACCAGTCCCACTCCCCCTTCCGGTGGGTTTTCCCGCTGACGCTCTCGGTGGCAGCCCTGGCGGCCTTCGGGGCCGACGTTCTGCAGCAAGAGGTGAGAGGGCGCGTCGGCGAAGGCCGACGCCCGGCGCCCGCTGCGAGCGCAGCGAAGCAGGCAGGGCGCCCGGAAAGGCCGATTTCCAATCGGCGCAGCGGCCTCCTCCGCCTGCTCCTCCTGGATGCCTCCCCTTCCGCCGTAACGGTCCTGGCCGCGTTGGCCTTCTGGGGTGGGCTATTTACTCTGGTCGGGCTTGCCTTCAGCCGGGTTTTCTTTGCCCGTATAGAGCCGCTGGTGGAGCGAGCCTTCTGGAGTTTGGCTCTGGCCCCCTCCGGCTTTCCAGATCACCGAGCCTTCTACTCCTACGAGTTCCGCTGGATCGCGCTTTTCGGCCTGCTGCTGACCGCGACGGGTATCGTCCTGTGGGTCAGCCAGTGCCCCATCTATATCGGAGCCACTCCCCCTATAGCGCAAGATGCACCCTGCGCCGCGCGGCGCAAGTGCAAGATAAATCTTGCGTTACGGGTCCCTGCCTGGGAAGTCCTGGCCGTGCTGGTGCTGGTGGTGGACTTGGTCGCCTTCGGCGCAGGCTTCAACCCCGCCGTGGACCCGAAACTGCTGGATTACACCCCGCCGGTGGTGGAGTTCCTCCGGCAAGATACCTCCCTCTGGCGCTACGCCACCTTCACCCCGCCCGGCACCACCAAGACGATGAACGCCAACTCCGGTATGCTTTATGACCTCCAGACGATCGCCGGGTACGACTCCATCTTCCCCGCCCAGTACGCCGACTACATGGCCCTCATTGAGCCCCAGGACGAACTTCTGTACAACCGCATCGCCTCTCTGCGGACCTGGTCGGCCCTGGATAGCCCGCTGCTGGATATGCTCAACGTCAAGTACATCCTCACCGAGGTGGAAATTCCCAACCCGGCCAAATACCGGCTCGTCTACCAGGACCGGGCAGTGCGGGTCTACGAGAACCTGGGGGTCCTTCCCCGCGCGTTCACCCTCCCCGCCTCCGCGGCCGTTTTTGCCAAGGACGTGGCGGAAGCCCTCCGCACATATGACGTTCACCGCTACGTTGTTTTAGACGCGGGCTGTGAACCGGCCACGTCGTCCCCTCAACCCGCCAGCCCCGTCTCCCAGACGATCACCCGGTATACATTGAACGAAGTTTTCGTGGACGTGGCAGTTTCTGAACCCTCTTGGCTGGTTCTCGGCGACAGCCACTTTCCTGGCTGGCGGGCCTTCGTCCGGCCCCAGGGGGCCAGCGAGGACGCGGAGCGGGAGGTCGCCATCTGCCGCGCCAACGGCAACTTCCGCGCTGTCTACCTGGAGCCAGGGGCCTGGACGGTTCGGTTCAAGTACAGCCCCGATAGCGTCAAAATTGGCGCGTTCATCACCTTCGTTGCGGGGATGGTCCTCCTGTTCCTGGTGGGCCTCTATCTCTGGCGCTTCTTCTATCGGGAGACGGACGAGGGGGATACTGTCCGGCGGGTGGCGAAGAACTCCCTGGCCCCTATTGTCCTCAACCTCTTCAACCGGGCCATAGAGATGGCTTTTGCGGCGCTGATGGCCCGCATCCTGGGGCCGGTAGGGAACGGGCGCTACGCCACCGCTGTCAACATCTATCTCTGGTTTGACATCATTGCCAACTTCGGGCTGGATATGTACCTGATGCGGGAGGTGGCCCGGCAGCGGGAGCGAACGTGGGAGCTCTTCCTGACCACCAGCGCGCTGCGGTTTGCGCTCTTTGTGGCCGCGTTGCCTCTCCTGGGCGGCTTCCTGGCGGCCTGGCAATCCCTGGAGGCTCCTCTGGCCTCAGAGACCATCTGGGCCACCGTGCTTCTCTATCTGGGGCTGTTGCCAGGAAGCCTGGCCTATGGACTGGCTGCGCTCTTTCGGGGCCATGAGAAACACGAGTACCCTGCTGCGATTCAGACTGTCACTACCCTCATCAAAGTAACGCTGGGGGTGCTCGTGCTGGTGGGTGGGCTGGGCATCATCGGCCTGGCGGGGGCTTCCATCATGACGAACTTCTGTACCCTGGGCATCCTGGCCGCGCTGGCCTACCGGGTGCTTCCTCACCCCACCCCCAGCGGCTTCGCCGCTACCCCCTCCCCTCTCCTGACCTTTGGTCAGGAGAAGGGAGGGGGTGCCGCCGAAGGCGGCGGGGGTGGAGTGAGGAAAATGCTCGCAGAGTCCTGGCCGTTGATGCTCTCGTTGCTCCTGCAGGCCCTCTTCCCCGGCGTCAATATCCTGCTCCTGCAGCGGCTGCAGGGGGATGCCGCCGTGGGCTGGTACGACGCGGCCCGTAAGTGGGTGGACGCGCTGAACATTATTCCCTCATTCTTCACCATCGCAATCTTCCCGGTGATGGCGCGGCTGGCGGTGGAGGATCGGGAGGCCCTGCGGACAGCGTACCGGCTCTCCGTCAAATTGCTTCTGGCCATCGCCTTTCCGACGGCGGTTCTGGTAGCGCTGCTGGCGACACCGCTGGTGGGGCTTTTGAGCGGTTCGGCTTTCCTGCCCCACGGTGCGCTCGCCCTGCGGCTTATGGTCTGGTCCATCCTCTTCGGCTGGTTCAACAGCCTGACCAACTACGTTCTCATCGCGCTGAATCGGCAGCGGTACGTCTTCCTGGCCTCCGGCACGCGGGTGGCCTTTACCGTTGTGGCAAACCTGCTGCTGACGGCGCACTACAGTTATGTCGCATCGGCCTGGATCCTGATCGGCGGGGAGATGCTGCTGGCGCTCCTTTTCGCTGTGGACCTCACCCGACAGATGGGGGCCATCGGCTGGGGGCAGACGCTGGGGCGGCTGGCTCTGGCGGGCCTGGGGACGACGGCATTGGCGACCGCGGCGGCCCTATGTCACTCTGCGGTGGTGCTGGTAGTGCTGCTACTGGTCTACCCACTGCTGGTGATCCGGCTGAAAGCCTTTACCCCACGCGAGCGGGAGATGTTGGGCTCGCTCCTCCCGGCCCCGCTGCGGCGGCTCCGGGCAGCAGAGGCCTCCTGACGGCGGAGTCGGTATAAAAAGCGGACAAATTTTCGGCGCGGCGCCGCCGCGCTGAAAATTTCCTTCACCGAAGTTGGATGGGGTATCAGCGGGGCGATGCCGATTGCTCTTTAACCCCCGCCGGAGCGACCAGTCCGAGCGTCGTCATCCCCAGCCCAACCAGGAGCATTCCCCCACCGATCAGCCACAGAGGAGCCCCGGGGTCGTAGACAGCCAGCAGGGTCACGAAGGGACGGTTGTCCAACTGGGTGTATCCGACGATCAAGAATCTCGTCCCACTGAACGTCGCCGGGTTGTTAACCCGAATGCTTGTTCGTTCTATGCGGTCTCCCAGAAAGAAGGTGACTTCGGCTTCATAGTCGGCTGGGGTGCCGTCTGGGTAGCGGAGGACCCGAATGTCGTCGGCGCGGAGGGAGAGTTGGGGAAAATGGGCCAGGGTGACGGTGTCTCCGATGGTCAGGGTCCGTTCCTCCCGCCAGCCCAGCGCGTCCACGGCCAGGCCTGCCAGGAGAAGGAGGACCGCCAGGTGGGTCAACAGGGTGCCCAGGTGGGGAGCCGAACAGGAGCGCAGGCGCCCCCATAACGTCGGCCAGCGGTTTGCGGTGCAGAGAAACGTGACGACCGCCAGAGCGGCCAGGGCAACCCAGGGGACCGGAGTCGTATACCAGCGGAACAGTCCCAGCCATTCCAGGGCTCCCTTCAGGGAACCGTAACGGAGACGCACAGCCTTCTCCCAGAGGGCTGCCGCGACTGGATCGTCTGGCCGCTGGGGGAAGAGCGTCCCCACGGCCAGCAGGGCCATTGTCAGCAGAAGAAGAATCGCTGCAACCCCTGGACGACTGATCCAGCGAATCATCCCTTCGGAGACGCAAAAGAATCCGCGTTTAGCCGCGTCCTACTTCTCCACCAAAACGCGCTCATCCCCGACCCGCCGGGTGACCCCCACCGAGTCCAGGTATTCCAGCAGGGCCTGCGCGTACTTCCGGCTGGTCTGGAAGAGGTCCCGGACCTGGGCCAGGGTGATGCTCCCGTGCTCCCGGATGTGGGAGCGGATGCGGTCCACCATCTCCTCGTAGGTTTCCCGCAGGAAGAGAACCTCCGGGGAGACCTGGATCAGGTCGCCGCGGGCCAGGAGGACGCCGAGGACCTCTTCGCCCACGAGCGTGGCGGCGTCTTTCACCGATGGGGTGGTGTACGGCGCGGCCCGGAAGCGGGCCAGGAGGTCGTTCACTGCCTGCTGCTGCTGGGGCGAGAAGCGGACTTCGTGGTCGGGGAGACGGACGGTGGCGGCCTCGTCCACCAGTATACCCTCAACCGCCGCGCGGGCCATCCACCCGTTGAAGATGCGGGGGTCCAGCCGCAGTGCGCTGCGCAGGCCTTCTCGGCTCATCCCAGGCCGGAGGGGGTAGCGGGCGTGGTAGGCGGCCAGTTCCTCCCGGGCCCGAGCGACTGTCGCCGACCACCAGGAGCGGGAGGCGATCAGCCGGGCCGGCGCGGGGTCGGAGACGGCGTCTAAAATGAGCGCGTCGCCTGCGGCGAGGAGTTCCGTAAGGGCATCCTGGGCAGTCTCTCCCAGGGCAGAAGCATCCAGAAGTTCCCGGACCGTCATCGGCCCCTGTCGCTCCAGAGTCTGGAGGAGGATTTCAGCGGGGGTGCCCCGGGCCAGCGTCTCCAGGCGGGAGATAACCTCAGGACGGAAGCGGCGATGCTTGCGGCCCGGATGGGGGTCCACCACCTCGCCTCCACCGATGGTCACGGCCGGTGAGGGCAGCCGGACGATGAATCGGTCTCTCCGGACAAGGGGCAAGGGATCATCCAGTTCCAGTTGTGCCCAGCCGGATTCGCCGGGGGTGAGTGTCTCTGTGCCCAGCAGTCGGACCCGGGCGAGGGTTTCCGCGGAGCCACAGAAGAATTTGACGTGGGCGTTGTGTTTGAGGGGGAAGGGAGCATCAGGGATCAGGTCCAGCCGGACGTCTACCAGGGTGGTGGGGCGAAGCCATCCGGGGAGAGTGACCAGGTTGCCCCGCGAGAGGTCCTGTTTGGAGACGCCGGAAAGGTTGATGGCGACACGGCTTCCCGGGACGGCGCGCTGGATTTTGGTCTTGTGGGTCTGGAGGCCCCGGATGCGGGCCCGAAGCCCCTGGGGGAGAATTTCCACCTCCTGGCCGATTTCCAGGTGGCCGTCCACCAGGGTGCCGGTGACGACGGTCCCGAACCCGCCCACGGTGAAGACCCGATCCACCCACAGGCGGGGACGCCCCCGGTCCGGGCGAGGCGGGGTGCGGGTCAGGACCTCCTGGAGCGCGGCGATCAGTTCCTGCAGTCCCTGTCCGGTTCGGGCAGAGACGGGGACGATCGGAGCGCCCTCCAAGACGGTGCCCCGCAGGACTTCCTCCACATCCGCCTGGACCAGTTCCAGCCAGTCCGGGTCGCTGATGAGGTCCACTTTGGTCAGGGCGACGACACCGCTGGGAATGCGCAGGAGGTTCAGAATGGCCAGGTGTTCCCGGGTCTGGGGCATGACTCCCTCGTCGGCGGCGATGACGAAGAGCGCTGCGTCTATCCCACCGACGCCTGCCAGCATATTCTCAATGAAGTCCCGGTGCCCAGGGACGTCCACAATGCCGACCGGTTCACCGTTGGGGAGGGTGAGCCAGGCGAAGCCCAGGTCTATGGTCATTTCCCGCTCCTGCTCCTCCCGCAGCCGGTCGGGGTTGATGCCGGTAAGGGCGTGGACGAGGGTGGATTTGCCGTGGTCTACATGTCCGGCGGTGCCGATGACGTGCACGGGGCGTCCCTCCTGGCAGAGATCAGGTATCAGCAGATCTACGGTTCGTTGATTCTGCTTATTCCTCCGGCGGGTGTTCCTTCAGGGCAGCGAGGTGCTGGTCTATTTCGGCGATGCGGGCCTCGTAGGCCTCACGGGTGTGGGCAAAGGTGCGCACCGCATCCGCGCGACGGGTCTCCCAGATGGCGGTAATTTGAGAGTAGCAGAGTTGGGCTGTAGCGACAAGGCGATCCAGCCGCTTGCTCACCGTAGCGTTGAACCGCTCCTGTTGGCGCCAGCGTTCTTCCGCGGAGATCTCCCAGTTGCGGCGGGCTTTCTCTTGGGCCGTCTGCCATTCCTCCCACTGCCGTTTCAATCGCTCCTCCGCCAGCCGCTGGATTTCAGCGATCTCGTTCTGGCGGGTCTCCAGCCGGGTCTGAAAGGCCCCAAGGTTATCCAGCGCCCGGCGGACCTGGGGGTGAATTTCTATCAGCCGTTGCCGCTCCTCCCGGAGTCGTTCCAGTTCCGCACGCACTTCCTCCGCCTGCCCTGCCCATTTCCGAACTTCTTGGTTGCGGCGGAAATCAGCGATGCGCAGTTCTTCCACGACTTTCTCAAATTCCTTGATAGGTTTCAGGCCCTCTTCCAGATACCGCTTTTGTTTCTGAACAGCCTCCTCCAGAAGCGGGAGTTTCGCGTCGGTCGCTTCTATCCGACGGCGCAATTCCGGAAGTTCCATCTCCAGGGCTGCAATCCGCTTGTTGTCGGCCCGGCGCTGTTCTTCCAGATAGACAAGGACAGCGGCTCGGTCCTCTGCCTGCTTCTTCAGGTCGGATAGGGCCACTTCCATCCGCTGCTGGCTCTCGTGGAGACGGATCGCTTCGGCCTGAAGGGCGGCCAGGCTCTCCTCCAGCCGGGGGATAGGGCGCAGGCCCTCGGCGACACGGGCGATTTCGTCCTTTAGGGCTCCAATTTCCAGTTGGCGGGTCCGGTCGGCTTCCCGCTGCTCTTTGCGCCACTGTTCTTCCCGCAGTTCCAGCATACGGCCCACTTCAGCCTTGAGCCCTTCCAGCGCCTGGTAGATGCCCGGAATCTGGGAAAGGAGAGGTTCTATCCCTGCCACAGCGCGCTGAAGTGCGATAATCTGTTCCTGCTGCTGGGCCAGTTGCTGAGCCTGGAGTCTGACCTGTTCTTGAAGGGCAGCGATGAGGGCTTTATCTTTGCGGCGCTCCTCGTCCAGCCACTGAACCATCTGGGTCAGTTGGGAGAGTTCCATTGGCACTGGCTCCTTCCGGAAACTTCGGACGGGTTTTGCCGGGAGGGATATGGTTTTTGCGGCGGGGGGGGGGGGGCGGCCCCCCCCCAAAACACAAACCACCCGCCCAAAACCCCCCCCGGGTTGCGGGGGGGGCGCGGGCGCCAGGACCACGACCCCCATCCCCCGCGGGGTGGTCGGGGGGGCTTGCGCCCGGGGCCGCCCCCCCCCCCGCCCCGGGGCGGGTGGGGGGGGGGGGGTGGGTGTGGGTGGGGGGGCCCCCCCCCCCCCCCCCCCCCCCGCAAAAACTGCCCCCTTCGGAATGATGGCGGAGGTATTATAACACATTCCCAGGGTGGGGGCAAAGGTTATCGGCTCTCCGTCGGCGACAGGACTGCCAGGGCCTCCTCTATCTCCTCCCGCATCTGCGGGTCGGTGTTGAGGTCCAGCGCCCTGCGGAGAGCCTCTTGGGCCTGCTCGTGTTGGCCCAGGGAAGCACGAAGGACTCCCAGATGATAGTGGGCGGAGGCCAGGTTCGGGTCCAGGGTCAGGGCTTTCCGAAGAGATTCCTCCGCTTCGGCGATTTTCCCTGCCCGAAAAAGCGCCCAGCCCAGCAGGTCGTGTGCCCCTGCATCGTCCGGCGCCAGGCGGACCAGGGCCTGAGCGGCAGCCGCGCCGCGAGGATCGCGCCCGAACCGGTCCGTATAGAACCGGGCCACCGCCTCCCAGATTTTGGGGTCCTTTGGGGCCAGTCGGGTTGCCTCCGACAGCCAGACATCGGCGACCAGGTAGTCCCCCAGGTCGGCGTAGGTCAGGCCCAGGTGAAGAGCGACCGCCGGGTTTGTCGGATCCAGGTCGTAGGCGGCCTCCAGATGGGGACGGGCTCCGGCGGGGTCGCCTCGGCGCAGGAGGTAGAGCCCCAGAAGGGAACGGGTCAGCGGGGAGTTCGGCTGAAGGCGGACCGCAGCCTCCAGGTGTTCGCGAGCCCGCTGGTGTTCCTCTGGAGTAGAGGCCAGTTGGGTCAGGGCATAGCCCAGCAGAGCGCGGGCCTCGGCAAAGTCCGGCGCACGCAGGACGGCCCGCTCCAGTGCCACTGCCGCCAGCGCAGGCTCACCAGCCTTCAGGCAGGCCTGTCCGACGGCCATCAGGCGCGCGGCGGGCTCCGGGCCGGAACTTTCCAGAGCACGAAGGACCGCTTCCGCCAGCGGCGTGGAGGCCGCGCGCAGGGAGTCGGCCGCCGCGGCAGGGTCGGAGAGGGCCGTCAGAACCCCCAGCCGCTCCTGCGTCCGACGGTCGTCGGGTGCGATCGCCAGCAGAGCCCGGTAGGCCTCGGCGGCCCGGTCCACCTGACCCATCCGGAGGTACCCGTCTCCCAGAAGATGGAGGAGCGCCGGATCGGTGTTGCCCATCGCACGGGCCCGTTCGCCCCAACGGAGGGCCTCCTCCCAGTTGCCCTGCGCGGCCAGCAGGGCGGCCCGCAGGGCCGCGGTTTCCGCCGGAGCGGCGCCCGCCCGCTCCGCCTTCGCTATGGCCTCCAGGCCCTCCTGTGGTCGGTTCCAGTCCAGGTACAGGTGGGCCAGGCGCAGATGGGGCGCAGGACTCTCCGGGCAGAGGAGAGCCCCCTGCCGATAGGTGGCCTCCGCAGCGGTTCGCTGATGGGCCCTGGTCAGGGCGTCTCCCTGGGCCAGCAGCACCGAGCAGGGGTCCTGGGTGGAAATTGGGGAGGGAGGAGAGGTAAGGAGCCCGTTGCGACAGGCAGCAAGGGGAAGGAATAGAAGCAGGAAGATGATGGCAGGGAACTTGTGCCCGCGGTGGGTGCAACGTTTGCGCGAGCCTGTCTGCTCAGGAGTTATCCGGAAAATAGGGCTACCCGTAGGGGGATCTGAAGGCTCAGGACACACATCCTCGCTTTTTCGGAGAGCGAGAGGTACAGCGGTGAGAACGTGCCAGGCACTTCTGCAAGTGCCTGGCACGTTCTGCTCGTCTATTTTTCCCCGCAGAGGAAGAGCAACCGCTCCCAGCGGCGGTCCACCTCAGCCTGGAGTTCGTCTATCAGGTGGCGGTTCTCCGGGCGGAAGAGATGGCGGAAGCGACCCTGTCGCTTGAGCCACTCCTCCACCGGGAGTTTCTCCTTAGGCTTGTAGGTCAGCCGCCAGACGCCGTTCTCCACCTCGTAGAGGGGCCAGTAGCAGGTGTCCACTGCCAGTTGGGTCAGTTCCAGCGTCTCGTAGGTCTCGTGGCGCCAGCCCCGGTTGCAGGAGGAAAGGACGTTGATGAAGGCTGGCCCGCCGCAGTTGATGGCCTTGCGGACCTTCTCCATCAGGTCCTTCCACTGGGTGGGAGCAGCCTGGGCCACGTAGGGGATGTCGTGGGCGGCGATGATGGCCGTCAGGTCCTTACGCATCTGTTGTTTGCCGGGAATGACCTGGCCCGCCGGGGAGGTGGTGGTGTGGGCGCCCAGCGGGGTGGCTCCAGAACGCTGGATGCCGGTGTTCATGTAGGCCTCGTTGTTGTAGCAGATGTAGACGAACTGATGCCCCCGCTCCAGCGCGCCGGAGAGGGCCTGAAAGCCGATGTCGTAGGTACCGCCATCGCCGCCGAAGGCGATGAACTTGACATTGCGGTCGGGAATCTTGCCCTGGCGGACCAGACTGCGGTAGGCCGCTTCTATCCCGGCGATAGTGGAGGCCGCGTTCTCAAAGGCGCTGTGGACCCACGGCACCCGCCACGCGGTGTAGGGGTAAACCGTTGTGGCGACTTCCAGACAGCCCGTGGCGTTCGCCACGACGACGGGCTCATCAATGGCCGCCAGAATTTGCCGAACGACGATCGGCGCCGCACACCCGGCACAGAGCCGGTGTCCCGGCGAGAGCCGATCGGGCTTCTTTGCCAGTTCTTTGGGGATCAGTTTAGTAGCCATTTCTCGTCTCCTTCGGAAACCTCACGGATG
Source organism: Anaerolineae bacterium (assembly GCA_025062415.1). GTDB lineage: Bacteria > Chloroflexota > Anaerolineae > B4-G1 > DUEL01 > SpSt-77. Next base: position 3,104 of record JANXAH010000060.1, on the reverse strand, counting down.
GCCTGCTGCCGCTGAGCCAGGTAGCGGCGCAGTTCTTCCGCCAGGTCTTGCCCGTACCATAGAGCCACGAAGGCCAGGTTGACCTCAGTTTCGCTGGCCTCCGGCATCCGACGCCGGAGGGCCCGGCGGGCCAACTCCATTGCCATCTGGCTCAGGGAGCGGGTCGGGCGGAAGCGCTGGGCAACCGTCGCCCGTCGCAGCAATTCCATCTGCACCCGGGCCGCTTCGGGCGTTGTGTCGGGGCTCAGAACCGGTCCAACAGGCATCGGCTTCCCTACTCCCGAACGCTCAGGTAGGTCACCAACCGCTCCACTTTTCCGGTCTCGGCGATGCGGAGCAGGTCCCGATAGACGGACTCTATCTCTGCGGGCTTGATATCGCGGCCACCCAGGCCGAAGACGTAGTCGGCGATGGGGATCTGGACACCGTGGATGGCCAGCGCCGCCGTCAGTTCCAGGAAGAGGGGACCGGCGTTGTTCATAGAGCCGAAGGCGATGGAGCGGTCCATCACCGCCAAGGCCTTCAGGTGGCGCAGGGCGTCGGCCAGTTCCTTCGCCGGGAAGGGCCGGAAGACGCGCGGCTTCAGCAGGCCCACCTTCAGACCCTGCGTGCGCAGGCTGTCCACCACCTCCTTTGCCGTCCCGGCAGTGGAGTTAGCGACGACGATCGCAACATCGGCGTCGTCCAGCCGGTAGGTCTCAAAGAGGCCGTAGTTGCGGTTGAACTTGCGGTTGAACTCGTCGGCGACCTCCAGGATGACGGGCTTGGCATTTGCCATCGCCTCCACCTGCTGGCGCTTGCTCTCGTAGTAGTAGTCATAGAAGTGGAGCGCGCCATAGGTCTTGGGGTTGTCCACGTCCAGGACAGACCATTTGGGCCGGTAGGTGCCGACGAAGGCTTTAACGTCGGCGTCGTCGTAGACCTCTACCCGCTCCATCGCGTGGCTGGTGATGAACCCATCCTGACAGACCACCACGGGCAGCAGGACGTCGGGATGTTCGGCGATGCGGACGGCCTGGATGACGTTGTCGTAGGCCTCCTGGCAGTTTTCGGAGAAGAGGATGATCCAGCCGCTATCCCGCATGCCCATCACGTCGGAGTGGTCGCAGTGGATGTTGATAGGGCCGGAGAGGGCCCGGTTGACCAGGCTCATCACGATGGGGCAGCGGTAGGAGGCAGCAATGTAGACGATTTCCCACATAAACGCGAGCCCCTGGGAAGAGGTCGCGGTCATCACCCGCGCGCCCGCCAGGGACGCGCCCACACAGGCGCTCATCGCCGAGTGTTCGCTCTCCACGCAAATGAACTCGGTCGTCACCTCCCCATTCGCCACGTACTCCGCAAAGAACTCCACTGTCTCCGTCTGAGGGGTGATGGGGTAGGCGGCGACCACGTCGGGGTTAATCTGGCGCATCGCCGTAGCGACCGCCTGGTCTCCGGTAAGCGCTTCATATCGGCTCATTGGATTCCTCCAGGTTCTTCTCCAACCGTAGTGTGCTACAGGATGAATCCTGCGCTACGGGTCCTGCAGGGTAAATCCTGCAGTATGCCGCAGGACGCCTCCTGCACTACGGGGCTTTCCCTTCTTCTACCATCCGGATGCACAGGCGGGGGTCGTCCCGGCTCAGTTTCTCTCCCGCCTGACGGATGACCTTGGCGTTGACCGGGCACACCGAGGCGCAAATCCCGCAGCCCTTGCAGTGGTCCAGGTCAAAGCCGACCATTTTCTCGTTCTCGGCGTCCACGAGGATGCTGGAATCCGGGCAGAAGAGCCAGCACTGGAAGCAGTGGATACACTGCGCCTGGCCGAAGACGGGACGAAAGGCCCGCCAACCACCTGTCTTATACTCCACTGCGTTTCCAGCCTCCACGATGACGCCGCCGATGGGAATCTCGCGCCATCCTTTTAACGGTGCCATGACAGATGCTCCTGTACGTGTTGCGTGTTGTGTTATCCCTCTCGCAGTTCCTGGGCCGCGCGCCGCAGGATGCGGATGTTGGCCTCCACAACCCCAGGGGAGACCTTTTCACTGAACCACTCCCGGACCTGCTTCTCCAGCGCGTCCAGATCAAAGAGGCCGGTGGCCCGGGCGAAGGCTCCCAACATCGGGGTGTTGGTGATCTCCCGGCCCATCTCCTCTATAGCGATGTGGCTGGCATCTACGGTGAAGACCTTGCCAGTCCGGAAGCCCGTGAGTTTCCGAACCTCCTCGGGGCTCATAGAGGTGTTGACGATGAGAATGCCATCTTCCTTTAGCCCCTCAGTTACCGGTACGGTGCCCAGCAGGGTGGGGTCAAGGACCAGGACGACGTCGGGGTGCTCAATCTGGGAATGGATGCGGATGGGTTTGGAACTCAGACGGGTGAAAGAGCGGACGGGCGCACCCATTCGCTCCGGCCCGAAGTCGGGGAAGGCCTGGATGTACTGACCGGTGCCCATAGCCGTTTCGGCCAGGAGTTTCCCGGCGGTCACAACTCCTTGCCCTCCCCGGCCATGCCAGCGGATTTCAATCATTTCCTTATCTTTCATTGTTCCTCCTCGCTCAGATAGCCGGGTGGGTTGGCAGGAGAAAGCCACCAAAGGTTATATTTTGCCACACTTTTGAGAAGTTGCAAGTGGCCGTGAGGCTTCTTTTCCGCTTTGCAAACCCACCCTAAAGCGGTATCATGGCGACGCTCCTGTGATCAGAGTCGGTCTGAAAATTCAGGCTCTCCGGGCACCTGCGGCGCTGATAAGTTTTAACAAACTCATCCGGACGTGATGTGGCGGTTTAACAAATTCCAGCAGTAGCCTTTTGTGGTGGGACGGGGGCGGCGCCCCCCCCACCCCCCCCACCCCCCCTCCCCCCCCGCGGGGGGGGTTAGGGGGCACGGTTTTCCCCCCCCCCTGGCCCGTTTGGGGTAGTGGGTTGGGTTTGGGGGTGGGGTCAGGTTTCCGCCCGCCGCCGCAGGCGAGCGGGAGAGGGGAGGGGCAGGGGGTGGGGTGAGGGCGAAGAACGGCGGATTGCCGGGCAATGTTTTAAGTTGCAACATCGGCCTATGCCCGGGTTAGATTTTTAAAGTTCATTAGCGCGGGCGACCAGGCCTGTGACTATCTTCAAAAA
>JANXAH010000227.1 GCA_025062415.1 Anaerolineae bacterium | reverse complement strand
ACGGCCCGGCTGCCGTAGGCGTTGGTGACGATAGCCATATCGGCATCGTTCACGGCGCCGTCCACGTTCAGGTCGCCCACCAGGGCGAGGGCGACGGTCGCCAGGCCCAGGGCCAGTACGGCCGCCGCGAGGCTGCCCGTGAGTATGAGTTTGTTTTTCATTGGACTTCCCTTTCGGGCTGTTACGACCTGGATGAAAAGGATAAAACGATAAAGAGGCGCACGGGGCTGGGGAGAGCACCAGGGTGCCTCAGGCTTCCCGGATCAGGTCCGGGAAAACACGCGGTCTTCCCTTAGGGAACGAGGAGGGAACTGAAAAGGGGGACCAATTATATCGGGCCGGTCACATGCCCGGAGGAGGATGCGGAAGATACTCCCTGGTAGATAGGGGGAAGGGGCTTGCGTTCCGGTAGTTCATTTCTATTGTACTCCTTTTGTCAAAGGTGTCAAATTGCGGCACCCTGCGTTTTGCATCGTGTAGAAAAGCGATGTATAATTTCTTTAGCAAATGACAGAAGAACTTCCCCTTCCGGCACTCATAGAGAGCCTCTTATTTGTTGCGGACGAACCTGTCTCTGTTGGTCAACTGGCAACTGTTCTGGAGGTTCCCCCGACAAGGGTGGAGGAGGCCCTGAAGGACCTGGAGCAACAATTGAGCCGCCGGGGCCTGCGCCTTCAGCGGCTGGGGGAGCGCGTTCAACTGGTCACAATGCCCGAAGCGGCCCCCTACGTGGAACGGCTGCTGGGGCTCGGGGAACGCCGCCGCCTTTCCCAGGCCGCGCTGGAAACTCTGGCGATCGTTGCCTACCGTCAACCCATCTCCAGGCCGGAGATAGAGGCGATCCGGGGTGTGAACTGTGATAGTGTCCTGCGCACGCTGTTAGCCGCGGGACTCATTGAGGAGGCTGGGCGAGCGCCTACACCTGGGCGCCCGATTCTGTATGCGACGACTTTTGCCTTCCTTCAGCATTTTGGCCTCAGCCGCCTGGCGGACCTTCCTCCCCTAAATGGCCCGGAGGGAAGTCCCCGGTAGTTCTGACAATTTCTGTAAAGGGGGTACCTATGGCAAGGATAGAGACCATTGAGGGCATTGGACCAGCCTACGCGGAAAAACTGCGGGCCATCGGGATCGGTACGACAGAGGCCCTGTTGCGGGCCGGGGCAACCTCTCAGGGGCGGGCTGAACTGGCGGAAAAAACGGGCATCCGGCCTGATCTGATTCTGGCCTGGGTGAACCGGGCCGACCTGATGCGCGTCAAAGGAGTCGGGGAGGAATACAGCGACCTGCTGGAGGCTGCGGGGGTGGACACGGTGGTAGAACTGGCACACCGGAACCCTGATAACCTCTATGAGAAACTCGTTCAGGTGAACGAAGAAAAGAAACTGGTTCGCCGGTTGCCGACCCGGCAGATGGTTGCCGCCTGGGTGGAGTTTGCGAAAACTCTGGACCGGGTGGTCACTTATTAACGCCGATGAGGAGCCGCCTTTTCCCGGGGCTTCTGACCGGCAGAACATCTTTAGCGAGGAGGTTTGATATGGCACGGGATAATGGAAGCGATGTGGTCGCGTTTTTGACCGGATTCGTGATTGGCGGGTTGGTAGGAGCCGCTGTGGCCCTGCTGTTTGCTCCTCAATCTGGAGAAGAGACCCGCGCCCAGATTCGTTCCAAGAGCATAGAACTGACGGAGCGGGCGAAAGAGAAGGCCCGGCAGACCCAGGAGCGAGCCGAACAAGTCCTGGAAGAGGCGCGGGCCAAGGCGGAAGCCGTCGCTGCGGACATTCGTCGGCGGGCGGAGGAACTTCAGGCCCAGGGGCGAGCCCTCATAGAGGAGAGTCAGAAGCAGTTGACAGGGGCGGTGGAGCGGGCTCGTCGGGGGGCCGCTCCGGCGCCGGAGGCTCCGGCGGAGTAGCGGCTGCGCGTCTAAGAATCCAGGTTAGAGGCCCCGGCGGGCTTTCAGAATCTCTACCAGGGCCATCAGCCCACCGTTGACCACGGATTGCCCTCCCATTACGATGGGGATCGGGGTAACTGCCGCCGCGCGGGTCAAATCCCGCAGGAAGGGATCCCGCACTTCCTGCCAGCGCAGCAGGTCGGCGTTGAAGCGATCCGCAGGGGAAGGCCAGAGGCCCCGCGCGGCGAGCAGAACCCGGTTATCCATCAGGACCCCCTCAGCGAGGCGCGCAAGTTCCGCAAAGAATTCTTCAATTCCTACACGCTCCAGATAATCCGCCAGCAGGCTGCGGACCTCTCCCCGCTCCCGTCGCCCGCTGGCGATCATCCCCCGTTCCTCTACAAAGACCCGCACCCAGCAGTGCGTCGCCTGGTCCAGCGCCAGCCACGCCGTCGGGGCGCAGCGACCGATCAGGATCAGGTGCCCCCCTTCTCTCGCCATAATTTCCAGAATTTTCTCCAGTCGCTCCGCCGACCAATCCAGGGATTCCAGTACCCGGCGCAGATGATCCCCGATCCGGGGATGGAGACGGGCGATCAGCAGGTCCACAGGGGTGTCCAGATCCAGCCGGGTTGCCGCGCTGGCTGTTAGGGAACGAACCCGAAGCCCCAGGTCGTGGCTGAAAACCCATCCCAGTGCGTTGTCCCGTGTCTGCGACATCACGGCCGGGATAAGAGCCTGCGGGTTAGCGAAAGCGATCCAATCGGAGGAATAGAGGTTATTGGTGACGGCACAGAACCCCTCGCCCAGACTCCGGAGGGCCTCCCGCCAGTCCTCCGGCCCCATCAGGGGAGCAGAACCGCCTCCGGCATAGAGCGCGGCTTCCGACGGATAACGGGTGAGGAGATCGGCCAGACGGCGGCCAAAGTGGAAAGGGGTATCGGGAGGGTCGGGGTCTATCTCCACCGGGAGGCCCCGCAGGTTGGCAGTCCAGGTCGGGTCATCGGTGGCAACGACGGCCCGTTCTATAAGCCCTTCGTCCAGCAGGGTTTCCAGCAGATCCTGGGCAGCGGCCTGGTGGGCCTGCCGGAGAGCCTGCTCCACCGGGCTCTGGCCCCACCCTCCGACCATCAGGAAGAGGGTCGGACGAATCTGCGGCATAGGTCGTCTCCGGGGGGAGATAGGGGCGGGGCGGCGGCCCTTCGGGCCGCCGCCCCGCCCCTATCTCCCCCCCGAGACGACCAATGCCGCAGATTCGTCCCACCCTCTTCCGGATGGTCGGAGGGTGGGGCCAGAGCCCGGGGGAGCAGGCTCACCGGCAGGCCCACCAGGCCGCAGCCCAG
>JANXAH010000207.1 GCA_025062415.1 Anaerolineae bacterium | reverse complement strand
GTCCAGCGCCATGCAGTGTTGCTACTCATGGACTACCTCCTTGAGCGTTTGCGATGGGGATGGATATTTCGGTGTCTTGCGTGTTATGTGTTGCGCGTTACGCAATACGCAGTGCGGGACACCTACTCTTCCATATCTCGTCCGGGCATCACCTCCTTTCACTTCGGGACAGGAAACAAAAGAGAGCCACCAAGAGGGAATCCCCCTTGCGGCCCTCGCGCATAACCTTCCTATCCGGTGCTGGTCTCCGGGTAGGTCCCCGCTCCCTGAGCAGTCCTGATAACCCGCTGTGCCTTCATAGTACACCAAGTTGGGGGAAAAGGCGAGGTAATTCAAGTCATATTATAACGTCAAAAGGGGGAAAAGTCAATCCCAAACAAATAGCAAAAAAACCAGCGCTCTGAAGGTTAAGGGGGCTCTCTCGGGCAAATTTTGCCTCAAACCAGAAGAGCGGTTATAATACGAAACGGGACGTAAACAGGAGAATACATTCGCGCAAATGGCGATCTTCGTCAGGCGGAGGGAAAGGAGTAGGATGTCCGGATATGTTCGGTGGCTGGTGCTGGCTCTGCCCGTTCTGTTCCTCCTGCTGGCTGGGAACGCGTGCAGGCCAGCGACACCAGCCCCCGAGGTGGCAACTCCCCCACCGCCCGACGAACAGGTGGAGGCTCGTTACGCCCAGTTACGGGAGCGAATGGTGATTGAGACCATCAAAGCCCGCGGTATAACAGACGAGCGCGTCCTGGAAGCGATGCGAACCGTTCCCCGCCACCTCTTTGTACCAGAGGAAGAGCGGGACTACGCCTACGGGGACTATCCACTCCCCATCGGCTTCGGCCAGACCATCTCCCAGCCCTACATCGTTGCGCTGATGACGGAACTGCTGGAACTGAAGCCGGGAGATAAGGTGCTGGAGATCGGAACCGGCTCCGGCTATCAGGCCGCTGTCCTGGCCTCCATCCCGGGTGTGGAGGTCTACTCCATAGAAATCATTCCCGAACTGGCCCGGACGGCGAAAGAACGGCTGGAGCGGTTGGGCTACAGGGTCCACTGCCGGGAAGGGGACGGCTACTTCGGCTGGCCGGAGGAGGCCCCCTTTGATGCCATCATCGTCACGGCGGCGCCGGACCACGTCCCGCCGCCCCTGGTGGAACAACTGGCCGTCGGAGGACGAATGGTCATCCCGGTGGGACCACCGGGCGGGTACCAGGTCCTCTGGAAACTGGTCAAACAGCCCAACGGGGAATTGCGGGCCTACAATTACGGCGGCGTCGCTTTCGTCCCCCTAACCGGAAAGGGAATTCAGGAGTACCGGGAGAAAGTCCGGGAGACCCCAACGCCCTGGCCCCGGTAGCGGCAGGGAGCAGAGTCGCATGTCGCCGGAAGCAAGGAATCCAGTACTCTCTTTTGCCTCCTGCTTCTTACATCTTTCATCAAGGGAGCATCGGAAATGAGCCTGAAGGTGACCTTCATCTACCCAGGCATCGCTGGCCGCGGCTGGAATTCCCTCAAGCAGGGGATGGACGCGGGATGGATTTCCCATGGCCTGGCCTCTCTGAGCGCGGCGGCCAAGGCCGAAGGATTTGAGGTCAATCTGATAGACCTGCGGGCTCTCTCCGGCTGGGACCACTTCCGGGAGGTTCTGGCGGAGCGGGATCCCGACGTCGTCGGCGTGACCATGATGAGCGTGGACTACAATCCAGCCCGCCAGGCTATCGCCATTGCCAAAGAGGTCAAGCCGAACGTGGTTACCGTAATCGGAGGACCGCACGTGACCATCGCCCTGCAGGACAGCCTGCGTATTCCCCACGTGGACTACCTGATCACCGGCGAGGGGGAAATTACCTTCCCGCGCCTTCTCCACGCGCTGGCACGAGGGGAACGCCCGCCCTACCGGGTCCTGCGGGGAGAGCCGCCGGACCTGGACGCCATCCCCTTCAGCGATCGGGACCTTTTCCTGGAAGAATGGAAAAAGTGGGGCTACGACCTGGACTCGCCGGAGGTCCCCTTTGTGGAAGAACTCCCGCCGCCCTTCGCCACCATCATCGCGGGCCGCGGGTGTATCTACAACTGCTCCTTCTGCAAGCCGGGGGAAGATTACCTCTTTGGCAAGCGGGTCCGCCGCCGGAGCGTGGATAACGTCCTGGCGGAACTGCGCATGTTGGTGGACCGCTATCACCTGGCCTCCTTTATGTTCCACGACGACTGCCTGACGGAGGACCGGGAGTGGGTGATAGAGTTCACCGAGAAGTACATTGCCGAAGGTTTCAACCTCCCCTTCTTCTGCCAGACCCGCGCGGACATCGTGGTGAGACACGAGGATATGGTGGAACGGATGGTGCGGGCCGGGCTGCGGGGGTACTTCATCGGCTTTGAGAGCGGTAGCGACCGGGTGCTCAAATTCATCCGGAAGGGGACGACGGTGGCCCAAAACCTGGAGGCGGCCCGCATCTGCAAGAAGTACGGCATTGCCATCTGGGCCAACTACATGATGGGCCTGCCGACGGAGACCAAAGAAGAGGTGATGGCGACGGTCCGGATGATGAAGGAGATAGACCCGGATTACTACAGTCCGGCCTTCTTCACGCCCCATCCGGGAACCGACCTCTACGACTTCGTGGTGGAACACGACTTAAGCCGTATCACCGACTACGACTCCTACCGGCGCAACCCCACGGAGCCGAAGATTCGGGGGCAGGACTACGAGTTCCTGAAGTGGGCAATGGCCGAAAGCCAGCGCCGCAAACCCATCAATGCCTTCCGGCGATGGGCGCGACGGCAGTGGAAGCGGCTCCGGCGGGTAACTCCGGCGAAGGTCCTTCGGCGGCTGGGCCTGTTGCGCCCCCGCTCCGCCCCGACGGCGGCGTGAGATTCGCCGCAGCCTCCCCTGGCGGTTGAAATGACCGAATGGCACACGGATCCTCATACCGGCCTGCGCGTTGGCCTGGCGCTGATCGCTGCGCTGGTGCTGATAGACGCGGGGCTTGTCGCCTGGGCAATAACGGCGCCGGTTACCTTTGCCACCTTCGTGGCCGGACTGCTGGTCCTGCTGAGTGTGGCCGCGATGGGCTGGATCGCCTATCGGCTGACCGGGCTCATCCGCTCCGCCTACGTCCTGGACCGCAATGCACTGGTCATTGTCTGGGGGGAGACCGAGCAGGTGATCCCCACCCCCCAGATAGAGCGGGTTCTCCTGGGGGAGGAGATACAGGGACGAGTGCGCTTTCGGGGGATCCGCTGGCCCGGCTACTGGGCAGGATACGGGGAGATTGAGGGGATCGGTCCCGTCCTGTTTTATGCGACAGCGCCCCTTCAGGAGCAGATTCTCATCCAGACACCGGGGCTGGCCTACGGGATTTCCCCTGAGGACCGGGATGGCTTCCTGCGGACGCTGCACAATCGGCTTCAGATGGGGCCGACGCAACTGGTGGAGCAGACTTCCCACGGCCCTGCATTCGCTCGCTGGGAGATCTGGCAGGATCGGCTGGCGCTGGGTCTGCTGACAGCAGGTTTCGTGGTCCTCATAGCCCTGGTCGGCTTCCTCTGCGCGCAGTTTCCCGAGCTTCCCCCTCTTCTGCCTCTCCACTTTGATGCCCAGGGGATTCCCGATCGGTTGGGCGCGCGAGGAGAGATTTTCTACATCCCCCTGATCGGTTTCATTGTGTTCTTCGCGAACGGTGTGCTGGGTGGCGCGCTCTATACTCGGGAGCGACTGGCAGCCTATCTTCTCTGGGGTGCGGGGGTCCTGGTGCAGGTCCTTTTCTGGGGAGCCGTATTGGGAATCCTCGCTGCGGCGTAGAGGCGGCGGAGGTCTGCGGGGGGGGGGGGGGGGGGGGGGGGGGGGGGGCGCCCGCCCCCCCCCGCCCAACCCGCCCTTTGATTTCTACGACCCCCGCTTTCCTATCTACACCCGCTCCCGTTTTCTGCCCTCCTCCCGAATAGACGGCTGTCGGCTGGAGCGGACGGTGGTTGCGGACGGCTGCCGGCTCTACAACGCCGACCT